>DATEGC010000067.1:0-19173 GCA_035280285.1 Candidatus Dormiibacterota bacterium | reverse complement strand
TGCCGGATGACGCTGTCAGGCGCATCGTCGAAGCCGGCCATCTGACGGCGAGCGCCGCCAACAGACAGCCGTGGCACTTCGTACTGGTCCGCGAGCGAGACGGCCTGCAGAAACTCGGAGCGCTGGTCAGGACGGGCGGGTACACGCGGTCGGCGGCGGCGGCCGTCATCGTCGCCTGCGAGAAGAATGCGTATGCGCAGTCGGACGCGAGCCGCGCAATCCAGTCCATGATCCTCACCGCCTGGGGCGACGGCGTCGGCTCGAACTGGACCGGATTTGGCGGCCTCGAGAACGTCCGCGTCGAGTTCGGGTTGCCCGACACCTACGACGTGCTGGCAGTCCTCCCGCTCGGCTATCCGAAGCGAAAGGCGATGGGGCGCAAGAAGCGCAAGCCGTTCGACCAGGTCGTCTCAGCCGAGCGCTTCGGCCGGCCGCTCGCGTAATCGCCTGGGCCAGAAGGGCGCGTCCAACACCGCGAACAGGACGACGCCGAGGGCGATCGCCGACGGTATGTACCAGGGCCACGGGCCAAGCACATCGAGCAGCGTTGGGCCGGCCGGCTTCGCGCGCAGGAACATGTAGTCGGCGCCTGTGACCGCGTCGACGAGCCCGACAAACGCGGCATACGCGATGGTGATTCCAGCCACCCAGGCCACCGCCCAGCGGCGCGGGTACAGGCGCAATCCCACGACCAGTACAAGCGCCGCCGCCACCACGCCGCCGTGCGCGATGTAGTACTGGAAGTACGGATAGGTCGGAAAGGGTTGGGGCAGGGCAGGCGTCAGCAGCGCCTGGATGGTGCCGGCAAGAGCCCAGAAGTACGTGACCTCGACCAGCAATGGGCGTCTTGTCCACAGGGCCGCCGCCGCGACGAAGATGGCCATATCGCAGAGCTGAAAGGGCAGCGGCTGGGCGCGCTGGTCCGGTTCGCCCCCGCCGGCCGCCATGAAAACCCACCAACTGACTTCGTCCACGACAAGCACGACCGCGAACACCTTCAGCCAGGCGCCGGTGCGACGCCGCGCTGCCATGACCAGGGCCACGGTCGCAAGCGCGATCACGATCAGCGGCCCAATGTGCCCGGCCGCGAGCAGGTCACTCACGCGCAGCCGGCTCCGGGCTCGTCACATTCGGGCCTGACCCCGAAGCGGCGAAATCGGGATCGCCTCGGCGCGAACCACTGGTACAACGCCTCCGCGGCGCTGGCCAACCGGCGCCAACGATAAGGCGACGCCAGCACGCGCCAGCCACCCGGCAGCTCGTCGATCACGCGCTTGATTGCCGCCGCGCCCTCGAGCCGTCGGCCATCCCTATCGATGGTCCACGCCGCCCGGTCGGCTTCCTCGCGCGTGACTCCATACCGCTGGAGGACGCCTGACTTCTGGTTGGCGACGGCCAGCACACGGCCGGCCCGGTCGCGCCGGCGAACCCAGCGCGCCATCCGCGTTCAAACCCCTCAAGTGCCATCGAAAAGCAGAACGAGGTCGGGCTCGCTCACGCCGCGATTCGCCTGCTGATTGGCTTACGTGCGCCCTGTTCGCGCCCGGCGCCATCTGGCCTCGGCCTCGCCGATCGGCGTCGAAGGCGGCCCGTTACGGAAGGGCCAGATCTCCTCGGCGATGCGCCGCCAGTTGGCGGTCGCGTTCAAGCTGCCGAGGACCGCGTATAGACCCAGGTTGATGCGCTGCATGACGACGTAGGCCCGCGGCACGTCGGAGTATGGAGCCAGCGGACCGCGCGCGTCGAAGAAACGGCGCACGATCGCCGACGCATAAGCCGGGGTGAGCGTCATGGGCGCGTCCTGCAAGACGCTGCCGTAGAACTGGCCGAACCGGTCGACCACCGTCTGCGTCGGCACCGGCGCCCCCGCGCGCAAGAACCCGGCCCGCTCGAGCGCCGCCCGGAACGACTCGTAATCCTTCTCGAAAACCAGGAACCGCACCGCATCGACAAGTGGGGCGAGATCCTCATCTGTGAATCGCTTCGTGAGCCCGAAATCGAGGAACGTGACGCGGCCCCCGCGGTGGAAGAGGTAATTGCCCGGATGCGGGTCGCCGTTGAAGGCATGCAGCCGGTACAGGCTCCGAAACACGAATCGGTAGATCGTCTCGGCCGCGAGGTCTTTCTCATGCTGGTCCCAACCGCTCAGCTCGTCGAAGCTCGCCCCCGAGACGAGCTCGCTCGTCAGGACGCGCGCGGTGCTCAGCTCGCCCAGCACGTGCGGGACGCGGATCACTGGGTGGCCTTCGTAGTAGCGTGCGAATGCCTCCTGGCTCTCCGCCTCGCGCAAGTAATCGACCTCCTCCTGTAGCCGCTCGCCGAGCTCGTCGACGAGAGAGCGCGTATCCAGTCCGGGAAATGCGGCGCCGACGATGCGCCGGAGCAGGCCAACGTTGCGGAGGTCGGAGGTGATGCTGCGGGCGATCCCGGGGTACTGCACCTTCACGGCAACCGCTTTGCCGTCGCGCGTGATGGCGCGGTGGACCTGGCCGATCGACGCGGCGGCGAAGGGCAGCGGGTCCCACTGCGTGAAGATCCGCTCGGGCACGTCGCCGAGCTCCTCGACGATGACCGACGAGGCGAGCGCGGCCGTCATCGGCGGCGCCTTGTGCTGCAGGCGGGACATCGCGGCGCGGAAGGTCTGCGGCATGTCGTCGTAGATGTAGCTCGCCATCTGGCCCAGCTTCATCAGCACGCCCTTCATCGACCCCAGTTCCTCGGCGACCTCATCGGCCGAGCGCAGGGCGAGGTCGTGGCGGAGCCGGCCGCGCTGTTCGACCGAGGAAAAGAGCAGGCGCGGCGAGCGCGACGCGTAACGTCCGCCGATGCGCAGGAGGAGCCGCGCCAGGGCAGCGCCCCGGCCGACTCGCGACTGCAGCATCGCCGCTGTTGAGGCACTCATGCGCGCATGCGCAGCTCGATGCGCTGTCGGGTCTCGATCACGCCAGGGATGGACTCGAATGCAAGGTCCAGGGCGCCGAGCAGCTGGCGCACTGATTCGCGCTCCATCAGCTCCTCGGGCGGCGCGTCGAAGCCGTACATCTCACGGGCCCACTCGGGCAGTGTGCCGACGGCAACCTGGCCGAGGTCACCCCACAGATCGCGGAGTTCGTCGTCCAGGTCGGGTGGGTCGAGAACGATGGCGATCGCTTCCTTTGCCGCATCGGTGGCCTGGCGCAGCTCGACCGACTCGATGTAACTCCGGAGCGACGCCACCGTGGTCGGGACATCCTGACGAGGCACGCCCACGATCTCCGCGAAGCGAACCATCTCGGCCACGTAGCGGTCGGCGCCGGCAGCTTCCAGTGGTCGACCGTAACGCTGGGCGACGGAGATGATGGATTCGACCATGGCCGCGTGCACCCACAGCAGCAGAGCCGGGTCCTCAGCGCTGTAGGGAAGGCCAGTCTGCGGGTCGACGCCTCGGACGTGGACGTGGATCTTGCGCACCCACGCCGCCGCGGCGAGGGCCGAGGCGGTGTCGCCGTACGTCGTCGTCAGCAGGTAGCTGCTGGTCGCGGCGAGTCGGCCGAACGGGTCCTGCTTCCAGCCGCTGTGCTGGGCGACGCCCGCCATCGCGAGCGGGTGCAGCGCCTGCACCATCAGCGACCGCATCCCGGCCAGCGGAAAGCAGCGGTCGCGGTTGACCCGCCACACCATGCTCCCGGGGCCGAACAGCCCGTCGTCGGCAGGCTGCTCAGGCACAGCGCGCACGTAGGCTCGGGCCAGCGACTCGAGCGGGCTCAGCCGGGTGGTATCCACACGGCCAAGATACGGGTAGCTAGGCCAGAACTTCCTGCCGTTTGGAAAGATGCTCGACGGCCTGGGACCGGATCTCCTCGAACCCGCCGTTCAGGCCCTTGCGCAGGATCCGGGCGCAGGCGGCGGCGGAGTAGAGCCTCGGGATGAAAACGAAGTCCGCGCCTTGCTCATAGAACTGCAGCGCCTGGGGGATGTGATCGGTGGTCAGGACAACCTTGGCGTTCGGCGCGTGCGTGTGCACGCTGTTCATCAGCCGGAGGTTGCTGGTGCCGCGCAGCACGTCGTCGGTGATACTCGACACGACCAGCTCCGCGTGCTCGACGCCGGCGTGACGCAGCGTGTCCGCGTGTGCGATGTCGCCGTAGACGCACTTGATGTCCTTGCGGCGCAGCTCGCGCAGCACTGTGGGATTGAAGTCGATGACCAGGATCTTCTCGATGAACTGGCGCGCCTCCGCGGCCGAGCCCTCGTGCTCGAACTCGTACAGGATCGAGCTCGTGTCGCGAAAGAAGCCGAGAAAGATCACGGGCTGGTGCAGCTCAATGGCAGCATCTCGTTCTTCTCTGGATGGACCCAGGTCTTTCAGGCCGAGTGCCTTGAAAATGGCGGTCAGCACTTTCTGGATCGGATGGCTGGAGTTGATCATGTACGTCGACACCACCGACGTGACCGCGAAGGTGACGATCACGATGGTCAGCACGTCCTGGCCGATCTGGTGCAACGTCACACCCAGCGACGCGATCACGATCGAGAACTCGCTCACCTGGGCGAGGTTGATGGCGGGCACGATGCTGGTCCGCAAGCCGAGCCTGAGCGCGTAGAGGATCGGCACCACCACCACCCGGCTGACGATCACGAACACGGACGCGGCGAGCGCCAGCTCCAGCACCTGCAGGCTTGGGATCGTGATCTGCATGCCGAGAGCGACAAAGAACAGGGTGACGAAGAAGTCGCGGATGCTCACGGCCTTGGCGACGACGTCGACGTTGTACGGGAAGGTCGACAGGCTCACGCCCGCGATGAGCGCGCCCATCTCGCGCGACAGGCCGATCAGGCTCGCGGCGCCGGCGAGAAAGAAGCACCAGCCGAGAGCCGAGACGAGGACCAGCTCGGGGGCTTTGGCAACGATGCGAAACAGATAGGGCAGCGCGTATTTGGAAAGCCCAAAACCCGCTACCACGAGCACAGCTCCACGCCAGAGCGAACCGAGGAGGGGCAGGAAATTCGGATTCAGGATGTTCGGCTGGACCGCAAGTAACGCGACCGCCCACAGGTCCTGGATCACGAGCACGCCGAGGGTGATGCGACCCGGCAGGGTATCGAGCTCGAACTTGTCGTTCAAGATCTTGACCACGACGAGCGTGCTCGAGAGGCTCATGCAGGCGGCGAGGTACATCAAGGCGTAGTTGTTGGGTGAGTTCTTCACGCCGAGCAGCAAGAAGAACCCCAGGCCGAGCGCGATGCAGATCGGCACCTGCAGGGCCCCCGTGAGCAGCACAGCCGCACCGCCGGACGCCATTTTCCTGACGTCGATCTCGAGCCCGATGACGAACAGGAGCAGGATCAGGCCGATCTCCGCGACCGTCTGAATGCTCTCCTGATTGGTGATGAACCTGAAACCGATGTTGGGCCCGATGATCACGCCGGTCGCCAGGTAGGCGATGATCAGCGGCTGCTTGAAGCGCCAGGTGACTGCCGCGATCAGCGCGGCCGCGCCGACCGCGATGCCGATGCTCGAAAGCAGGTCGGTGGGGACGTTCATCTGCTCTCGACCAGAAGACGGGGATGGTGCAGCGCGTCGATCAGGCTGTCGATCGCCTGGTCGGTCGGGCTGGCTGCTTCCTCGAGGTCTTCTCTGGGATGCAGCAGGCGGCCCATGCCCCGTGAGCGCGTGTTCTGGCCTATCCGCGACGCGGTTGAGAAAAGAGTGACGTTGATGCCGGTGCCGTCTAGCTCTATGGCCAGGCTTCGCGTCAACGCCGAGAGGGCCGCCTCGCCGGTGTCGTAGGCGATCGTCATCCGGTTGCGCGGCTCCGCCCCGTAGGCGCTCACCGCGTTGATGATGTGACCCGAGCCCCGCTCTTTCAGGTGCGGCAGAAGCGCAATCGTGGTTCGCAGCGGGCCGAGGAGATTGGTCTCGAGCATCCACCTCCAGTCGCTCGGCTTGATACGGTCGAGCGGGCCCTCCAGCACAACGCCGGCCATGTTGATGAGGATGTCGACTCGGCCCATCGCTTTGATCGCGTCGGCGGCCATCGAGCTCACAGACGCGTCGTTGCGAACGTCGGTCGGCAGCGCGAGCGCGGCGTCGGCGCTGCCCAGGGCCAGGATCTCCTCGACCGTGCGCTCCATCCGCTCGGCGTCGATGTCGGCGATGACGATCCTGGCCCCCTGGCGCGCCAGGGCTTTGGCGGCGCTCCTACCTATGCCGCTGGCGCCTCCGGCGACGACCGCGACGCGACCCGACAGATCGCCACGCGCCGTCAACCTGTCTTCCATTTCAGGCGGCATTCTATTGACGCGAACCGGGGTCAGATCTCTCGTAAGAGCGGTATGCCCGGCGCAAACGCGAAGTTGAGCTGGATGGCCACAATCGCGGCGATGGCCCAGTGGGTGTCAAACACACTGAGCAGCACCGCCACCAGGTAAAGAGCCTGAGCGCCGTAGACGCGCCGCCGCACCACGCGCGCGACGCTCGGACGCACGGCCTCGGGGAACAGCCCGGCGCGAAGGCCGTACTCCGCCGCGACCAGCAGCATGGTGCCCATCACCAGGATGTTCAGCCAGTATTCGATGAGCGCGATCCGCGACCAGTGGAAATGAGCGAGCAGGAGCGTCGAGAAGGGCACCAGCGTGACCGAGAGCAGAAAGGCAAGGTGGAGCCACGTGTAGTTCCGGTTCGTACGCTCCGCCTGGCTCAGTTGGGTCTGCTGGCCGACCCAGAAAATGCCGAGCGTGAGGAAGCTCATGAAGTAAGTGACGATGCTTGGCAGCAGGTTCAGCAGTTCGTGCCAGAGCTCCGACTCTGTCCGGACGGCATCAACGGCGGGCACGGCCAGGCCAAGGACCAGCAGCGTCATGCCCACCGCGAAGATGCCGTCCGAGATGCCATTGAGCCGGTGGATGCTCGTGCCCGCGAACACGTTGTACGGCTCATGCGGGCCAGGCGTCTCTCTCACGCCCGTAAAGGATGAGGCCTAATCTGTCGCGGTGCCCACGCCTCGGAACGTGATGTTCTTCGAGACGCCGGCACAGCTTCGCGCCTGGTTTGAGGCGAACCACGACACCGCGGCCGAGCTGTGGCTGGGATACCACCGCAAGCGCACCGGGCGTCCCTCGGTCACCTGGCAGGAGGTTGTCGACCAGGAGCTGTGCTTCGGTTGGATCGACAGCGTCCGCTACTCGCTCGGCGATGACCGCTCGGCGCAGCGGATCACGCCTCGGCGCAAGGGCAGCATCTGGAGCGCCGTCAACATCAAGCGCTTCCAGGAGCTGGACAATCTAGGCCTCGTCCACCCAAACGGCCGTGTGGCGTACGAGAAGCGCGACGAGGGGCGCTCCCGGATCTACTCGTACGAGAACCGGCCTCGCGGCCTCGACGCCGCGAGCGAGGCGGAGTTCCGCAAGCACAGGGCGGCGTGGAGTTTCTTCGAGGCGCAGGCGCCGTCCTATAGAAGGACAGTCGCGTACTGGATCACCTCCGCGAAGCAAGAGGAAACGAAGAAGCGGCGGCTCAAGAGTGTCATAAAGCACTCGCAGAAGGGCGAGCGCCTGCCCCAGTTCGTTTCGCCTTCGCGGCGTCGCACCGTGTGACCCGCGGCTTACTTGCATTTTCGCCGGAAAGTGATAAATCTCGGCTACGGGTGGCTGTGGGGGCCGCCGCATTCAGGAGGAGTGACCAATGCGAATGCGGGTGTTTGTTGCTGCCGCGGCCCTGTCGCTTGCGGCGTCGGCCCTGGGTTCGGCGACCGCGGGTATGGGCAATCCCCCGACCAACTTCAACGAGTTCACGATCGCGCAGTTCCAATCTTTGATGTCGTCGGGTCAGCTCAGCTCGGTTGGGCTGACCAACTATTACGTCAAACGGATCCAGGCCCTTGACCGTGAGGGACCCGGCGTCAACTCGGTCATCGAGCTGAATCCAGACGCGCTTGCGATGGCGCACGCGGCCGACAATGCGCGAGCGGCCGGAAAGAACCTCGGACCGCTGATGGGCATTCCGGTTCTGCTCAAGGACAACATCGACACGGGCGACCGGATGCAGACCGCCGCGGGTTCGCTGGCCCTGCTCGGCAACCCCGCCACGCGCGATTCCACCGTGGCGGCGAACCTGCGCAAGGGTGGCGCCGTGATCCTCGGCAAGACCAACCTTTCGGAGTGGGCCAATTTCCGGTCGTTCGAATCGATCAGCGGATGGTCGGGTCGCGGCGGCCAGACCAACAACCCTTATGGCATCAACCGCAACGCCTGCGGTTCCAGCTCCGGGTCTGGCGCGGCCGCTTCCGCCAATTTCTCGGCAGTCTCGCTCGGAACGGAGACGGACGGCAGTGTCGTCTGTCCAGGTAATGCAAATGGCGTGGTGGGCCTCAAGCCCACCATCGGTCTGACCAGTCGAGGAGGGGTCGTTCCGATCTCGCACACGCAGGACACGGTCGGCATCCACGCGCGGACGGTGGCCGACGCGGCGGCGACGCTCGGGGTGATCCAGAGCCGGACCTCTGACGGTCGGGACTCTGCCACTGGCGGAGTCCCGCTCGGCTGGCAGGGGACGGGCAAGGCGCGTCCGACGATTCCGACTGACTACACCAAGTTCCTCGACCGCGATGGTTTGAAAGGAACGACTCTTGGTCTGACCAGGCAAGGGCTAGGAGGCTTTGACCTGTTCGTGCCGACGCCGGTGCCCGTTGTCGACGCGTTCGAGCATGCCTTCGCGGCACTCACCGCCGCAGGCGCCACAGTGGTCGACCTCGACGCACCGAATTTGAATTTCAATCTCACATCCGGTACTGGCGAGTTCCTGGTGCTGTGCTTCGACTTCAGAAATGATCTGAAGAGCTACCTGAGTTCACGCACCGGGGTGCCCGTCGCCGGCGGCACGCTCCAGTCAGTGATCGACTTCGACAACGCCCATACGGCGCAGGAGATGCCGTTCTTCAATCAGGACATCTTCGATTTCTGCAACAGCCTGGCGACTGGCGCGGACGATGCACAACCGGCCTTCGGTGGCCTGACGTACAACCAGGCGTTGGAAGCCGACAGGCTCTTCACCATCAACAACGTCGACGCCGCCCTCTCGAGCCAGCACCTCGACGCGATCGTCTCAGCGACGGACAACCCTGCCTGGGCGACCGACCTGCTGTACGGCGATCACTTCATCTTCGGGACGTCGAGCATCGCCGCAGCTGGCGGCTATCCCATCATTCAGGTTCCCGCGGAATCCGTATTCGGCGCGCCGATGGGACTCAGCTTTTTTGGCTCAGCATTCAGTGAGCCGACGCTGATCAAGCTCGCTTCAGGGTTCGAGGCCTTCACTCAGGCACGAGCCAAAAACCTGCCGACGTTCGCTCAGATGCTTCCGTTCAACAACATCCAGGGTCCGGCGCTGACCAAGCCGCATCCGAAGTCCCCGACAGCGCCGACCGACCCGGACAAGAGAAGGCCGCACAACATCTAGAGCTTTCGTGACGATCGGGCCGCCGCCTTCCCGGCGGCGGCTCGGTCCCGTTCTCTAACTCTTCGTTTGACGAGGCTGCTGATCTTGGCGACTGGCAGCCGCTGGTCGAGCGGGAAGCGCAGTGTGGACTTCGGCGCGAGGTATTGATCGAGGCCTTGGGCCTCGCCCGCCGGGTAGAGGCCAATGTGGTCTTTGTGCACGCCGAAGAAGATCAGCCGCGTCGGGTAGAAGTAGCCCACGATGCCGTAGCTGATCCTCTCCGTGGCCTTTGGCGCGGCGGCCCTGATCACCTGGCGCAACTCGCGAAGGTGCGGGCGCGCGGCCTTCGGCGCCGCCGCGATGTACGCGTCGACGTCAGTCGACTTTGGTGTACGTGAGGTCGAAGTCGACGCCCCAGCTCTTGCCATTTTCTGAAAACTCCCACTGTCCGGCAATCGTCTTGCCATCGCCGCTGATCCTGCCGATGTAGCGCTGGTTGAAGCCCAGCGCCTCCCGCCACATTGTCCAGACGCCGTCGACGACTGTCATCCGATAGACCCGGTGCACTCCACGCGAGTCGAAGTAGAGCACTGTGCATTCGTCGCGCGACTCGTCTGCTCCCACAAGCTGCGTGCTCTGTGGGAAGCGTTCGTCCTCCTGCCGCGAGTCGATGCGCACAAACTTGCCACCCTCGGTGGGCGCGACCTTCGTGTGGCCGCGCCCCTCCGAGTACTTCTTGCTCTCGGTGATCCACTCACCGACCAGCGCGTCGAGCTGATCCAGACCCCTGGTCACCTGCCCCCCTTCATGCGGTCAAGGAGTTCGCTCAGCCGCTCCGTCGATTCGTCGGCGCCGGACTGCATGCCCGCCGCGACCATGCCGTCGCGGTCCATGACGGATTCGAAAATCATGTGCGCGACGAGCCGGGTCTTGTTGCCCAGCGGCTCGAACGTCGCGATCTGCAGCGCGACGTGACCGGGCACGCCCTCGTACTCGAACGTGGACGCGATCCGCTCGGGCGCCGTGACCTCGTGGTTGACGCCGCGAAATGCGTGCTCGTCGCCGTCTGCCGCCCGCTGGACGACCCTCCATTCGCCACCGCTGCGGGAGTCGAACTTGTCGATGTGGTTGGTGTACCGGCGCGGGCCCCACCACTGCGCGAACAGCTTGGGGTCGGTGTAAGCCTTGAACACCAGCTCTCGAGGCGCGTCGAGAATCGTTACCGACGTCAGGTCGTGCTTGCCTGGTTCGATCGTGTACTCAGTCGTGGGCACGCTCTTCACTTCCTTTGCCATCTTTCTTCTTCTCCTCTTGGATAAGGTCCTGCAGCACTTCGTCCAGGCGCTCGAAGCTCTCGTCCCAGAAGCGCCTGTATTCCCCCACCCACTCGGCAGCCTCCTTCAGGCGGCTGCCGTCCAGGCGGCATGGCCGCCACTGCGCATTGCGGCTCTGCGTGATCAGGCCGGCCCGCTGCAGCACTTTCAGGTGTTTGGAGATGCCGGGGAGGCTCAGGTCGAACGGCTTGGCCAGCTCCGTGACCGAGGCCTCGCCCATCGCAAGACGAGCCAGGATCGCCCGCCGGGTGGGGTCGGCGAGGGCTGCAAACGTGACGCTCAGGTGATCATTCGCCATTGTATTTTGCCGCTCAGCTAATTAACTGATCGGTAGAATACAGCGGGCCAAGCTCCTTGTCAAGCCCTTATGGAATGCCCGGTCCGACCGCAATCGCAGCCCCGGCGTCGGGTCGTGCAGGTGACGGCCACACGCCCCGCGCGTAGTCGGCGGCGAGGCGGTCGAAGTAGCTCTCAAATCCCGCCGGTGCACAGAGCACCAGCAGGCGAGCGTCTCTCTCGCCGCGGTTGGCGAACGTGTGGGCAACGTCTTTGGCTGCAAACGCAAAAGTTCCCGGGCCGGCGGTTGCGACCTGGTCGCCCACTCGAATCGTGACTTCGCCCTCCAGGACGTAGAAGCCTTCGCCGTGCGCGGGGTGGATGTGCAGCGGAGGTCCCGGCGATCCGGGAGCGAGGACGAGCTCGACCACGGCCACGTGTCCGGCGCTGTCCTCACCGCGAAGTAGGACCTCGACGGGTGAGGGCATGGGCCCGGTGTTGCTTCGAGCGGTCACGTTCTCGTCTGGGGCCGCGGCGCGTTGATCAGGAGCGACGCGACCAGCGCACCGGCCACGAGAATGGCCACGCCCACCTCGGTACCCGTGGCGAAGCCGTACACGATTCCGGCTGTTCGAGTCCCCACGAAGCCGGCGCTCGCGGTGGTCGCAATCGTGTTCAGGATTGCCGTGCCCAGGGAGCCTCCGATCTGCTGGGCCGTGTTGACTGTGGCCGAGGCGATGCCGGCCTCGCGCGGCTCGACTCCCTGCGTCGCGGTGCTGAACGCGGGCACCATCACGCACGAGATGCCGAGACCGAGCAGCACCTCGGCCGGCAGGACGACGGTCAGGTAGCCACTGTCGACGTGGAGCTGCGTGAGCAGTGCCATGCCGGCCGCCGCCACCAGCGCGCCCGGGGCCATCAGAACTCGAGGCGCCACGTGCGGCATCAGCCGGCTGGCGATCAGCCAGGACCCGGCCTGCGACGCGACGGTCATGGGCAGGAATGCAAGCCCCGCCTGCAGCGGCGTGAAGCGGAGCGCGACCTGCATGTAGTAGGTCAGGAAGAGAAACGCGCCGAACATGCCGGCGATGGCGGACATCACGGCGAAGTAGACGCCCGCGCGGTTGCGGTCCGTGACGATGCGCAGAGGCAGGAGTGGATTCGGCGTGCGCACCTCGCGCAAGACGAACAGAGTGAGCAGAACGACGCTGACCGCGGCCCATCCGAACGACGTGCTGCTGCACGCGTAGACGAGGGCGACAAGGCCGGCGGTCGCCAGCACGGTTCCAGGCAGGTCGAACTTTGGCCGCGCGAGCGGCTGCGAGCCGGGCAGCGTGATCCAGCCGCCCACGGCTGCGGCGAGCGCGATCGGCACGTTGACGTAGAGGCTCCAGCGCCAGGACAGGTACTGGGTAAGCGCGCCACCGAGGAGGAGGCCGATCACCGCCCCGCTCCCCGCGATGGACCCGTAGACGGCGAAGGCCGTCGCCCGCTCGCGGGGCTGGGTGAAGGAAACCGCCAGCAACGACAAGGCGGTCGGAGCGAGGACCGCGGCAGACGCGCCCTGCATAGCTCGAGCCGCGACGAGGACGGCGAAGTTCGGCGCCGCGCCGCCGATCGCGGACGCGATCGCGAAACCGGCGAGGCCAACCAGGAATGCGTGCTTACGCCCCGCGAAGTCGGCCAGCCGGCCGCCGAGCAACAGCAAGCCGCCGAAGGCGAGGGTGTAACCCGTGACGACCCACTGCCGGTCGGCGTCGGGCGCACCCAGCGCGGCCTGCGCCGTGGGCAGCGCGATGCTGACGATCGTGGCGTCGAGCGCGATCATCAGCTGCGCCACCGCGATGAACGCGAGCGCGAGCCAGCGCCGGTTCACCGTAGCCGCCTGCCGCGTCACCACCGCGCTCATGCCGACTGCACCTGGCGAACCGCGACAGCACTCGCGGCCAGACCGGCCAGCGCCCCGAGCAAGACCGCGCTCGCGGCGATGAGCACTTCGGGCTTGACGGCCATGACGAACACGATGCCGACCGCCATTCCGACCCTGACCGTCCACGACACCGCCGCCGCGCGCAGGCTCAGCCCGCCCCGCAGGAGGATGACCCCGGTGGCGGCCCCGAGCGCCGCGATCAAAACCCAGGCCGTGATGCCGACGAGGATCCAGCCCTTCCAGCCCCACGTGGAGGCGACCATGTAGAGGCCGGGGAAGAGGATCAGCAGCGCGGAAGCCGGGCCCACGAACTGGTTGAAGCGGGCCGCCGGCCTGCCAAGGCGAAGGCTGAAACCCTCGACGGTGAGCAGCACGAACAGAAGCAGCGCCCCCACGACGTGAAGGAACAGAGCGATCGAATACAGAGTCATCGACATGCCTCCTGTTTTGATCCAGCCACCGCTAGGTTACCACAAACTTTTAGTGACTGAAAGTATTGGGCAACCTAAGTTATTCCGCTATCATTGGGCCATGGCCTCGGCCGTCGGGCTCAGGGAGCGCAAAAAGCGGCAGACGCGTCAGCAGATCTTCGACGCGGCGAGCCGGCTCTTCCAGGAGAAGGGCTTCGACCGAGTCAGCGTGGCCGAGGTCGCTCGGGCAGCCGACGTGTCGGAGGTCACGGTCTTCAACTACTTCCCGACCAAGGAGGACCTGTTCTACGGCGGCATGCAGTTCTTCGAGGAGGAGCTCATCGAATCGGTGCGCAACCGACAGTCAGGCGAGTCCGCGCTTAAGGCATTCCGCCGCAAGCTGCTGGCGGACACGGACCGTCTGGCGTCCAAGCAGGCGTCCGCCGGGATCCTGGGCGCGGCCCGGATCGTTTCCGCAAGCCCCGCCCTGATGGCTCGCGAACGCGATATCGTCGACCGCTTCGCCCGCCAGCTCGCCGAGCTCCTGGCGGACGAGACGGGCGTCGACCCCAACGACGTCGAGCCGCTGTGCGTTGCGACCGCGCTGATGGCTACCCACCGTGCGCTGGTGGGCCACGTGCGCGGACGCGTGCTCGCGGGAATCCGTGGCGAGCGCCTTGCGGACGAATACCGCTCACAGGCCAGGCGGGCCTTCGCCCGCCTCGCCCGGGGCCTGGGCGACTACGCTGTCAGGCCCTGACCTTGAGCGCCGCCTTCAGGTCTGAAACGCCGAAGTAAGCGTTCAGCTTTCTCGCGCTGCCGGCTGAACCCGTGTAGGCGAACGTGATGTTGACACCCGCCCTACCCAGCTTGGAGGCAAAGCGGCCCAGCGAACCCGGTGAGTCGGACAGGGTGACAGCAAGAACTTCGTCTTCGGTTGCATCCCAGCCTTTCGAAGCGAAAACCTTCTTGGCCGCGGCCGGCTTGTCGACGACCAGCCAGATCATCCCGCGGTCGCCCTGCTTGGCTCCGCAGAAACCGACGATGTTGACTTTCTTCTCCCCCAAGGCGGTCGCGACGTCGCCGAGCATCCCCGGCCGATCAGGGACCGAAATTGTCAGCTGCTTTGCCCGCGGCATACCCCGTGCCTCCTATCTAAGCCCGCCGAAAACGAGCCAAGTGTAGGCATGTTTGGGCCACCCGCAAAGGGTGGAACGTCGGGCGTTAGGGGTTCAACTGTCCACTACATCAACATGTAGGTGCGTGCACTCATGACGTTGAGTCGTCGGAGTCCGGTGCGGGAGTTCGACAGGCTGTTCAGCGATTTCCTCGGCACGCCGCTGGTCAAGGACCGCGACGAGCCGCGCAGCTGGTGCTTGCCGCTGGACATCGTCGACCGTAGCGACGCCTACGAGGTCAAGCCTCAGTGATCGCCTGGGGCCGCTTGCAGCGGCCCTCCCTCCTGTTAAGAGGACGCGAGGGCTTCTGAGCTGACGCGGAGGCCCAGCGCCACAAGCACGGCGCCCAGCAAGCCGTCGAGCGCCCTGCGCGCGGAGGACCTGCGCAGCCAGCCGCCCAATCGGTCCACCGCCAACGAGTAGCCGGCCAGCCAGGCCAGAGTCAGCATGCAGAAGTTGAACCCGAGGACCAGGAGCAGAAGAAAGCTCGGGTGAGGACCTGCAAACGGTGGCAGGAGGCTGATGAAGAAAGCGACCATCTTCGCGTTCGAGAGATTGCTCAACAAACCCTGAGCAAAGGCTGTCCGCGTGGACAGCCGCGAGCCGCTTCGCAGCTCGATGCGCTCGTGCGGTCCATAGCGTCGGATCGCGCTGATCAGCGAGCGCGAACCCAGATAGATGAGGTACACCGCTCCGGCGAGCCGGATGGCCAGAAACAGCGGGGCCGACGCGGCGAGGATCACCGCCAGTCCAGCGCTGGTGGCCAGCGACCACGTCGCCTGGCCGGCGGAAACACCCAGCGCCGTGGCGAAGCCTTTGCGGCGGGTGCCGAGGAGCGTGTTGCGGATGGTCAGCGCCGTGTCCTGGCCCGGCGTGCAGATCACGAGCAGGGAAACACCTAGAAACGCCAGGTACGATCCGAAGCCGATCATCGTGCGCTCATTGTGGCGATGTCCAGACTGCGGGCGGCAGTTCGCCAACAAGAACCAGTCGCATGCGTGTGGCCGGCACCGGATCGCCGGCCACGTGGTGCTGGCGCGGAGGCGCGATAGCACTCGTTTCACTAGGATCTACGCCGTCTCTCCTCGCAACCAGGTGCACGAGTTTCGCCTGCGCTCGGAGGTCGAAGTCGACGCAGAGGTCGCCGATTGGTTACGCGAGGCTTACGCGGTCGGCGAACAAAAACACCTGGCTCGTTAGTTCGAGCAGTATTCCTTCAAGGCCGCCGCGCGACCGCTGCGGCGCAGCTTGTCGAGGGCGTGCCGCTCGAGCTGGCGGATGGTCTCCCGGCTCGCGCCAAGTCGACGCGCCACCTCGTCGAGGGCTCGCTGGTGGCCGTCGGTCAGGCCGAACCTGAGCTGAATCACCCTTCGCTCGCGCGGCTCGAGCGTGCCCAGCACGTCGTCTACGCGATCCTTCAGGTCTGTCTCCATAGCCGCCGAAGCCGGCGATTCCGCTCCGGAGTCCTCGATCAGGTGGCCGAGCTCAGTGTCGCCGTCCTCGCCGATCGGCGTCTCGAGCGAAACCGTGTCGCGGGAGGTCCGGCGCAGCGCCTCCACCTCGACTGGCGTCAGGCCGAGCTCTTCGCCGATCTCCCCGTCCGTCGGCTGGCGGCCGAGCGAGTCGCGAAGCCGGTCGGTGACGCGGACCAGCTTGTTGGTCTGGTCCCCGATATGGATTGGCAGCCGGATCGTGCGCGCCTGATCGCCGATGGCGCGCAGGACGGCCTGCCGAATCCACCACGTGGCGTAGGTCGAGAACTTGAACCCGCGGCGATGGTCGAACTTCTGCACCGCGCGCATCAGGCCGACGTTGCCTTCCTGGATCAGGTCCAGCAGGGGCAGGCCCCGGCCCTGGTACTTCTTGGCGATGGAGACAACCAGGCGCAGGTTGGCCTCCGTCATGCGACGCCGGGCGGCGTCCGAGCCGCCTTCGATCTGCTTGGCCAGCTCGACCTCCTGCGCCTTGGTCAGGAGGGCTCCTCGGCCGATCTCGCGCAGGTATGCGCCGAGCGCGTCGTCCGACTCGGCGCTGTCCCCCGGCTCGGCCGGAGCATGGGGGCGCTCGTCAATATCCGACAGCACATCGGCCAGCTCGGGCGAAGCTTCGTCAGCGTCGTCAAGCCACGTCGGGACGGTGGACTGGAGTTGCATGCAGCTCTGGTTTACCTCGTAACGTGTCTGTTCAAACTCGGTTACGAGGAGGTGTCCCATGAAGATTGCCTGCGTCCTTGGCCCCAAATTCGAGGATTCCGAGTTCAAAGAGCCCTACGACGCGCTGCGCGACGCCGGCCACGGAGTCACCGTCGTCGGCCTGGAGGCGGGCGCCCAGATTCTGGGCGACAAGGGGAAGGTGACTGCCACCGTCGATCGATCCTTCAGTGACGTGAAGCCGGAAGACTTCAACGCCCTCCTCATCCCCGGTGGCGGCAGCCCGGATAAGCTCCGCGCCCACGACGAGGCGGTCCGCTTCGTGAAGGCGTTCATGGAGGCGGGTAAACCGGTGTTTGCAATCTGCCACGGGCCTCAGCTGCTGCTCACCGCCGACGAGTACAAGGGCCATCGGATGACGGCCTGGAAGACGATCCAGGGCGACCTGAGGAAGGCCGGCGCGGACGTGGTCGACCAGGAGGTCGTTGTCGACCGCAACCTCGTCACTTCGCGCCAGCCGTCCGACATCCAGGCCTTCATCCGCGAGTCTTTGCGCGTCCTGGCACAGGTTCCCGCTCGCCCTTAGTGGGCTGGGTCGCTTTCGAGGTCAGAACCGGCCGGCGATCTCAACTCGTCGACATCACCAAACGGGTGGCCGAGGCCGTGGAGCGGTCAGGCGTGGATGACGGGACCTGCCACGTGTTCGTGCCGCACACCACGGCCGGGGTCACGATCAACGAGGGCGCCGACCCCGACGTGGCGAGCGACATCGCGTCTCACCTTGCGGAGATCGTGCCCAAGGAGGCGGTGTTCGAGCACGCGGAGGGCAACTCCGATTCCCATATCAAGACGGTGCTCGTCGGCGCCTCGTGCGTCGCCCCGGTGAAAAACGGCAAGCTGGCACTTGGGACGTGGCAGGCGATCTTTCTGTGCGAGTGGGACGGGCCGCGGACGCGGCGCGTGGAAGTCGGGGTGTCTGCGCTCTAGCCTGGGTTGAGGCCCAGGTTGGCCTGGTCCGCCAGCCCCTCGGGATCGATCACGACCACGCCGCCGCGCACGGTGTCCAGAATGCCCTCGCGCTTGAACGCCTGGAGGGCGGACGTCACTACCTCTCGGACCGACCCGACCGCGGTCGCGAGCTCCACCTGCGTACCTGACACCTTGCGCCCAGCCTCGAGGCTGCCGGACAGCTCCGCCCGGTCGAGGATGGCGCTCGCCACCCGCTGCCGGACTGAGCCGTAAGCCCGGATGTAGAGCGCGCGGTGTGCGGAGTTGAGGACGGTGGTCAGTTCTTCGATCAGCGCCCACGCAAAACTTGGCTCGGCGATCGCCAGCTCCCTGATCCGGGTTGCGTCGACAAAAAGAATCTCCGCGGGCTCGAGCGCCTGTACCGCCCTCGCGATTTTCGGCTGCCTCGGAGCGAATACCCCTGTCATGTCGCCGGGCTTGAGGTAGCGAGTCGTTGCCTGGGCCCCGTCCGGAAACATGAGAAATGCGCGCAGCGTTCCGCGGACGACGATTCCGGCTCGCGGGTTCTCGTCCCACCGCAACGCAATCGCGCCCGCCGCATACTCGGCACGGTGGGAGCTCTTGAGAAGCACCTCGACCAGCCGATCCGACAGCTTGCTCAAAATCCCATTGCATCTGGCGGCGCTGAGCCATTCCAGGCTTTGTGATGTCTGCATCGGTCTTAACGCATTGTACGTGCTCGTACTATCGAATAAAGTTAACTATTGAGACGTGAAGTACAACAGCGATCGGCTGCTGACAACGGCCGAGGCGGCCCGGTTCCTCCGTGTGAGCCAGGCCTCAGTGCGACGCTGGAGCGATGCCGGCCTGCTGCGCGCACGGCGAGTCGGCGGCCGCGGCGAGCGACGGTTCAGCGAGAACGACCTGGTCGTATTTCTCAACGCCGGCGTGAGAGGACGGCCGGCGGCGGGCACTGACACCGCTGTGAACGTCGGCGGTGTACCCCTCGCGGTTCCGGCTCATGTGGCCACATTTTTCAGCACCGACACTGGTGGGCTCCGCCTGACCGTCCCGTTCTTCGTCGAGGGGCTGCGCCTGGGTCAGCCCTGCTTTCTGGCCGCTAGCGGTACCACGCTTGACCGCTACATGGAGGCGCTGAGCAGGCAGCGCGATGTCAACTTCGAACGATCCGTGGCAGAGGGCGAGTACAAGGTGATGAAATTCCAGACTGGGACTGCGGCCGGTGCGGTCGCGGAGTGGGAGGACGCGTTCGCCCGAGTCCTGGCTCGGAAACCTGCGGTCATTCGCATCGCAGGAGAGATGTCCTCAGTCCGAGCCATGTTCATATCCGAGGAGGAGATGCTGCGCTTCGAGGAAGCGCTCGAGGTGATGTACAAGCGATACCCGGTTGTGGTCATCTGCCAGTACGACGTCCGAGATTTCACCGGGCTGGCGCTGCTGCGTGCGCTCAAGGCGCACCCGGACATGTTTGGACTGCGGACCGGAACGTT
>DATEGC010000066.1:0-8148 GCA_035280285.1 Candidatus Dormiibacterota bacterium | reverse complement strand
AGGCACTCGCCCTCGTCCACGCGGACCGTGAGGTCCTTGAGAGCGAGCACATCGCCGTAGCTCTTGGCGAGGCCGTCAACTTCCAGCATTCGGCTAAAGGATTGTGACGGGTGGTGGTTATGAAGTTGGTGATTTAGGCGGTGTCGGGAATCGCGCGGACAGGCCTGGCGTCAAACGTCTGACGGCTCGGCTGCCCCAGATTCCCATCCAGACCACAGCCAGAACGAACATCGCTACTCCCGACAGGACGACGACCACAGCCGCACCGCCGAAGCCGGCCGCGACCAGTCCGCCAATGGCGCCGCCGACCGCAGCCACAATGATCGAGAGCATTCCCGGCAGCGTCTGCAGCCCATGAAACATCGATCCCAGGCGGTCGGCACCGGCCGGTTCGACGCCAAGGGTTTGCAAGACGCCCGGCAAATCGTCATTCGGACTGGTCGTGAAGTGCGGCTCGAGCTCCGGATGCAGGTCGAGGTACGCGTTGCGCAGCCGGTTCATCCCCAGCACCCATCGAAAGTCGTCGCGATTCAGCGCCATCAGGCGAGCCACCGTGAAGAAGCCGACGACGAAGACCACCGAGAGCATGAAGATCGCGATGGAGATGAATGTGGTGCCGAAATGGTCCGCCTGAGCGACGAGCGCGAGCGCGATCACTGCCCCAGACAGGATGGCGAGAAACATGTTCACGCGCCCCAACGCTTCCTGATAGGTCAGCGCTCGTGTCGCCAACAGGCTCCAGTGCTCGGTGGCCAGGATCTGAAGTGCTTCCGTGGCACGCGACAGTGGCGGAGTTTCGGTCGACATCTAGTCCCGAGGAAGATACCGAGGCAGGGCTGCCAGCGACTGGAAGCCGCGTGCCAGCAGGAACGACGCGATGCCGTCGTGCACCTCCTCGATGGCCTTCGGGTTGACGAAGGTGGCCGTACCGACCTGCACCGCCGAGCACCCCGCGACCAGGAACTCGAGTGCGTCCTCGGCTCGCATGATGCCCCCGATCCCGATCACCGGGATGTGCACGGCGCGCGCAGCCTGGTGCGCGAGGTGGACCGCAAGCGGACGAATCGCCGCTCCCGACAGGCCGCCAGTGCGGAAGCTCAGGCGGGGCTTGTAACTGTTCAGGTCGATCGACATGCCGACGAACGTGTTGATGGCGCAGAGCGCGTCGGCGCCGGCCGCCTCAACCGCGCGCGCGATGACTCCGATGTCGCTGACCATAGGCGTCAGCTTCACCCACACCGGAAGCTTCGTCCGCTTCCGAACCGCCTCGGTGACCGCGGCCGCGGCACGCGGGTCGTTGCCGAAGTAAACGCCGCCTTGCTCCACGTTCGGGCAGGAGATATTGATCTCGAAGCCGCCGATCCCGGGCACGCCGTCCAGCCGCGATGTCAGTTCGCCGTACTCGGAGGCCGACTCGCCGTTGATGTTGACCAGCACAGGAAAATCCCACTCCGCCCATTTCGGCGCGTAGTCGCGGACCAGCGCCTCGGCGCCCGGCCCCTGCAAGCCGATGGCGTTGAGCATTCCGCTCGGCGTCTCGGCCATGCGGGGCGGTGCGGTGCCTTCGCGCGCGCGGAGGAAGATGCCCTTGGACACCATCCCGCCGAGGGCCCGGCGCTCGAGCAAAGGCACCTCGGTGCCGTACCCAAAGGTGCCCGACGCGGCCAGCACCGGGCCGCGCAGCTTCAGGCCGCCGACGGCCACCGACATGTCGAGAGTCATGCCACGTAAGGCAGGTGCGCCGGGAGAATCTGCCAATTGACATCGCCGGCGCGATAGACAGGTCCTTCCTTGCACGCGCGGTCGTAGCCGCCACGAACGAGCGGCACCGCGCAACCGAGGCAGACCCCCGTCCCGCAACCCATGTAGGTCTCGACGGCAACCTGCGCGTCGGGCCACCGCTCCGCGACGGCGGCCAGCATGTGGTTGGGCCCGCACGCGAGCACGAGATCAGCGTCGGGCGCCGCAGCAACGGCGGTGCCATGAAAACCTTGGGATCCATCATCGGTCGCCCACACCACGGAGTCTCCGCCGCTCTCCGAGCACAGCTCATCCGCCGTCCGCGCGCCGTGCACCCAGGTCACCGTGATGCCGCCGGCTCTGGCATCGCGTGCGGCAAGCGGCATGGGCGCCACACCGAGTCCGCCGCTGATCAGGACCGCCTCGCGACCCGCAAGAGCAAAGCCCCGGCCAAGCGGGCCCAGGCAGCTGACGCGATCCCCGACCTCCATCGCGAGCAGCTGCGCCGTCCCGACGCCGACTGCCTTCAAGACGACCTCGATGTTTCCACCGTCTGCGCGAAAGACGGAAAATGGCCGCCGCAGCAGCGGCCCGCCCGCCCATCCCAGGTTCACGAACTGCCCCGCCCTGACTGCGCGGGCGATCTCGGGCGCTCGCATGCCGATCACGAACATGCCTCGCGCAACCTGGCGCTTGCCGCTAAGCGGAGCGTCAAGCAGGAACACCGACCCTCCACTCGTCGATCGTTCGGACCTCCATCTCTTCGCGCGCGTAGACCGCCGACTCCAGAAGAGCCGCAGCGGTGTCGAGCGAGGTCAGGCAGGGGACGCGGCGCTCCACCGCCGCACGGCGGATCTCGAAGCCGTCCTTGAAGACCGGGTTGCCGTCACCGGGGTCCTCGTAGATGTTCGACATGGTGTTGATCACCAGCTGGACCTCGCCGCGGACGATGACGTCGACCACCGTCGGTCCCTCCTCGCCGATCTTGGCCACGACACGGGGTGAAAAACCGGCCGCGCGGAGCGCACGCGCAGTGCCCTCGGTGGCCACGATCTTGCACCCCAGCTGGATCAACCTCGACACGATCGGAAACAGCTCCGGCTTGTCCACGTCCGCGATGGTCAACAGCGCCGCGCTGCCGCGCTCGATGCTCATGCCGGACGCCGCGAACGCCTTGCGCAAAGCTTCATTGAGGGTTCTGGCGATGCCGATGGCCTCTCCGGTGGACTTCATCTCCGGCCCGAGGTACGAATCGACCTTGGCGAGCTTGTTCATCGAAAAGACGGGAGCCTTCACCGCCACGAGGTCCTGACGCGGGATCAGGCCTGTCTTCCAGCCTAGATCGGCCAGGGTTCGACCGAGCATGACGTTGGTGGCGAGCTTGACCATCGGCACACCGGTGACCTTGGAGAGGAAGGGCACCGTGCGCGACGCACGCGGGTTGACCTCGAGCACGTAAACGCGACCTCGATGGACGACGTACTGAACGTTCACCAGGCCGCGCAGCCGAAGGTGCCGCGCGATGCGGATGGTGTAGTCGACGATGTGGTCGATCTCTCCGCGCTCGAGTCCGGGTGCGGGATAGACCGCGTAGGAGTCGCCGGAGTGGACTCCGGCACGCTCGACGTGCTGCATCACGCCAGGAATGACGACAGTCTCGCCATCGGAGATCGCATCGACCTCCGCTTCCACACCCTGCAGGTACTTGTCGATCAGCACCTGGCCGCGCGGCATCGCGCTGATGGCCCACGCCATGTACCGTCGCAGCTCCTCGCGATCGCGCACGATCTCCATCGCGCGGCCGCCGAGCACGTACGACGGACGTACGAGCACCGGGTACCCGGCGCGCTCGGCGATCGCCTCCGCTTCCTCCACGGTCGTCGTGGTGCCACCCACTGGCTGCGGAATCCCGACGGCATCGAGCGAGCGTGCGAAGGCGCGGCGGTCCTCGGCCAGGTCGATCGCCTCGACGCTCGAGCCCATGATCGCGACGCCGTGCTGGTCGAGCGGCTCGGCCAGGTTGATCGCGGTCTGGCCGCCGAACTGGACCAGAGCACCCGACGCGTTCTCAGTCCGCGCGACATGCAGCGCGCCGTCGAAGTCCAGAGGCTCGAAGTAAAGGCGGTCTGAGGTGTCGAAGTCAGTCGATACCGTCTCGGGGTTGGAGTTCACCAGCACTGAGCGCACGCCGCTTTCGCGCAGCGCCCAGGCGGCGTGGACCGAGCAGTAGTCGAACTCGATGCCCTGGCCGATTCGGATCGGTCCAGATCCGATGACGACCTCAGTCTGCTGATTCACAGGCAGACTCTCGGTCTCTTCCTCCCAGCACGAGTAGTAGTACGGGGTCGTCGCCTCGAACTCGCCCGCGCACGAGTCGACAAGCTTGAAGGTGGGCGCCGCAGCGTCGATCGTGTCTCCCCGCAGGGCGCTGATCATCGAGTCGGAGAAACCGGCTCGCCTCAGCTCGCGCACGCCGCCTTCGACCTCGAGCCGCGTGATCGCCGCCAGGCGGTCGATGAACCACCTGTCGATGCGGCTCCGCTCCGCCAGCGAGGCAGGGTCGGCTCCGTTACGCAGCGCATTCAGCAGCGCGAACAGGCGGCGGTCGTTTGGCTGCTCGATCGTATCGGGCCCGAGCTCCCACGCCGCCGGTGGCTTCTGCTCGAGCGAGCGCATGGCTTTCGTCAGCGCAGCCTCGAAAGTACGCTCGATCGCCATGACCTCGCCGGTCGACGCCATCTGCGTGCCGAGGCGCCGCTCGCCGGCGGGGAACTTGTCGAACGGCCAGCGCGGAATCTTCACCACGCAGTAGTCCAGCGCCGGTTCGAAGGCTGCGAACGTGCGGCCGGTGATCTCGTTGCGGATCTCTTCCAGCCTGCGCCCCACTGCGACCTTCGCCGCGACGCGCGCGATCGGATAGCCGGTGGCCTTGGAAGCCAGCGCCGACGAGCGGCTGACGCGCGGATTGACCTCGATCACGTAGTACTCCGAGCTGTTGGGATCCAGCGCGAACTGGATGTTGCAGCCGCCTTCGATGCCGAGAGCGCGGATGATGCGGATGGCGGACGACCGCAGCATCTGGTGGTCGCGGTCGGTGAGCGTCTGCGCGGGCGCTACGACGATCGAGTCGCCGGTGTGCACGCCCATCGGGTCGAGGTTCTCCATGTTGCAGACCGTGATGCACGTATCCGCGCTGTCACGGATGACCTCGTACTCGATCTCCTTCCAGCCCCACAGCGACCGTTCGATGAGCACCTGGTGGATCGGCGATGCGGCCAGGCCCCGCGCGCCGACTGCCTGGAGCTCAGCCTCGGTGGTGACGAAGCCGCCACCCGTGCCACCGAGGGTGTAGGCGGGACGGATGACCAGCGGCAGCCCGGTCGAGGCCGCGAAATCGCGCACCTCGTCGATCGATTGGCACACGCGTGAGACTGGGACCGGCTCGCCGATCGCCTCGAGCATCTGCTTGAAGGCCAGTCTGTCCTCCGCCTTGCGGATCGTGTCGATCGTCGCGCCGAGCAGCCGCACCCTGTGGCGATCCAGAACGCCGGCGTTGGCCAGATCGGTCGCCAGGTTGAGTCCGGTTTGGCCGCCAAGCGTCGGCAGCAGAGAATCCGGTTTTTCGCGCTCGATGATCCGCTCGACGGCTTCGACCGTCAGCGGCTCGAGGTACACGCGGTCGGCGACCTCCTCGTCGGTCATGATCGTGGCGGGGTTGGAGTTGACGAGCACCGTCTCTATGCCTTCCTCGCGCAGCGCCTTGCACGCCTGTGTGCCCGCATAGTCGAACTCCGCCGCCTGGCCGATCACGATCGGCCCCGAGCCGAGGATCAGCACCTTCCGCGGGCGCGACTCCTCCTTCATGCCCGCAACCGCCCTCACCACTGGCGCGCGGCTGCGGACCATATCGATGAACCGGTCGTACAGGTGCTGGTTGTCCTGTGGGCCGGGGCAGCCCTCGGGGTGGTACTGCACGCTGAACGCCGGCAGCCGGCGGTGGCCGAGGCCCTCGACCGAGCCGTCGTTCAAGTTGCGCTGCGAGACGTAGAAGTCACCGGCCGGGATCGACGCCGCGTCGACCTGGAACTCGTGGTTCTGGCTCGTGATGTGCACCCGGCCGGTGTCGAGGTCCTTGACGGGGTGATTGGCGCCATGGTGTCCGTAGGGCAGTCTTGAAGTGGTCGCCCCCGCGGCGCGCCCGAGGATCTGGTGGCCGAGGCAGATGCCGAACAGAGGGATCCGACCGAGTGCCTTGCGGGCGAGGTCAACCGGGCCGTCGAGCACGGCGGGGTCCCCAGGTCCGTTCGACAGCACAAGGCCCGCCGCGCCCACCGCGTGCACGTCGGCCCAGGTCGCGGTGTGCGGCAGGACGACCACGTGGCAGCCGCGCTCGCGCAGCGAGCGCAGGATGTTGGACTTGACGCCGTAGTCGACGACCGCCACGAGCAGCCCCTCCCCATCGCTGCGCCGCCGCGTCCGCAGCTCGGGCGGAAGGGGCTGGAGCCACTCTTCTTTCTTCGTGCGGGATGTTTCGGCAACCAGGTCTTGCTCGGCGAGCGGCGTCACGCGGCGGGCGGCGGCCGCCAGCTCGGCAAGTCTCGCTTCCGACGGTGCCGTCGCCTCGTGCACTAGCACCGCGCGCAAGGCGCCGTGGATGCGGATGTGACGGGTGAGCGCGCGGGTGTCGATTTCGGTGATCGCGGGCACGCTCCATCGGCGCAGGTACTCGTCTAGCGAACCCTCGCTCGAGTGATGGCTCGGCGACGGGCACGCCCAGCGGACGATGAGAGCGCGCGCCCACGGCCGCGCCGACTCGGCGTCGGCGTCGCGAACGCCGTAGTTGCCCTGCAGCGGATACGTCATGCAGACCATCTGGCCCGCGTACGAGGGGTCGGTCAGGACCTCCTGGTAGCCGGTCATCGCGGTGTTGAAGACGACCTCGCCCTGGCCGATGCGGTCGGCACCCAACGGCGCGCCAACGAACGCGCGGCCGTCCTCGAGGACCAGCGCAGCGAAGGACTTAGCCGGCAACGATCACAGCCTGGTCGATGCCGTCTTCCTCCTCGAGGAGGACTTCGATCCGCTCCCCGTCGCCGGTCGGCACGTTCTTGCCGACGTAGTCGGGCCGTATCGGAAGCTCGCGATGCCCCCGGTCCAGGAGTACCGCGAGCTGGATCGCGCGTGGCCGGCCAAAGTCCATCAGAGCGTCCATCGCCGCCCGGGCGGTGCGGCCGTGATGGATCACGTCGTCCACCAGCACCACGACCTTGCCGCTGACCTCTGGCAGCTCGGTCGCGGACCGATGGCCGTCGGGTGGTCGCAGGTGCAGGTCGTCTCGGTGAAGCGTCACGTCCAGGCGGCCAAACGGGAGCCGGGGCTTCTCGAGCTTGCTGAGGATCACGGCCAGGCGGTGCGCGAGCACGTCGCCCTTGCTGACGATGCCCACGACCACGACGTCCTCGATCCCGCGATTGCGCTCGACTATCTCGTGCGCGATTCGATGCAGCGAGCGGCGGATCTGGTCCGCGTCCATCACGACCGCCTTGAGGCGACCCTCGGTGACGCTCACGAGAGCAATCGGTCCAGCAAGGCCATGCGGACGTGCAGGCCGTTGCGCGCCTGCCGGAAGTACGCGGAGCGCGAGTCGTCGTCGACCTCGGTCAAGATCTCGTCGACGCGGGGTAGGGGATGCATGAGGACCGAGTACTTGCGCATGAGGGCGATCGCCTTTTTGTCGATGCGATAGACGCCCTTGACCGCGTTGTACGCCTCTGGATCGGTGAAGCGCTCCTTCTGGATACGCGTCATGTAGACGACGTCCACTTCTGGCAGCACCGCGTCGAGCTCCTGCGTCTCGATCCACGCCACGTTGTGCTCATCGAGGTGCGCCTTCAGGTCGTCGCGCATCGCGACCTCAGGTGGCGCCACAAACCAGAACGTGACGTCCTTGAACTTGCTGAGAAGATACGTCAGCGAGCGCACCGTGCGCCCGTTGGCAAGGTCGCCGACCATGGCCACGCGCACGCCGTCGATGCGATTGAGCTCGTCGCGGATCGTGTACAGGTCCAGCAGCGCTTGCGTCGGGTGCTGGCCGGGCCCGTCACCCGCGTTGATGATAGGCACCGTGCTGACCGCGGCGGCCCGTTTGGCGGCTCCCTCCTCGCTGTGGCGCAGCACGATGACGTCCGCGTACCCGCTGACGATGCGGATCGTGTCCTCGAGCGTCTCGCCCTTGGCCGCCGACGAGAACTCGCGAGCGTTGTCTGTGCCCATCGTGGAGCCGCCGAGGCGCAGCATCGCCGCCTCGAACGACAGGCGCGTCCTGGTGGAGGGCTCGTAGAACAGCGCGGCCATCACCTGGCCCGCGAGCCGGCCGATGAAGCGATGCGGTTCGAGCTTCATCTCGTC
>DATEGC010000065.1:0-4165 GCA_035280285.1 Candidatus Dormiibacterota bacterium | reverse complement strand
TCGACCGAGACGCGGTTGATATGCCGGCGCACCGCCAGCGGTTCGGTGGCCACGTTCCATCCAAACACCATCGCCTGTCCCCTGTCGGGCGTCAGCAGGGTGCCGAGGATGCGGATCAGGGTCGACTTCCCGCTGCCGTTCGGGCCCAGGATCCCGGTCACGCCGCCGGCTTCGACTGTGAGGTCCAGCTCGTGCAGCGCGACTTTGTCCTTCCATGCGCGCCGCCACCATGGCGCGCCGGCAGCGCGCTCTCGGCGCCGGAACGTCTTGCTGATTCCGTGAATCTCTATTGCTGTGGTGCTCATCGCTGACTCCAGAAACCTCAAGTTGACAAAAGAAAAGGACCGTGACGGTGCCCAACAACCGCACGATCCTGACTTGACTCTCTGGTTTCTAGGTTTCGGCTACGAGACCAGCGTCAATGCGCGGTTGCGAGCAGGCATGCTTCGCCCTCGATCGCGAAGCGCAGCCGTTCGATGCCTGCCAATCAACCGCTCCTTACACAGATAGACACACCCGAGTGGGTGTGCTGCTCGGACAAGGCTAATCGCCCACGGTGCCGAAGTCAAGGCCGAGCTGGCTGATGACGAATGCCATGACGAACGCCTCCTCGCGCCACGAGTCGTAGCGGCCCGATGGACCCGAATGCCCGGCGCCCATCTGCGTCTTGAGGAGGATCGGCCTGTCGCCTCGATTCACAGTGCGCAGCCTGGCGACCCACTTCGCCGGTTCCCAATACGACACGCGTGGGTCGTTCAGTCCGCCCGTCACGAGCACAGCCGGGTAGCTGGCTGGTCGGACGTTGTCGTACGGCGAGTAACTCTTGATGTAGCGATAGAACTCGGGCTGGGCCGGGTTGCCCCACTCGTCGTACTCGTTGACCGTCAGCGGCAGCTTGTCGTCGAGCATCGTGGTCAACGCGTCGACGAACGGCACCTGTGCCACTACGCACGCAAATAGCTCGGGGCGCTGGTTGAGGACCGCGCCTATCAGCAGGCCGCCCGCGCTGCGGCCCCGAATCGCGAGTACTCCCGGTGTCGTGTATCCCTCCGCGACCAGGTGGTCGGCGCAGGCGATGAAGTCGTCGAACGTGTTGCGTTTGTGGAGGAGCTTGCCGTCGTCGTACCACCTCCTCCCCAGCTCGCCTCCGCCACGCACGTGCGCGATGGCAAAGACAAAGCCTCGGTCGAGCAGGCTCAAGCGAGCGGAGTCGAACATCGGGTCGTTCGAGAACTCGTACGCGCCGTAGCCGTAGAGCAGCAGGGGCGCACCCGTCCGCTTCAAGTCGCGCTGCAAATCAGGCCGATAGACGAGCGAGATCGGCACCTTGACGCCGTCTGGTGCTTGCGCCCACAGCCGTTCGGTCGCGTAGTCCTCCCGGTCATAACCGCCGCGGACGGGCTGTTCCTTGACGACCGTCCGCTCCCGCGTGCGCATGTCGTAGTCGACCGCCGACCACGGCGCCGTCAGCGACGTGTAAAAGAACCGCATCACCGAGCTGTGGTAGCTTGGGCTGGCGCCCGGAAAGGCGGTGTAGGCCGCGTCGGGCTGCGCGACCAGGTGCTGATCCCCAGTTGTCGTGTCCAGCACCTCCAGGCGCTCGAGGCCGTCGGAGCGCTGCCCGAGCACGACGTGGCCCTGGTGCACATCGATGTAATTGATCCGCACGCCTTCTCTCTCGGGCACCACTTCGGTCCACGACGCGCGACTCGGACTGGACACCGGCGCGGCCATCAGCCTGAAATCGGTCGCGCCGTCGTTGGTCAGGATCAGGAAGCGGTCTTCCTGGTGCTCGACTGAGTACTCAATGCCGGCCCGCCGCGGCTCGACAAGAGCCGGCGCCGTGTCCGGCTCCGCGCTCCGCAGGTAACGGCATTCGCTGGTGACCTGGCTCGAGCTGGTGATGACGATGAACTGCTCGCTTTTCGAGGATTCGACGCTCAGCTCGAATCGCTCGTCGTCCTCCTGAAGGACGAGGACGTCCTGGTCGGCCGGAGATCCGAGCCTGTGCCGCCACAACTGGTAAGGACGCATGGCGGCGTCGGGCCTGACGTAGAAGAAAGTCTTGTTGTCGGCTGACCACGCCGCTCCGTAGTACACGTCGCGTACCACGTCCTCGAGGTCGGCGCCTGTCGTGAGGTTCCGGAAGTGCAGTTCGTGAAGCTCCGACCCGTTCAGGTCGACCGCGTACGCGACCATGCTCTCGTCAGGACTGCGTTCCACATAGCCCAGCTCGAAGTAGTCGTGGCCTTTGGACAGCTCGTTGGCATCGATGATGATCTGCTCAGGCGCCTGCATGGAGCCGCGCCGCCGGCAGTAGATCTCGTAGTCGAGCCCCTCCACCGTCCGGGTGTAGGTCCACCAGCCCTTGTAAAAAGTCGGCGCCGAAGTGTCGGTCTCCTGGACCCGGCCGACGATCTCGTGGTAAACCCGCTCCGGCAGGTCCGCCGCCCCCGCCATCGCAGCGTCCGTGTAGGCGTTCTCTGCCTCCAGGTACGCGATGACCTCGGGGTTCTGCTTGTCCCGAAGCCAGTAAAACGGATCCACGCGCCGATCCCCGCCAGCCTCGATCACGTGCGGCCGTTGGGGGGCGGCAGGCGGGCGCGCGGGTGAGACCTTCACCCGCTCCACTCTAGAGGGGTCGGCTCAGTGCAGCGGAAAACAGACGATCTGCTGCTCGCCGATCGGGAAAGTCCGGTTCGCGAGCTCGCTCAGAGCCTGCCAGACCGCCGCCCGGGGCAGGTTGCACGAGCTCTCGTCGCGCATGAACACGCGGCCGACGACAGCTCCGTCATCGGACTTCAGCCCTTCCACCCGCACCAGGCCGAAGCGGTCTGGTTCATCCGCGACCCTGGCGAACGCCGCGGCGGCCGTTTCCAGCTGGTCGGCACTCCTGCTGATGATCCAGACCTCGATTTCAGCCATTGCTGTGAGCCTAGATCAATTAACAGTTGATTTAACAAAATTGATCACAAAACCCGGTCAGCTGCGAGCCAGCTGGAAGGCGCGCCGGACCAGGCTCTTGATCGCTTGCCGGCTAGCGTCAGCCGGACTGTCCAGTCGGACGAAACGCATCTGCTTGCCTCCACCCACCAGCAGCCCGCTTCCGTCGTCCAGCTCGACGCCACGGTAGAAGTAGAGGGCGGAATGGTCTGGGAAGGAGCCGATGCCGACCACGTTCTCGCCGTTCGCCGCATACCGAAAGAGCTTCCACATCATGCGGCTCGAGCGCGGGCGGGCCATTTCGTACGCGATCTCCTCAGCCCGGGGTGCGACCGCCTTCACCATGCTGCGGGCCGCCTCGACGGTCGGGTTCATGTGACCAGGACGATCGGGACGATGTGGCGATCGACATGTCGACTCGCGTCCCTCGCCGTTCGTCCCCTTGAGTGATCCGTCAATCTAGTGTTCTGAGGATATCGAGATGAAGTACATGTTTCTGTTCGCCGGCACCGACGAGTACTTTGCGGAGTTTCGGGCCTTCCCGGAGGACAAGCAGCGCGCGGCCCTGGAAGTCGTGAACCGATGGCGAGATGAGCAGACGCGGGCCGGTCGGCTCCTGGAAGGGCATCGTCTGCAGCCGGTTTCCACGGCAACGACGGTCCGCATCCAACAGCCGTACGCGACCCAGAGCGCGAACGGTAAGAACGGCAAGGCGCTGGTGACGGACGGGCCCTTCATCGATGCGAAAGAGCGTATCGGCGGCTACATCATCGTTGACGTGCCCGACCTCGACGCGGCAATCGAGCTCGCCAAGAGCTGGCCTGCGGGCGGCACGGTCGAGATCCGGCCCGTGATGGACCTATAGAGACCCAGCTCGCTGCAATCTTCCGCGATCACGCAGGCCGGCTGGTCGCCGGCCTCGTGCGCCGCGTGGGCGACTTCGACCTCGCGGAGGAGAGCGTCCAGGAAGCTGTCATCGAAGCCATGGAGCACTGGGCGCGAGATGGCATCCCCGAGCGACCGGACGCCTGGCTCGCGACGGTTGCCCGCCGGAAGGCGCTCGACCGGATCCGCCGCGACATCCGGTATCGGGAAAAGCTGGAGCTGATCGAGGCCCAACCGCTGGAGAGGTATGTCGAGCCTGAGGACCGACTGCGCCTGATGTTCGTCTCCTGCCACCCCGCGCTCAGCCGCGACGTGCAGGTCGCGCTCACGCTGCGAG
>DATEGC010000064.1:0-4387 GCA_035280285.1 Candidatus Dormiibacterota bacterium | reverse complement strand
AGGCCGCCAAAGAAGAGGACCAGGTTCTGGCGGACCAGTTTGTTGCGCCGGACCTGGGCCAAGCGCTGGCCGAGGTCCAGTCGCTGCACGTCCACCGGATTCTAACGACATAATTCGTTGCCTATGCCTGAATCGGGAAAGCCGATCGTCTCGGCGCTGGTTGTCAGCCGGAACTCGAGAGAAGAGCTCTTGCAGTGCCTCGGAGCTTTCTTCGCAAGCGCCGACGTACCGGTGGAGGCGGTCGTTGTCGACAACGATTCCGCCGACGGCTCGCCTGCTGCTGTGACCGACGAATTCCCTCAGGCGACAGTCCTCGTGCAGTCGAAGAACCTGGGCTACGGTCGCGCCGCCAACATCGGGCTCGAACGCTGCCAGGGCCGCTTCATCCTTCTACTGAGTCCCAGCGTCGTGCTCGATCCGCAGGCGGTTGGCAGGCTGGCCGATTTCCTCCTCACGCGGCCGGACACCGGCGCCGTCGGCCCGCGCCTGGTGTTTCCAGACGATCGCCTCGACCCCGACGCGCGCCGCGCGTTTCCGAGCGGGAGCACGCTTTTCTACCAGACCGTCGGCCTCAGCACGCTGTTCCCGAAGAGCCCGCGCTTCGGTCGCGCCAACATGGGACACATGTCGGAGTCGGAGGTGCACGAGATCGATGCCGGCACGGCGGCATGCCTGATGCTCAGGGCGTCCGCACTCGACCGCGTCGGCTTCTTCGACCCGCGCTACTACATGTCTGGCGAAGACCTGGACCTCTGCTACCGACTCAAGATGGGCGGCTGGAAGATCTTCTATCTGCCGGCGGCGCGCGCCACCAATCGCGTGAAGCCGTTGTCGCGGGAGCGCAGGCGCCAGGACTCATACGAGCGCCACAGCGCAATGTGGACGTACCACTTCAAGCACCACTCTGAGGACTCGTCTGCATTTGGGAACGGGTTGGTGTGGGCGCAGATCTGGGGCCGTTACGCGATGGAGCGGGTCCGTGATGTGTTCCGGGGCAGCCGCACCGCCACCGTCTAGATGAACTAGATGTATCACCAGATCGCGCGGAACAAGCGCAACAGCATCTTCGTGATCGCCGGCTTTCTTGCCGTGTGGCTGATCGTCGGCCTGATCATCGGCGAGCTCGCGTCAGGCAGCGGCGGAGCGGTCGTCGGGGCCATCGTGCTGGGATTGCTTGCCGTCGGTGCCACTCTTTACGCGTACTACTTCGGCGCGGGCACCGTCCTGAGCGCGATGGGTGCGCAAGAGGCGGACCCGCGCCAGTATCAGCAGCTCTACAACGTGGTCCAGGCGCTCGCGATCGGAGATGGCCTGCCGATGCCGAAGGTGTACGTCATCAACGACGCGAGCCCGAACGCTTTCGCAACCGGACGCGACCCCAATCACGCCGCGGTCACGGTCACCTCAGGCTTGTTGCAGATGATGGATCGCGAGGAGCTCGAGGGCGTGCTCGCGCACGAGATGAGCCACGTCAAGAACTTCGACGTGAGGCTGCTCCTGGTGGTCGTCACCATGATCGGGCTCGCTGCGCTCATAGCGAGCGCGTTCTGGAACAGCGTCGGCCGCATGCGGCTACGCGGCCAGGGCGCAATCGTGGTCCTCGCAATCGGCATCCTGTTCACCATCATCGCGTTCATCGTCGGTCCGCTGATGCAGCTTGCGCTCTCGCGGCAGCGCGAGTCGCTCGCCGACGTGAGCGGCGTCGAGCTGACGCGCAACCCGGGCGGTTTGATCTCAGCGCTCCAGAAGATCGCCGGCAACGACACGCCGCCCGAGCGCTTCAACCACGCAGTTGCGGCGATGATGATCGACAACCCCGAAGAGCATCACGGCAGCTTCTTCAGTCATCTGTTCGACACACACCCACCGATCGCCGAGCGCATCGCGGCGCTCCAGAGGATCGCCAGCGTCCAGCAAACCTAAGCCCGGGACCATCCGGCAGGAGGCAGTGTCGCCTCTTCTTGCGAAGATCCTCCACGTCCGGCGCACCGAGCTGCGGCGGACCCTGCAGGTGTCCGGCTTCGCGATCGTCCTGGGCTGGGCGATGTACACCGCATTCAGCGCCTCCCAGTCGATCTTTCTCAATAAGGCCGGCCCCCGCGCCTATCCGCTGTTCTTCATCGTCCTGGCGCTGGCAGTCTGGCCGATGGACGCCCTGCAAGGCGCCCTCACCAGGCGCTTCGGGGTCGCCCGCGCGTTTCGGATGAACCTCGTCGCCAACGCCGTCGCGGCGATCGGCGTCTATGTCGCGTATTCGGTCCGCGAGGACGCGACCACCGCTTTTGCCGCCTACGTCGTGTACTCGGTCGCATTCGAGCTGGTGATGCTCAACTTCTGGAGCTTCGTCACCCAGCACTTCAACGTGCTCGAGGGCAAGCGGATCTTTCCCGTGATCGCAGCGGGGTCGAGCGTCGGCTACATCCTTTCCGGCGTCACCACGACCCTGGTCGCGGTTTATGCCACCGAGCCGCTGATCTTCGTCTGGGCGTTCGGTTCGCTTGTGGCGGCGGTCATGTCTGTCGGGCTGGAGCGAACGTTGTTCCGGCCGGCGTTCATCGATGACGCCGACCAGTTCCTCGTCGAGCACGCCGAGGAGCGAAAACGGCACGGGGTGATCGCGGTTCTGAGACGCGCGCTGGAATACGTGACGGGCAGCCGCCTGGTGCTGGCGCTCGTCCTGCTCGCTCTCGTCCTCCAAGTGGCCGGCCGCGTCGGCGACTACCTCGTCGCCGTGATCTTCGTCAGCGCCACCCACAACAATCTGCAGGCGCTGACGATCCTCATCGGCGACTCATGGCTCGCCAGCTACGTGGTGCAGCTGGTCGTGAGCCTGGTTGTAGCGCCCTGGGTGCTCAACCGGCTCGGAGTGAAGAACGCGATCCTTTTCCTGCCGGTCTTCATGCTGCTGGGCTTCTCGGCCGTCGCGGCCAACCCGGTCCTCGTCAGCGCGCTCTTCCTTTTCATCGTTCGCAACGGGCTGCAGACCGGCCTCGACGACCCTGCCCAGAACGTGCTGGGCGGCGCCCTGCCCGCCCAGGTGGTGCCGAAGCTGAGGCTTCTCTTCGACAACGCGGTGCTGCCGGGCGCTGCCGCCGTCACCGGAGTTGGATTGCTGCTGCTCCAGGTCGCGATCGTCAGCAGCGTCGAGGTGCTGGCGGCGACTGGGATCGTGATCACCGTCCTGTTCATCGGCGCCGCGTGGTGGGTGCGAAGCCTCTACGTCGATGCGATCTACGCCCGGCTCCGAACACACGCTTTGAGCCTCGCTGACTTTCAGCAGGCCGTCGGGCGACCGACCCCCGACCAGGTCGCGGAGCTGAAGGGCTTCATCCGCGGCGGAGACGACAGGGCGAGGGAGTTCGCGGCGGCGGCGCTTGCCAGGACGTCGCCGGCGGCTTTCGCGGGCATGCTGCCCGAGCTGGTGGCGTCTTCGGATCGCATCGTGCGGCGCCTCGCATTTCAGATGGCGGCACCGGACAGCTTGACCCGCGCCCAGCTCGAGTCGGCCAGCGACGACCCCGATGGCTGGGTACGGGCGGCGGCGGCGGTCGCGGGCGCCACGCGAAGCGAGCGCTGGGCCAGCTCAGACGGAATCCTGCGTACTCTCCGCGATTCGGAGATGGCCCCGGATCGAGCGGCGGCGACCTGGGCCGCGGCCTTCGTCCAGGACAGTGCGACCGTTGTCAAGGCGCTGCGCGATCCGGAGAAACGCGTGCGACTCGAGGGCTTGAAGAGCTTCGCGCGGTTGAAGGGCCAGGTCGAGGGCGCTGCAGAGCCGCTGATCAAGTGCCTGCATGACAGTGAGGTCGAGGTTCGGCGCGAAGCGCTGCGCCAGGCGGTGCGCTGGTCGCCGCCGGTGGAATGGAGAGACGCTTTCGCCGAAGCGCTCGCCAACGGCCTGGCGAGCGGCGACCACGAAGTCAGGCAGTTCGCTGTCGAGGCGATGGCGAGCCAGGCTCCGGAAGCGCTCTTGCTGACGGTGCCTTTGCTGCTGGCCCGCGACGAGACCTCGGCCGCGGCGGTCGAGGCCTTGATGCGCAGCGGCCGCCCGGAGCTTCATCAGCGGGCGCGCGACCACCTCGTGACGCACCTTGCGAGCGGCGAGCAGCTCGCTCGGCTCTCGGCGCGCCTGTCCGCCGCGATGCGTCACGTCGACGGCGACACCGCGGTGGGCTACGCGCTGCTTCGAATCGGTCTCGACGACTACGTCAGCAGCGCGGCCGCGTCGGGCCTTGCCGCGATGCGTGCTCTGCACGGCAAGCGAGGCTTCGCGACGGTCGAGCGCGGCCTGGCGTCGTCTCGCGGCCAGACGAGGGTTGAGGCGCTGGAGACGTTGTTAAACTTCGGCCCTGGCTGGCTCGCCGGACCGCTGGCGCGGCTCCTCGAA
>DATEGC010000063.1:0-8543 GCA_035280285.1 Candidatus Dormiibacterota bacterium | reverse complement strand
CCGCGGCGCCCGCGCAGATGGTTGGCGAGCGCTGCGCAACGCAACGGCTTTCGGAAAAGGAGAGGCTTCGGCGACCGCCGGCCTCTTGATTTCTCGTCGACTCGTAAGACGAGGGTCGATCGACGGCGCCGACCGTCTTCTCGGCTGGCTCGAGTCGCGCGCGCAAGGCGACATCCGCGTTGCGGTGGCTCGAGCCCGCTTGCTCGAGTGGCGGCGGCGCGACCCCGTCAACGCGCTCACGGTCGTCGAGCGTGCGCAGCGCCGGATGCCAGAAGTCGCGGCCGAGCTCGAGGCGCGACGCGTTCGCTTGCGCACGAAGCTCCAGTCGCGCAAACAACGTGAGATGCGTCACGTGCAACTCGAGGCGCCATTTAAGCGAACCCAATAGCGAGCCATAAGAATGCGAAGTCGAGGCAAGACGCCAATTCAAGCTCCGTTAACTCAATTGCAAGCTGTCGGGAATCGAGAGGAAGGATTTGAGCCAACAAGAGGGACGTTGGCGGCGACCGCACGGGCCGTCGCGCGGCCAGGCGATGACCGAGTTCGCGATCGTCGCGCCGATTCTCTTCTTTCTGTTGTTCGGCATCTTCGAAGGCGGCCTGCTGCTGTTCGTGATCGGCTCGGCGCGGTTCGGAGCCGGCGAGGTGGCGCGCCAGGAGTCGGAATCGGGCAACGCGGCCAACGCCGACCTGGTGTCGATCCAGTCACTTCAGAAGACCGCCATCGGCACGACGAGTCTTGCGCAGGTTACGGAGATCGACATCTACCGCTTGATCGAGCAGGGCAATGGCTCGCTGACGGTGGACGCCGCCCACTACAACAGATACCGACTCGACGGCACCCCGATCGGCGCGATCACTTGGCCGTCCTCGACTCGGAACGTCGTCAACGGGCAGAGTGATTTTCTCGGCGTAACGCTCCAGTACAGGTACCAGTGGAAGACGGGAATCTTCCTCGCGCCATCCGCCGTCAACCTGAGTCAGACGTTCGAGATCCGGCTCGAACCGCAGAGCTATTGATGCTGGGTCTGGTGCGCCGTCATCAACTGGGCCAATCGCTGATCGAGCTCGCGATCTCGACTCCGGTCCTGATCTTCATGTTGTTCGGAGTCTTCAACACCGCGGTGATGATCTCGGACAAGGTGATCGCGGGAAGCGCCTGCCGGCAGGGTGCGCGACTGGCGGCCGAGATCGGCGGCCAGCAAACCAATCCCACGCTGACCACGGATCAGGTCGACCAGGACATTGTGCGAAACGTCCTCGCGGTGGCCCAGGCGATGAACTACTCGAACCTGCAGACGATCACGATTTACAGGCCCAGCGCGGCGGGCGGGGACTTCAACCCCGCGCTCGATCCCTACAACCAGTACAACCCGAGTCTCACCAAGCTCCACCAGACCTTCATGCTTACCGACCGCAACCAGATCCCTCCTGGCGAGACTTCGATCGGCTGCCGGCTCGACTGGTCCTATTCGCCGCCTACGGGCTTCCAGGGCTTCACCGTCCAACTGAATGAGCACGCCGTCTACAAAGCTTCACCGGTGCTGGTCTGAAGATGGTGCAACTGATCCTGAACAGTGCGCGCCGTCAGCGGGGTCAGGCGGTCGTGATCATCGCGCTGATGTTCGTCGTTCTGATCGGCGCCATCGGACTCGCGGTGGACGGCGGACTCGGCTACTACTACAACAACCTCGGGGAGCGCGCCGCCGGCGCCGCCGCGCTGTCCGGAGTCGTTTTCATGCCGGGTCAGTTCACGCCCGCGCAGGCGATCCCGGCCGGTAGCGGTAATGACGCCACGGACCGCGCGCTCGCCGAGGCGAGAAGGAACGGCTACGACGCCAGCGGACCGATCACCTGTGCAGGGATCTCGTGTACGGCTTCCGGACCGAACGGCGTGACCATCACCGTCTCCCAGGTTGCGGGCTACGACAACAAGCTGCAGGTCAGCGTGACCCGGAGCGTGACCACGTTCTTCATGGGCCTGTTCGGCATCGCCAACTTCGGCGTCGGGCGCACTGCAATCGCCACTTACCTTCCTCCGCTGTCGCTCGGCCAGCCCGGCACCCAGACCGGGTCGACCACCTCGCAGCTCGGCAGCGGCGGCAACAACTATTACTTCATGCGTACTGAGGGCTGGTCGACGGACCGCCAGCAGGGCGACGCTTTCACGCCGAACCCCAACGGCGGTGCGCTTGGCGCGTCGAACGACGTCCATGCGATCAGCAACCTTCAGGGCAGCGACCCGGTCGACGCTGCGCTGCCTGATCGCGGAGGCTTCAACTACCTGATCAACCTGCCGAACGGCGGCTACATCCAGGTCTACAACGCAATCTTCGGTCCGGACAACACGCCCTCGGTCGTCGGCGGAGGCGGTCCGGGGTCCGAGAGCTGGGCGAACAACGCTCCCAACACCATGACCACGATCAGCGGCCAGGGCTTCAACACTACGCACAACATCTGCGAGAACCACACCTCGCAGGTGACAAGGCTGTACGACAGGTGCAGCTCGGGTGGAAGCTACTACCTCCACGAGGAAGACTCGATGGACTTTTCCTCGTACGGCAATACTCAGAAGAACCTCTACTCGACGATGGAGTACACGGTGTACCGGGTCAACACACCGTTCATCCGGGCCAGCGATTCCGAAATCAGCAAGGTCAAGGTCTTCCCGATCGACGCGAGCGGTTGGTGGAAGAACCCGATCGACTGCGTTGCGGCGTGCTCCCCGGCCAAGTCGTACAACCCGATCAACAACCTCGGCGGCTACATCACCCAGAGCTGGGACGCCGCCGGCAACCCGACCAACATGCTGACCTATCACGCCTGGATGGACGTCACCAACTACCTCGGGTTTGGTGATGGCGGAACATTTCAGCGCCTCCTCACGCCCGCGCCGGGACCGCTGCCTTCAGGCACGTACAGGCTGCGGGTCGACACCCTAGGTTTTGACGGCACCAACCCGCCGACCAACGGCGTGAGCCCCGGCGGCCAGGCCCACAAGGGCTACTCGGTGCGGGTCGTCGACCAGGTCGGGCTGGGCGCAGGCACCTGCACGGGGTGCTCAGTTGGCGCGTGGGATGACATGACGGTCTACACCCCGGTCGCGGTGCCGGCCGGCGGCCACTTCGACGTCCCGATGTTCAAGGTTCCGCCCGACTACGCAGGCCAGACGATCACGCTTGACGTCTACGACCCGGGCGACATCTCCGGCGGTGGCAACGTCGACCTCTACGTTCTCGACAACAGCGGCAACCCGGTGACAGTGTCGTCGCCGACGGTGATCAAGGTGTGGGACGTCGGTCTCACCAGGACTAACGCCGGACCGGCCGTCAACTGCACCGGCAGCGGCGGCGCCACAAACCCGCCGACGCCCTGCCTGGTCCAGACCGGCCAGCCGCAGACCGGCTACGTGCGCGCTACCTCGGGCGGGACGACGATCTACAACGGGCACTGGCTGCGCTTCGAGGTCCCGATCTCGAACACCTACAATCCCGGCGCCAACCCCAACAACTGGTGGTGGCAAGTGCGGTACCAGATCAGCACGGGCGTGACGGCCACGGACACGGTGACGCTGGCGGTCGGCTTGAAGGGAAATCCGGCCCATCTGCTGATCAGCTAGGCCGCGCCGCGCCGGACCGAGTTGACAGATCCATTGCTTTTTCGGCGAGCGAAAACGGTCTTTTCCGCGTTAGACGGCAACAGAATGCCTTCCGGTTGCTTTTAATGTCGCTGACGAAAATGCCTGAAGAAGCGGCCGCCGCTCGGCGCCGGCGCCAGCGCGGTCAGTCGCTGGTCGAGTTTGCGATCTCCTCGACCGTCCTCCTTTTGCTGGCCATGGGCCTGCTCGACCTTACGCGCGCCTTCTACTTTTCCGTGGCGCTGCAGGGCGCGGCCCGTGAGGGAGCCCGTCACGGGGCGTGGTTTGCCACTGCCGCGCGCAACACCCCGTATCTATACGACTTCGAGGTCATGAAGGCGGTTCGGCAGTCCCTTTATGGGGCCGGTTTCACCGATCCGCAGATCGCACAGGTCAGCGGCTCATGCCTGAACGGGACCGACGGCAACACTGTCAACAACAAGCCTTATCCGGCGTCCGCCTACCCGGCCACCCCCGGCAACGTCAACGTCTGGATCTGTTACACGACGCCGGGAGGTCAGCAGTACAGCACCGAGTCAAGCCCACCCAGTGACAACTCCTGGCGATTGGGCGACGTCGACGTCTCGATTCTGATGAACTTCCAGCTCATCACTCCGTTCATACAGGGAATCTTCGGCGGCAGCATTCCGCTCGCTTACAACGCGCACTTCACGATTCAGGGCAAGCCATGAGGGGCCGATCCGAATCGTATTTCCGAACGCAGCGGTCGCAGGGCCTGACCGAGTTCGCGATCATCGCGCCGATCATCCTGCTGCTGACCTTCGGCATCATCGACTTCGGCCGCGCCCTGTATCTCTACATAACCCTGCAGCAGGCAGCCAACGAGGGCGCGCGAGTCGCGGTCAGGGCGTCCTACTTCGTCGATGCCAACAGCCAGCCGCACACATGGCCGAACGACAGCGACGTCGCCATCGCCGTCCAGGGTCACGCGGTAATCATGAACCTGGCCAACTATCCGGCCTGTCCGAACGGCCCGCTGCCAAACGGTGGTGTGGCGCAAGGTTCACCCCAGAAGCCCACCGCAAACACAGGCTGGATCTTCATCACCGACCCGACCACTGCCGGGAACGGTTACCCGAACGGCCCACGCGGTGGCCTTGGTACCTATCCCGCGCCGAGCCCTGGCTGCAACCCAATCCAACCGGCGGTCGGCAACGAACCGATCAAGGTCACGATCTGGTACACGTTCCAGCCGATCACTCCGATCATTTCGCAGGTACTTGGCAACAACATCGTCATCACTGCATATGCGGTTTACCGTGCCGAATATTCGAACTAGCTCACCACAGCACGGCCAGGCGATCGTCCTGATCGCGCTGCTGATCCTCGTGCTGTTCGGCATGCTTGGTCTGGCCATCGACTCCGGTCGCGGCTACGTCGACAGGCGCGACCAGCAGACAGCGGTGGACGCGGCCGCACTGGCCGCGGGCGACTGGTACGAAAACTACTCGGACCAGTTCGACCTGTACAACACGGTCATCCCGAAAGCGGTCGTCGTGTACCAGAACAACCTCCGGATCTACTCCGCAGGCTCGCTCACCTATCGGTACTCAGGCCCGTATAACCAGCCCCCGAACCCAAACCTGCTGGACGACAAATGGACGTACACGTTTGCCGGCAACTACACGCTGAACATCGAGGCGATCAACACGCAGTTCAACGGCTATGAGTTCATCTTTCAGACGTCTCACCAGCTGCCCCTGGCCTTCATCCAGATCTTCGGAGGCAATCCCAGCATCACCGTCGGCGCGACTGCGACGTCGATAGTCGGCAACCAGCGCCAGACGCCCGCATTGCTGACGCTGAGCACGGGTCCATGCGCGACCACCATGCAAGGCAACGGTCAGCTGACGATCGTCGGCGATGCATACACAAACGGACAGGCTTGCGTGAACGGCAGCTTGAAAGTTGGTGGTAACTGCTACGCCTCCACAGGCAACTGCAACGCCGCCACTTACCTCTGCATCAATCCAAATACCGGTGCCGTGCATGACCCGCCCTGCGTTTCAGGCGACGTTCAGGGAGCCCCGTATGTGCCGGCACCGACGCTGCCTGACCCGGGGTACCTTGCACCCGAGCAGCCGTACTACACGGCGGCAGGGAGCTCGTACAACCGGGGCTCTTGGAGAGAGATGACGCCGGGCAGCTGGAACAACTTCTCGATCAGCGGCGGCGGCTGCTATTTCCTGGACCCGGGAGTCTATACGTGGAACGGCGGGTACACCTCGCACGGTGGCCTGGTCTCTAACGAGCTGAAGCCGCCCACCGAGGTGTCGTACACCGCACCTGGTTCCACCAGTCCCGCGGGCTTGAGCTTCTGGGGTGGCTGCGATGGGGCTTTCGTCGCCACGGTGCTGCCGGCTTTGCCCGGCCAGGGCATCAAGCACCAGGGCGGCGGCAACTGGGGAATCGAGCTGACATCCGTCCGCTACGACCGCTTCGAAGATCCGACCATGGGCGGCAACCCGTGCTACGGGCCCCCCGGTTTCGCCGGCTGCATGCGCGAAAGCGCACCCTCGATCTGCCAGCCGGTCAGCACCGTCGACGCGAACAACAGCGCTATCAACGTGACCATCACGCAAAACGCTCCCGGCGCGCAGTACTACAACATCTACATCGACCCCTACGGCTGCGACGGCAACCGCAACAACTTCTCGTTCGTGGGCACGTATCTCGCCCCGGGGTGGACCGACACCGGTGCGCCACCGGCGTCGAGTCCGGGTCTCGGGCCATGGTCTGGAATCCTGATCGGTGGCCGCGGTGGCTGGCCGTGCGGGTCCCCGGCCATGACCATCTGCAACATTGACTACAACAACATGACCCCGCCGATCACGCAATGCGCCTTCTACAACGCCAGGGCCCAGAAGTGTCGATCACCCTGGGATGAGTCGGCTCCGCAGTGCTTCCCCAACGTGTGCGCCGTCAACGGCGCTCCGCAGGAAAACGCGGCGATGTCGCTCCAGTGGGACTGCTGCAACGGTGGCGACATCGCCAACGAGAACACCTGCCAGCAGACGCCGATCAAGCCCGGCGGTGACCCGAACGCGCCCTGCACCACGGCGAAGATCACGCCCGGAGCTGTCCAGTTCTACTTTCCGGTCGGGAACAACTGTCTGGACCAGAACGGCAACGGCTCGACCCACGTCTTCAGTGGCGAGCAGTACAACTGGATCATCATCTACCAGGCTCCCAGCACACCCGGCACTCCTCCCAACACCTACTGCTCGTCACAGAAGCTGAACGGTAACTCCTACACGCAGTACATCGGGACCATCTATTCGCCCACGTCCAGCTGGGACATCCTGGGTGCCAACACCGCACCGCTGGCGGGCCAGGTGATCGCCTACACGGCCAAGGTCACCGGCAACGGCAACGCCGGCATTCTGTTCAACCCGAACTACGCGCCAGCACCTCCAGCCGCACGCCTGATCAACTGACCGACCCTCAAGCAGGCCGAGCCTCGTAGCCCAGGGCCTGCAAAGCCTCGCCGATCCACTGCAGCGCCATCTCCCGCGTGTTCGGCCAAACGTCCGGTGAGGCGTCCTGGGTGGCGGTGTCGATGATCACCCGCCCGACCACACGCAGCAGGCGCCGCACCAGGGGGGCCGCCTCGGGTACGGTGAACTCGAGTTCCTCGAGCGCCCGGCTCAGTAGGTAGCAGGCGGAATTGAACGTTTCCGCATCGATTGGCGTACTATTCGCCAACCGCTCGGCGAGTTCGGCCCTCAGATCGGTGGGATCCATAGCCGGGCTTATTATTCATTTGAAGCTGGGATGGACTTAACCGAACCTGTTTTGCTGACGCCTGAGGGCCTCGAGAAGCTCAAGCGCGATCTCGAGGTGGCTCTTCGCCGCCGTGTCGAGGCGGGCGACCGACTCAAGGAAGCGTTCCAGCCCGGTGACATCGAGGACAACCCCGAGTACGAGCAGGCGAAGGAGGAAGTGGGCCTCCTCGACAGCCGCATCTACGAGCTGCAGGAGATGATCGGCCGCGCCCAGATCATCAAGGACACACACTCCAGCGTGGCTGGACCCGGCTCGACGATCGAGGTTGTCGACACAGAAGGCGAGAGCGAGACGTACCACCTGGTCGGGGCTGTGGAGAGCGACCCTTCGGCCGGCCGGATCTCAGTCGACTCCCCGGTCGGGCGGGCGCTGGTGGGGCACAAGAAGGGCGACAAGGTAACCGTAAGCGTGCCGTCAGGGACGCTTACCCTGACTGTCAAGGCGGTGAAGTAATGAGAGAAAACCTGCCGGTTCCTCTCACGCTCCCCGGAGGGGGCCCCCGGCAGGAAGGCGACCCGGCCTGCGGCCGGGCAAGCGCCGCTGCTCTCCTTCCCGCTGAAGACCTAGAGAAATAGACACCAAGGCTCAGGTCGCCGCCACGCGCATCGACCCAGAAGCGATCGCCGATCGGACGACAGTGGGCGTCTTTTTCCGCCAGGCCGCCAAGTACGGCGACCGGGCCCTGGTCCACTATCGCGACGGCGACGGGCCCTGGCAGGTTGCCAGCTGGAACGACGTGCAGCGGCGCATCCTTGCCGTCGCCTCGGCGCTGATCGACGCTGGGGTCAAGCCAGGCGAGTGCGTGCTGGTCATGGCCGAGAACTGCGTGGAGTGGCTGTACTGCGACTACGCCATCCAGGCCATAGGTGCAGTGACGGTCCCGATCTATCCCAACGTCTCAGCCGACGCTGTCCAGACAATCGCCACCAACAGTGCCGCGACTTTCGCGATCGCCGGTAGCTCCCAACTCGTGACCCGGATCGAGGTGACAGCTCCGCTAAAGCGAGTGGCGCAGATGGACAGCGAGGTCGCGCAGTGGGTTCAGGAGGAGCCACGCAACATCGCCGAGATCGCATGGCGGCTCAGCAAGATCGCTCCCG
>DATEGC010000062.1:0-58141 GCA_035280285.1 Candidatus Dormiibacterota bacterium | reverse complement strand
CCCAAACCCACCCCGCGGGGCACGTTGAAGCGGGGGAAGTAAAACGGTTTAGCAGGAATCTATTCCGGTCGGCAAATCCTGTCAAGGACGAAACCGACGGCCGATCGAGGAGATAGGAACTTCTGATCGGCGGTGGTCAATCTGGTCCGCGGGGCGCTTGTACGATCTGATTCGTGGTTTCACGGACCCGTCTTGCAGGCACCGCACTCGAGTTCTATCCAGTCCGCGAAATCAGCGAGGGCCTGCCAATGACCGTCAAGGTGCTTCTTGAAGGCCTTGTCCGCCTGGCGGAATCCGGCGTCACCGACGCGTCGAACATCGACGTTCTCGCGCGCTGGCCAGCAACCCCGCCGGTCGACTCGGAGCTCCCTTTCCTCCCGGCGCGCGTCCTCATGCAGGACTTCACTGGCGTCCCCGCGGTCGTTGACCTCGCCGCCATGCGCTCGGCCATGCAGCGCGCCGGCAAGGACGCGGGCAAGGTCGATCCGCTGGTTCCTGTCGACCTGATCATCGACCACTCTGTCCAGGTCGACTCGTTCGGTTTCCGCGACTCCTACACGCGCAACATTCAGAAGGAGATCGAACGCAACCGAGAGCGGTACTCGCTTCTGCGCTGGGCGCAGCAGGCATTCCACAACTTCTCACTGGTCCCGCCGGGGATGGGAATCTGTCACCAGGTCAACCTCGAGTACCTGGCCAAAGTCGTGCAGGTTCGCAACGTGGACGGGCGCCAGTTGGCGATTCCCGACACGCTGATGGGCACGGACTCGCACACCACGATGGTCAACGGCCTCGGCGTGCTGGGTTGGGGCACCGGCGGGATTGAAGCTGAGGCGGCCATCCTCGGCCAGCCCGCGTATCTGGCCCAGCCGATCGTGGTGGGCGTGCGGTTCGTTGGCCGGCTGCCCGCAGGTTCGACTGCGACCGACCTGGTGCTCACGCTCACGGAGATGCTGCGCAAGCACGGCGTCGTGGACAAATTCGTCGAGTTCTGCGGCGACGGTTTGTCGAGCCTCTCCGTGCCCGATCGCGCGACGCTGAGTAACATGTGCCCCGAGTACGGCGCCACCTCCGCGCTGTTTCCAGTCGACCACCAGACGTTGCGCTATCTCGACGTCACGGGGCGCGACCGCGAGCAGATCGACCTCGTCGAGAGGTACACGAAAGAGCAAGGATTGTTCCGGCGCGACGGAGATCCCACGCCGAAGTTTTCCGAGCTGCTCGAGCTCGACCTAAGCAAGGTGGAGTCCAGCGTGGCGGGACCGAAAAGGCCGCAGGACAGGGTGCCGCTGCCGCACATCTGGGAGAGCTTCAGCACCGTCTTCAAGAGCGGACCCAAGCCGGAGCCTGAGGCCATCTCACGCCTGACCGAGGAAGGTGGACCTGTCGATGGCCGCGCGACAGTCGCCGTGCACGCCAAGCACGAGGCGAAACTCGAAGACGGGTGCGTCGTGATCGCGGCGATCACGTCGTGTACCAATACATCGAACCCGTCCGTGATGGTCGCCGCGGGCTTGCTCGCGAAGAGAGCTGTGGAGCTGGGCTTGACCGTCAACCCGTACGTGAAGACCAGCCTCGCGCCCGGCTCGCGCGTGGTCACCGACTACCTGCAGACCGCGGATCTGCTCGAGCCACTCGAAAACCTCGGCTTTTACCTGGTGGGTTACGGATGCACCACCTGCATCGGCAACTCGGGACCCCTGGCCAGTCCCGAGGTCGAGGCGGCGGTGACGAAAGAGGACCTGAGCGTGGTCGCGGTGCTTTCGGGCAACCGTAACTTCGAGGCCCGCATCCATCCCCTGGTCAAGGCGAGCTACCTTGCCTCTCCACCGCTGGTGGTTGCATTCGCGCTGGCGGGCACTGCGCACAAGAACCTCGCCACCGAGCCCGTTTCCGAAACCGCCGATGGCAGGCCGGTGATGCTCTCGGAGCTGTGGCCGTCGCAGGAAGAGATCAACGCGGTCGTCCAGCAGTGCGTGAAGCAGGAGATGTTCAAGCGCGAGTACTCGCGCATCTTCGAGGGCGACGAGCACTGGAAGACGATGGAGGCCCCGACCGGACCGATCTTCGCCTGGGACCCAAAGTCGACCTATGTCAAAGAGCCACCGTACTTCGAAGGATTCACGCCCCAGCCCAAACAGCTCACCGACATTGAGGGTGCGCGCGTGCTGGCGATGCTCGGGGACTCGGTCACGACCGACCACATCTCACCGGCAGGCGCTATCCCCGTCGACAGTCCGGCGGGTCGCTACCTGATCGAGCACGGCGTGGACCGCTTTGACTTCAACAGCTTCGGAGCGCGACGCGGCAACCACGAGGTGATGGAGCGCGGGACGTTCGGCAACATCAGGCTGCGCAACGCGCTGGTCGGTCGCGAGGGTTACTGGACCCGCCATTTCCCGAACGGTGAAGAGGTGACGATCTTCGAAGCGTCACAGCGATACAAGAAGGAAGGCGTGCCGTTGATCGTGCTCGCCGGTAAGGAGTACGGCACCGGATCTTCGCGCGACTGGGCGGCGAAGGGGCCGCTGCTGCTGGGTGTGCGCGCGGTGATCGCAGAGAGCTTCGAGCGCATCCACCGCTCGAACCTGGTCGGCATGGGCATCCTGCCGATGCAGTTCGTGCCCGGCGAGAATGCGCAGCTGCTTGGTCTGACTGGGCACGAGCGCTACACGATTCGAGGTCTGGCGTCGATCAAGCCCGGGCAGCTGGTGCAGGTCGAGGCCACGGGGGACGACGGCAAGGTGACCGCGTTTATGACGCGAGCCCGGGTCGACAACGAGACCGAGGTCGGGTATCTGCACCACGGCGGCATCCTGCCGCTCGTGCTCCGCGAGCTGACCGGCAAAGCCGGATAGTCCGGACAATCTGGCAGTAGGGCAACCGTCGATATCCGGATAGTCCGGACTATCCGAGGTTTAGCTCAAGCCGCCGGGACTGAGGTCTCGCTTTCCTCGTAGTTGGTCTTGATCGGCAGCCATCGCTCGTGCCCGCACTCGGGACACTCGAACAGGCCGACCACGACGTCAGGCCGCGAAACGTCGGAGTGCATGGTGCGCAGCTGCATCGACACGACTGCGTCGTGCCGCTCGCAAGCCGGCGCGTCCGCGTAACTCATGCCTGGACGTTAACGCGGCGCGTCGAAACGTACATAGTGCCCGTGACACAAGCCCGGCGCCTGATTGCTTGTCTGCCGCCCACAGCCTAAGCTAGCCGTCATGGCCACGAAGAAGGTCGAGCCAGACGCCGAGGAGCCGCGTCCTACGGTGCGGGAGGCGATGCGCTCGGTGCTGAGCTCGGCCCAGCTCGTGGCGGGCGCCGACGGCCTGGACCGCCAGGTCGAATGGGTGCGCCTGATGGAGACTCCCGAAGTCAGGCCGCGAGCCGGCGACCTCATGTTCACCAGCGGCTTCCCCATCAAAGACGACGTCAACGCCCAGATCCGACTCGTGGGCAGGATCGCCGACAGCGGCGGCGCGGGCCTGGTCGTGCGGCCGCTCCCCTACCTGCAGAAACTGCCGCCGGAGATGGTTTCCGAGGCCGACCGGCTGAAGGTGCCGCTCTTCACGATCGCCTCCGACGTTCAGTTCGTCGACCTGATGTCGCCGCTGCTGGAGCGGATCATCAACGCCGAGCACTGGCGCCTGAAGCGCTCGATCGAGATTCACCGCCGCTTCACCGAGCTGGTTCTGGACGGCAAGGGCGTGAACGAGATCTGCCGCACGCTGGCCGACCTGCTCGAGAGCGCCGTCGTCGTCGAGGACGCGAGCTTCCACCTGCTGGCTCATGCCGGCGGCAGCGCTGACCCCCACCGCAAGGAGACGATCCAGCGCCAGGGCACGCCACACCGCGTGTTGTTCGACCCGCAGATCCAGCGCGTCTTGCGCGAGGTCGAAGCCAAACGAGGACCGGTCAAGGTGCCGGCGTTCCCGCACCTCGGAATGTCACGCGAGCGGCTGATTGCGCCGATCTTCGCCGCCAACCAGGTGCTGGGCTACATCTCGATCCTCGACCACCCGCCGCACAACGAAGAGCTGGCCTTCATGGCCATCGAGCAGGCGGCCATCGTGCTTGCACTGTCGATCGCCAAGGAAAGGGAGCTGTCCGAAGTCGAGGGGCGCGTGCGCGGCGAGTTCCTCGAGGACTTGCTGCACGGCACCTTCGGCGACGAGGCGGCCGCACAGCGGCGCGCCCGCCACGTCGGCTACCCGCTGCCAGGCAGTCACATCGTGGTTCTGGTCGACATCGACGACTTCCGCGGCTTCGTCCGCGCCCGCCAGATCTCTGAGGACGCGATCCAGGCCTTGAAGCGTGAGTTCCTGCGCCGCGCGGCGGCGGTGGTTCGGGCGAGCTACCAGCGAGCACTGGTCCAGGGCCGGTCGGACCAGGTTGTGGCACTCCTGCCCATCGGCACAGAGACGGCCGACCACCAGGCGCGCAGTCACGCACTGGGAATGCAGATTCAGCAGGCGATCACCGAATGGAGGCCGGGCTTCACCGTCTCCGTCGGCTTCAGCGCGCCGATCGAGGCGCCGACCGGCGTCGAGGGGGCCTTGCGGGAGGTGACTTCGGTGATGGAGTCGCTCGCCCGCTTCAAACGGTGGGCCCAGGTGGTCTCTGTGCCCGAGCTCGGGCTTACAGGATTGCTCGCCGCGGTCAGCGACGAACGCCTAGTCGACTACAGCCGGCGCCACCTCGGGCCGCTGATGGAGCACGACGCCGCGCGCAAGGGTGCGCTGGTGGCGACACTGCGCGCTTACCTCGAGACTGGCGAACAACAGCACGCCGCGCAGCGCTTGCGAGTCCATCCGAACACGCTGCGCTATCGCCTGGATCGAATTCGCGAGATCACCGGGCTGGACCTGGAGGATCCCGAAACCCGCCTGAACCTGTCCGTCGCACTCAGGGTCCAGTCTCTGCTGGGAATGTAGGATCCGCATAACAAATTCAACCCGGTTTTTGGTGGCTGCGCACTAGTCCAAAGCGCCGGCACGCGGTAGCCTGTCGGTTCAATTGCCCCCGGCTTTACGTCCTACACGTCTTGCCTGGCGGGGGGAGCTTCCCGCCGGGCGCGCCGCATGCGGCATGGGTTTCGTCGCCACGCCCCTGCTTGGCCATGAGGCCGTCGCTTCAGGTGTCCAGGCGCTGGCGCGCCTCGCTCATCGCGGTGGTCTCGACGCCGACGGCAAGAGCGGTGACGGCGCCGGACTTCTGATCCAGGTTCCGCACCGGCTGCTCGGCGGCCGGTTTGCGGTCGTCGCGTTGTTCGAATGGGACGACCGCGGGCGCGAGGTGGTCGAGCAGTTCGTAGATGTGGCTTCATGGCGGACGGTCCCCATCGAGCCCGAGTCGCTCGGCGAGCGGGCAAGGGCGACCATGCCCGCCATCTGGCACGGCCTGATCGAAGATCCCGGTCTCGATCAAGACCAGTGGGAGCACCGCCTTTATCTCGCGCGCCGCAATGCCGAAAAGAGCGCGGAGGCGCAAGGCGTACGCATGTACATCTCGTCGCTCTCGAGCCGCACTCTCGTCTACAAGGGCTTGATGGCCGGCACTCGCCTCGCCGACTTTTACCTCGACCTCCGCGACGAGAGGTGCGAGAGCAAGCTCGCCGTCTTCCACCAGCGCTATTCGACCAACACCATGCCCGACTGGCGGCTGGCCCAGCCCTTCCGCATGCTCGCCCACAACGGAGAGATCAACACGATCACCGGCAACCGCGCGTGGATGCGCGCACGTGAGTCCGAGCTCGAGCCCGAGCTGCGGGGCGCAATCTGGCCGGAGGGATCGGACTCCGCATCGCTCGACAACGCGCTCGAGCTTTTGGTGCAGCGCGGGTGGGAGGTCAGCGAGGCGCTGATGAGCCTAGTGCCCGATGCGTGGGAGGGACGCGGGGATCTGGCCGCCCCGGTGCGGGACTTCTATCGCTACCAGTCGATTCGATTTGAGCCCTGGGACGGCCCGGCGGCGCTCGCGTTCAGCGACGGCGTGGTGGTAGGAGCCGCCCTTGACCGCAACGGGCTGCGGCCGCTGCGCTGGCAGCGAACGAGGGACGGCCTCGTGGCGGCCGCGTCCGAAGCAGGCGTGGTGAGCTTGGCACCGGAAGACGTCGTCGAGCGCGGGCGGCTTGGCCCAGGCCAGATGCTCCTCGTCGACACTCGCGACGGCACGGTTCTGCGAGACTCGGATGCCAAGGAGCGCGCGGCGGCGCGGCACGATTACGGCCTGCTCGCCGACCGCGTGCTGGTCCCCCTGGAGCGGCACCACGTCGACGTCGAACCACTCGCAGACATTGGCGCGCACCACGCGCTGCACGGCTGGGGATTCGAGGACGTGAAGTTCGTGGTCGACGTGATGGCAGAGTCCGGCGCGGAGCCGGTCTACTCGATGGGCGACGACATTCCAATTGCACCGCTGGGGCGCACGCCTCGCCGCGCGTACGGGTATCTGAGACAGCGATTCGCGCAGGTCACCAATCCCGCCATAGACCCGCTTCGTGAGAAGGCGGTCATGTCGCTGCGGGTGTTGCTGGGCCCGCGGCAGAGAACGCTCGAGCCGGAAGGCGGAGCCGACCAGGAACTCACCCGTCGCCACCACCCAGCCGTACCAACAAACGGAAAACTCCTGGAGCTGGAGTCGCCGGTTCTTGGCGCGGCGGAGCTCGCGCGCGTGCTCGAAGACGCGGTCGTGTTGGACGCCACGTACGCGCCGGTCGAGTCCATCCGCGACGCGCTCGGCCGCTTGCGCCGCGAGGCGGAGCAGGCGTCCGGCATCATCGCGCTCAGCGACCGCCGCTCGGTCCCTGGAAGGCTGCCAATTCCGATGGCGCTTGCAGTCGGCGCGGTGCACTCGCACCTGCTCGCGATCGGCCGGCGAATGTCAACCGACATCGTCGCCATCGCCGGCGACGCGGTTGACGTGCACGACATCGCGTGCCTGATCACCATCGGCGCCACCGCCGTCCATCCGTACCTCGCCTTCGCGACGGCCGGCGACGAAGCCACTCCGCGCTATCGCAAGGCGCTGGAGGCCGGCCTGCTCAAGGTCATGGCCAAGATGGGCATCTCATGCGTCGCCAGCTATCGCGGCGCGGAGGTCCTCGAGGCGCTGGGGCTCGGTGCAGAGGTGATGGAACTGTGCTTCCCGTCGGTTCCATCGCACCTCGGCGGCGCCGACCTGGACGACGTCGAGCGCGCCGTGCGCTCCCGACCGGAAGCCATACCCGACCACGGGCGCGTCAGGTTCCGCAAGGCGGGCGAGCACCACGCGTACAACCCCTTGGCGGTGCGGGCAGCAAAGAAGGCCGCGCAGACCGGCGATGTTGAGTCTTATCGCGAATGGCGCCGCCTGTCGAGCATGGGCGAACCCCAGTCCCTGCGAGAGCTGATGTCGATCAAGGAATGTACGCAGCCGGTTCCGCTCGAAGACGTGGAACCGGCGGCCGATATCGTCAAGCGATTCGTCAGCACCGCGATGTCCCTTGGGGCGCTGTCGCCGGAAGCGCATGAGGCGCTCGCCATCGCGATGAACCAGCTCGGGGCGCGCTCCAACTCCGGCGAGGGAGGCGAGGATCCAGACACATACGACGACTCAGGCGGAGTGCGTCGCGACAACCGTGTCAAGCAGGTCGCCTCCGCGCGATTCGGTGTCACACCTCGATACCTGAAGCGCGCCGACGAGCTGGAGATCAAGATCGCCCAGGGCTCGAAGCCGGGCGAAGGCGGACAGCTACCGGGACTCAAGGTGACGAGCTTGATCGCGCGGCTGCGGCACGCTCAGCCCGGCATGCAGCTGATCTCGCCTCCTCCGCATCACGACATCTACTCGATCGAGGACCTGGCGCAGCTGATCCACGATCTGAAAACTGCGAATCCCCGCGCGAGGGTCGGCGTGAAGCTGGTGTCCGAGGCAGGCGTCGGCACCATCGCCGCGGGCGTCGCGAAGGCGCACGCGGACTACATCCTCATCTCCGGGCACGACGGCGGGACCGGCGCGTCGCCGCTGTCATCGATCAAGAACGCCGGCTCACCCTGGGAGCTCGGGCTGGCCGAAGCCCAGCAGGTGCTGGTGTCAAACCGGCTGCGCGAGCGCGTCAGCCTGCGCACCGACGGCGGACTGCGCAACGGCCGCGACATCGTTATCGCCGCGTTGCTCGGCGCCGAGGAGTTCGGCTTCGGCACCGGCGTGCTGGTCGCGCTCGGCTGCGACATGGCGCGACAGTGCCACCTCAACACGTGCCCAACCGGCATCGCCACTCAGCGCGATGACCTGCGGGCGAAGTTCGAGGGGCGCCCCGAGCACGTCATCAACCACCTGTTCTTCCTCGCGGACGAGGTGCGCGAGCACCTGTCACGCCTCGGAGCACACTCGCTGGAAGAGGTCGTGGGCCGGGTCGAGCTCCTCCAGCAGAGCCCGGCAGCCGCCCTCGACCTTTCTTATGTGTTGAGGGCAACAGACCCCGCCCTGCCGAGGGGACGCCTTTGGGAACGCAACGGCGCGGCGCCCGCGCCCGCGCCGGAGAGCGGGCCCATCGACAACTCGCAGCGCACGGTCGGGGCGAGCCTCACCAGCGGCGAGCGCCGAGAGTATCGCGGCAGCGCCGGCCAGAGCTTCGGCGCCTTCCTCGACCACGACGTGGAGCTGACCCTCGAGGGCCAGGCGCAGGACTACGTGGGCAAAGGCATGGGCGGTGGCGTGATCGCGATCAGACCGTTCGCCGGCGACGCTGGCGACGAGCCGGTTCTGGCGGGCAACACGATCTGCTACGGCGCGACCGGGGGCAAGCTCTTCATCGCGGGCCGCGTCGGGGAGCGTTTCTGCGTGCGCAACTCAGGAGCGGTCGCGGTGGTGGAGGGCGCCGGCGACCACTTCTGCGAGTACATGACCGGCGGTGTCGCGGTCGCGCTCGGTCCGGTCGGCTGGAACGCGGGAGCGGGCATGACCGGCGGCGTTGCGTATGCGGTGCGGTGGCGGCAGCTCAACGCCGACAGCGTGGTGGCGCGCGAGGTGCCGGCCGAGGATGCAGCGGAGCTGCGAAGGCTGGTCGAAGAGCACCGCCGCCGCACCGGCAGCAAGATCGCGGCCGCGATGCTGGCCGACTGGGACCGCTCGCTCACGGCCTTCCGCCAGATCGTGCCGGTCGCGGTCACCACCCCTGTCGCCGCGCCGGCCGAAGCCGCTCAAGAGGCTCCAAAAACGGCGGCGTAGTCTAAGCTCGGCTCATGAAGCGACTCGCTTCATCGGTGTCGTTTCTCGTCCTGTTCGTCGCCGCCTGCGGCGGCATCGGCGTGCAGGCGCACACGCTGTCGCTCGCGTACAAGTCCGGCGAGACCTACAAGTACTCGCTCCACATCGTGCTGAAGTACACCATCGCCGCCCAGGGCCTTTCCGTTCCGTTCAACCTCGACGTGGCGGCCAAAGAAGCGGTCAAGGTCAAGTCAGTCGACTCGAGCGGCACCGCGGACCTGACGATCGACCTGACCGACCTGTCCGTGAAGACGACCATCAACGGAACTACAAACACGACGACGACGACCACCACCACGTCGGTCGAGGTGAAGGTGGCGTCCGATGGCCGGATCGTCAGCGTCAACGGAAGTGCGCTCGGCAGCAGCGGGTCGCTGCCAGGCATGAGCGGTGCGGAAGGTGGGTTGGTCAGCGCCATCCTGCCCGACAAGCCAGTGAAGCCCGGTGACACCTGGACGAAGAACTACGACCAGACAAACCCCATGAACAGTACCGGCTCGTACCACGTGAGCACCGACAACAAGTACCTTCGCGACGAAAAGGTCGGCAGCCTGAGCACCGCGGTGGTGGAGTCAAAGATCAACGCCGCGTTCGACCTCACCTTAGAGATGTCTTCGCTAAGTGGCGAGGGCGGAACTTCGCTGTTCCCGAGCGGCGCCGCCCTGAAGGGCATAACCATGAAAGGAACGAGCAAAAGCGGCGTGACGACGTGGATCGAAACCAGCGCCCGGCGCATCGTGAAGAGCCACTCGACCGGCACCGTCGACGCCACCATCACGCTGAACATGGCTCCTGGCTCGACGACGGCCGGACTGTCGGGACCGATCACGTTCAAGGGCACGCAGACCCTGGAGATGAACCCTGCCTGACGCCTTGCTTCGTGCGCTCGAAGCCGAACGCGAAGCTGAGCAGGATTTCGTCGACAGAGCCCGCAGCACCGAGTCGGCGCCCAAGGGCTGGCCGGCCGCGCTGGTCATGTTCCACTTCGGAATGTGGCGAGAGCGCATGCGCAACTCGCTGACCGACCTCGCCGAGGGCCGCCGGCCGGCACCACCGCCGGCCAACACCGATGAGGTCAACGACGCCGAGCTGCCCGGCGGGATCGGCACGCCTCTGAGCGATGCCGCGGCGCGCTCTGATCACCTGCTCGGCGAGATCATCGAGCTGTACAAGATAGTCGGCGACCAGCCCTTTACCTGGTATCGGTGGGAGACGACCACAGATGCCGTGCTCGGCAACAGCTACACGCACCCTCGCACCCATATGTACGAATACCTGATCGAAAACGGCGACCTCGAACACGCGGTCCAGCTCTTCGAGGACGCGGTGCCGGCGATGACGGAGGCCAGCAGCTCACCAATGGTTCGGGGCACGGCGCTGTACAACCTCTCCTGCGCCCGAGTGCAGCAGCAGCGGTTCGATGAGGCAGTCGCGAAGCTGAAGGAAGCGCTGGACGTGCGACCGGAGCTGAAGCAGGTGGCCACGCAGGACAAAGAGATGGCGCCCCTGAAGGACGACCCGCGATTTCAGGGGCTGGTCAATCCTTAGCCGATTCGCGGATCCTGTCGAGGGTCCGCATGTTCGCGATCGACTCCTCGAGAGGTATCGCCACCGGGCGATCGCGAAGGACGCTGTCGCTAAACGATTCGACCATCAGTCGGTACGGGTCGAAGTTTTCCCGAGTGTTGAAGGCCCTGGTTCGCCGGTGCGCGCCCTCAGGTGTCATCACGGCGACCTCCTGTATTTCGGCAGACTCGAGGCTCGCCCAGACTGCCGCGGTCGCCCCACCTGAAAACCGGAGCAGTGCGCTGGTAGTTACGTCGACCCCGTTCTTCATCCTGGAATGCGCCGTCACATGCACAGGCTCGCCGAGGATCCATCGAGCGACGCTGACCGTGTAGCACCCCACATCCAGCAGGGCCCCGCCACCGAGAGGAGCTTGCATACGGATGTCGTCAGGACCTTTGGCGGTGAAGCCAAAGCTGGCCGAGACATAGATAGGGTCGTGCAATCCAGCGATGAATGCGCGCATGTCTGGGTGGAACCGGTACATGAAGGCCTCCATGAGGTGCTTGCCCGACGCAGCCGCGGCTGCTGCCATCTCTGCCGCCGCCGTCGCATCGGTCGCGAGCGGCTTCTCGCACAGCACGTGCTTGCCCGCCGCGAAAGCGCGCAGCGTCCATTCCTTGTGCAGGTGGTTGGGAAGCGGGTTGTACACGGCATGGATATCGGGGTCGGCAAGCAGCTCGTCGTATGAGTCGACCACGCGAGCGGCGGGATATGGACTGAGCATTTCGCGAGCACGCTCAGCATTTCGGCTCGCCATTGCCACCAGCCGACCGTTGCTCGAGTCGGCGATGGCCCGCAGCATTGCCCGGCGTGCGATGTTCGCCGCGCCCAACACTCCCCATCCGATGCGGCCCCCTGTCATGCCGCGTTGTTGTCCGTCACGCGAGTGATGCGACGGAGCACGTCCAAAGTGCGCTCGCCAGCGCTCTCCCAGGTATAGGCCTTCGCCCGGCGCTTGCCCTCCTCGCCCAACTTCTTGCGCAACGCCCCGTCGGCCAGCAGCCGCTCGAGCCCGCTCGCGATCGCGTCCGGGTCCTCGGCGTCCACCGCGATTGCCGCGCCCAGCGCGAGCTCGGGCAACGCTCCGGCGGCGCCGACCACGGCCGGCAGGCCGCGAGCCATCCCCTCTAGCAGGGGCAGGCCGAAACCCTCATAGAGGCTCGGAAACGCGAGCACCGACGCCGATTCGTACAGAGCAGTAAGAGTCTGTTCGTCGACGTGGCCGAGGTAGCGCACGCCGGGCTCGGCCGCGATCCGCTGCAGAGTGTCGCCGTACGCCCATCCAACGCGCCCCGCGATCACGAGCTGCGGCATCCCGGGACGGCCGTCGATGATGATGGGGAGCGAGCCGTGACGGCCGCGGAGCCGGCGGTATGCGACCAGAAGGCGCGGGTAGTTCTTGCGCGGCTCCACTGTGCCGACGGCGAGTATGAATCCCGGCACAATGCCTACGGGCAGCGGCCCGGCCTTAGCGGCCTCCGGCACACCTTCGGGGATCACATCGATCCGGTCCCCGAGTCCGGGAATCTCATACAGGTTCAGGAGGTCATTGCGAGTGGCTTCGGAGGGGACGAACACCGCCGAAGCCTGACGAAGCGCCGAGGGCAGCACAGTGCGCATGTACAGGCGCTGCTGCCACGGCACCTCGTCAGGCCGAAGCCGGAACGCAAGGTCGTGGACGAAGATCGCGGCCGGCGGTGCGCCGGGTCGACGTCGCGGCGGGCTCGGCCAGTAGGGGTAAAGGATTGCGTCTGCACCGAGATGCGGCTCTATGGCCGGCAGCCAGGTCGCCTTGTTGATCAACTCCTGCCTGTATGGCGAAAGGACCGCCTCGCAGTCGAGGTCGCGCAGCCGCGCCGGCCGCTCGCGGCTGAAGAGCATGACGAATTCGTCACCCGACCGAGCCTTGACCAGCGCGCGCGAGAGCTCGATCGCAACCGTCAACATGCCGACCCGCTGTGGCCGCCAGGTCGCGGTCAGGTCGATCGCGACACGCATACCTAGAAATGTAAAACGGCGACAAAACGTGGGTGCACGCGTTCACCGTTTGGGCGGTAACATGGGCTTGAAACAAGTTCGCCCTCCCTCCTTTCTGAAGGTCCTCCGCCCCCCGGTGGAGGGCCTTCCTTCATCCAAACCCGCCAGTGCCGGCAGCGACGTGTTTGACGCGCCGGTCAAACCCATCAGTGGCGGGGCAACGGGAAATCCCGGGGACTAGCTGGTCTCGCTTGCCCGGATCGCGAACGCGCAGTCGAACGTGCCCGTCACCGAGCCGCACTCGACCTCTTCGACGTACCAGTCGTTGGCGAGTCCCGCCCAACGAAGGATCGTCTCGATGCTGGATGTCCACGCGTGACAGGACTTGACGGTCTTGATGCGCCCGAGCGCGAACATGTTGGAAAAGTTCACCAGCCAGAACTGGTGCTCGTCCACCTGCAGCCACGAGTGTGTGTGCTCGCCGCGAACGTTGTCCATGGCATCGGTGAAGTTCTTCACCACGCCCGCGAGCTTGCGCTGCCGTCCCGGCACGAAGCGGCGCCCGCCGCCGAGCCCATGCTTGCCCTCGGCCAGCCATCGCTCCGTGGCGCGGCGGCCCCACGCCCGGATCATGTCCTCCGACTCCGGGCCGTAGATCGTCTCGAACGCCTCGTTCAATCGGCTCAACCCCTCCACGGGCGACGAGAGCTGTTCGTCATGAGGCGCGTCCTGCTCGATGTACTGGACAAGGCCGGCCGCATAAGCCACCTCGGGCCACCGGTCCCCGGTCACAGTTCGGGCGACGTTGACGTAGTTGCTGAAGTACGAGTTGAGGATGAACCGGCCTCGTGCTCGCGCGGGCCGCACACCCATCAGCTCGAGCGTTCGGATCGTCGATCCACCGGCCGCCGTCGGCGTCGGCAGCGGAGAGCCGTGGAGGATCGCCGGTGGTGAGGACGGGGCGGGCACGGCTCGCATCGACGCTGTATCGGGTCCGTTCGCCGACGCGGCTGGTCGAGACGCGGCTGCCACGCCGCCCGCGGACACGATGGAGGCGGCCGGCGACGCGGCGCTAACGACGCCTGGAGGCGACGACCGCCGCTGCGGCAGCCGTGCCATCTGGACCAGCAGCTCCTTCACGGTTTGCGGTCGCTGCGCGGGATCTTTGGCCAGCACCTTCTGCAGGAGCGCATCGAGCTCGTCCGGTAGATTGGGATTGATCTTCACGGCCGAAGGTATCGGCGTGTTGACTGTCGCGTACGCGACCTCCATCCGGTTGGCCCCCGTGTACGGCAGACGCCCGGTCAGCATCTCGAAAGTGAGCACACCCATCGCGTAGATGTCCGCGCGCTTGTCCACGTCGTGGCCCATGACCTGCTCCGGCGCCATATAGCCGGGAGTGCCGATGGCGAGGCCGATCGTGGTCAGGTGTGTCGGCTGCCCGGCCCCTCGCGCCAGCCCAAAGTCGGCAAGCATCGCGCGTCCGTCGGAGTGGATGAGCACGTTGGTCGGCTTCAGGTCGCGGTGCACGATCCCCGCGTCATGCGCGTGCTGCAGGCCGTCGCCGATCTCGCGCAGGTACCGCCACGCGTTGACGGTGTCCATGGGTCCGCGGTTGAGGATGTCGCGGAGGGTCCCGCCGCGGATGAGCGGCATGGTCAGGAACGCGTTGCCGTCGATCACCTCGAAGTCGTAGATCGGGAGGATGTTCGGGTGGTCGAGCTTGGCGAGCGTCTTCGCTTCGGTCTCGAAGCGCTTGACGAAACCGTCGTCCTGGAAGAGCTCCGAGGACAGCGCCTTGAGTGCCACCTCGCGGCCCAGCGGCTGCTGCACGGCGCGATAGACCACCGCCATTCCGCCACCCCCGAGGCGCTCGACGATCTCGTACTGGGCGAGCCTGGTCCCGGTGAGGTCCTTCACTTCACGCTCGCCAGCTGCTCCACTATCGAGAGCAGGTCCGCCAGGCGGAATGGCTTGCTCAGCACGTTGTCCGCGCCAGCCGCGAGGAAACGCTCACGGTCACTCGCCATGGAGTGCGCGCTGGCGATGACGATCGGCAGGCCAGGGATCTCGGCCTTGATCCGGCGCATCGCCTCAAGCCCGTCGATGCCCGGCATGGCGACGTCCATCAGGATCATCGCCGGCCGCTGCGACAGCGCGACGTCCACCGCTTGCAGGCCGTCCGCCGCGATCAAGACCGGATACCCCGCCTTCTCGAGCACGCGCTTGCACAGGCGCTGGGCGACCTCGTTGTCGTCGGCGACGAGCACTTTGAAACCACCTGCGTTCGCCTCAGCCATGCCGGAGCTGCAGGGCCTTTGCGCCTTCCGGCGCCAGCGGGATCGTGAAGTGGAATGAAGACCCGTGACCGACCGCACTTTCCACCCAGATCTTGCCGCCGTGCAACTCCACGATCTGCTTAACGATCGTGAGCCCGAGGCCAGTCCCCGGAATCGATTGCGCCGCTCCGCTGCGGACGCGGCGGAAACGCTCGAACACGTGGCCGATCTCTTCCTGCGGAATGCCAATTCCCGTGTCAGTCACACTGACCAAGGCAAAGCGGCCGTCGACGCGGCTCGAGAGGGTGATGGTGCCGCCCTCGGGCGAGTACTTGACGGCGTTGTTCACGAGATTGCCGACCACCTGGATCAGGCGGTCGCGGTCGCCTGCCACGATGGGCAGGCGCGGGTCCAGATCGGACCTGAACTCGACCGTGACGGCTGACGGCGCCGCTCGGGAGATGGCCTCCATCAGGATGTCGTTGATGTCGACGTCCATCGTCCGCATCGCCATGCGCCCCGACTCCATGCGATCAAGGTCGAGCATGTCGCCGATCAGGCGGTTGACGCGCTCCGCGTCGTTGAATATGTAGCCGCCGTACGCGCGCACCTCGTCCGGCTCGAGCCCGCCATCGCGGATCAGCTCGCTGAACCCCTGGATGCCGGTGAGGGCGGTCCGGAACTCGTGGCTGACGATGCTGAGGAACTCGCTCTTGGTGCGGTCGATCTTCTCCAGGTTGGCGTTGGCCTGGCGCTGTGCCTCGAGAGCTTCGGTCAGCTTGTCCGAGGTCTCGCGGACAGCGGTGACGTCCTCGACGAGCACAAGCACGTGTTCGGGCCGGCCGCTCGTGTCCGGGATTGCTGTCGCCGTCAGCTGAAGCCACAGCCAGATGCCCGCTCCAGTGGCCGCGCGGACCTGGACGCTGCTCCCGTCGTTGACCCCGGCGAGAAACGACGCCTTGCGGAGGCGTGCGGCGGCCTGGTCGTAGGCGCGCAGCAAATCGGGCCACGCGGTAGTGCGCATCGTCTCCTGGTTGTGCTCGAGCATATGCAGCAGAGCAGGGTTGGCTTCCATCAGGTCGCCATCGCTGCTGATGCGCGCAATGCCGATCGGCGAGCGCTCGTATATGGCCCGGTGATCAGCCTCGCTCCGGCGGAGGGCCTGCGCGGTCTCAGAGCGTCTGATGAACTGGCCGATCTCGACCCCTGACGCGGCCAGCATCGTGACCTCGTCGTCATGCAGTCCGCGCGCCCGCTGCGACGCCAGCTCGATCACCCCCGTCACCTCGCCGGCGTCGACGACCGGAAGCGCAAGCACAGTCTGCAGGCCGGCGGCACGCGCCGAAGTCAGCCGTTCGTTGTCGGCGGCACGCGCCAGGTCTGCCTCGGCCGCCAGGACGCCCGACTTCCATACCCGGCCAACAAGTCCCGCGCCGGGGGCCACGACCGAGTCGCGGCTCGCCTGGAGGAAGCCTTCCAGGGTCGTGCCGATCGCATTCCACGCGTGGCGGACGGTCATGCCAGAGCCCTCCTGGTTGGACGCCCAGAACTGGGCGGCGCTCCAGCCCAGGTAACCGCAGTACGCCTGTAGAAGCTGAGGTACGGCCACTTCGGCGCTGGTTGCCGTCGCCATCACCTGTCTTGTCGCCGCTATGCAGTCCAGCAGCGCGTCGGCGTGGACCCTGCGCGAGACGTCGATAGCCTGGACCAGGACGCACGGCTCGCCGACCTCGGGCACCGGCAGCAGCGCCATGAAAACGGCGACCTGGACGACGGAGGCGTCCGGGCGCAGCTGGCGGATGTCCGCCTCCCAGCGCATCACGTCTCCATTGCGCAACATCGCTAGAGCCTCGTTGACCGACGATCGGTCGGCCTCGGATGTGACCTCCGCGAGCGTGGTCCGGATCAGCTCGTCCCGGCTACGGCCGAGGATCTCGGCGAAGCGCTCATTGACCAGCAGCCACGCGCCGTCGAGCCCTGCGAGCGCAAGGCCGACATCGCTCGACTCGAGCATCGCGCGCAGGCGGCGGTCATTGGCCTCGAGCTCGTCGAGCGTGTGTTGCGCAGCCGAGGCGGCTTCACGCGAGCTGCTTGTCACGGCGCTCGTCGCGACCGCCACGACCAGCAGGACCAGGGCGAGTAAAACCGCCGGTATCAGCTGCGATGGGGCGAGCAGCGGCCAGACAAGCGACGCCATGGCCGCAACCGCACTGACCGCAATGGCCTGGGCGCGCTGCTGCCGCAGCGAGGCGAGCAGGACGATGACCAGGTAAAAGGGAAACGCAAGCACCGGGTCGGCGCTGAGCAGGCCCTGGGCCGCGAACACAACAGCTATCGCGGCAAACGGCAAGGTTCGGCCGACCAGATTCCGCGTCCAAGAAACCGACTTTGGACCGGACCCTGGAAGAACCCCTATAACCTCGCCCCCCCTGGCGGGATGGAAGGTGTGCAGGGCGTCAAGTGTATCGGCGGCCATGCGCGGTTCAGCCGCCTTAAAGAACGTGGTTTCGGCAACCTAAGAGAAGTTGCCTTAAGCTTCCCGGCGGCTGCCGATTTGAAGCACATTTCGACTCCGCTGCAGGCCGAGGGACTGAGCCGCCGCGTCTACCCGTTCCTCGGGCTGGCGATCGTCGGGCTGGTCAGCCTGCACGGCTTCGCCGCGATCACCGCCTCGCTGGCGCTGTTCGGCGCGACGGCAGTCGGTGTGGCACTGGTCCTGATCCCGCTCGCCCAGATCGACAAACCCGCGCGCAGCGGCGTGATCACGGCGATCCCCGTGATCGGCGCCTTCGTCCTGGCCCTGCACCCACTGTGGGCCGACGGGACCGTGTACGGGGTCGCGTCCTCGCTCGTCATCACAGTGCTCGGCGGCGCCCTGGTGCTTCTGCCCTGGGAGCGCATCCCGCGATACCTGCACGCCATCTCGCCCATCGGCGGCCTCGCAGTCGCGTTCGCGCTGGAGGTGCAATTCGGCCTGAGTATCGTGCGGGCATTTCCATTCGTTCTGCTGCCATTGATCTTCCTGGCCCTCTACTACACGACCATGGAGTTCGCGATCGGCGCCGCGCTGGCGGTCGCCGACCTGATCCTGGTCACATTCGTGAACCCGGCCTCCGGCGACCCCGCCGCGGCGTTGCTCGAAGCTCTACTGCTGGTCGCGTTCGGCGTCCTGGTGCGGCGCGTCGTCATCCAGCTCGAGGTGAGGCAGCAGGATCTTCAGGAGCTTACGCGCCTGAAGTCGGAGTTTCTCGCCACCATGAGCCACGAGATCCGCACCCCGCTGAGCGGGGTCATCGGCATGACCGGCCTGCTGCTCGACTCGGAGCTCACACCGGAGCAGCGCGAATACGTGGAGACGATTCGCGCCTCCGGCGATCAGCTGCTCGAGATCATCAACGACATGTTCGACTTCTCGCGCATCGAGGCGGGTCGGGTACGCCTCGAGACCGTCGACTTCAGCCCGCGCTACGTCGTCGAAGAGGCGGTCGAGCTTTTCGCCGAAGCCGCTTCGAACAAGGGCATCGAGCTCGCCTTCGACGTGGGCGCGAGCGTGCCTGAGACCGTGATCGGAGACCCGGGCCGGTTGCGCCAGGTGCTGATCAACCTGATCGGCAACGCGGTCAAGTTCACTGAGGCAGGCGAGGTGGTCGTGCGGGCCGAGCGGCGCGACACGACAGGTCCGGGGATCGAGATTCGCTTCGAGATCGCCGACACGGGGGTCGGCCTGACCGCCGAGGAGGCGGAGCGCGTCTTCGCCGTCTACTCTCAGCTCGACAGCTCGACCACCCGCCGCCACGGCGGGACGGGACTGGGGCTCGCCATCGCGCGCATGCTCACGCAGCTGATGGGCGGTGAGATCGGCGTCGAGAGCGAGAAGGGTAAGGGGAGCAACTTCTGGTTCACGGCGCTGTTCCGCGAGGCCGGCTCTGCAGCGCATGCACCGCAGATGAGCGCCTCCCTCGCAGGCATGACCGTCGCGATCATCGACGACAATCGGACCAACCGCACGATCCTCGAGCGCTACGTCACGTCGTGGGGCATGCGCGGACACAGCTTCCAAAGCGGGCGCGAAGCTCTGACCGAGATGCGCCGCGCCTCGCAAGGCGACGATCCATACGAGGTTGCGATCGTCGACCTGATGATGCCGGACATGGACGGCGCCGCCGTCGCCGCCGCGGTCCGGTCGGACATGACACTGCACGACGTGGCCGTCATTCTGCTGACGTCCGCCGGCAAATCCCAGCGCGGCGTGTCCAGCGTGGACGCAGAGATGGTCAAACCGGTGCGCCCGTCGCAGCTATTCGACGTGCTGCAGACGGTGCTGGCGGAACGACCGGGTCGAGACGTCCCCGGCGGTTCAGTACCCGCCATCACTTCCACACGCGGCGCTCGCGTGCTCGTCGTCGACGACAACCGGGCCAACCAGAAGGTCGCGCTGCGCATGGTCGAACGCCTTGGCTATCGAGCCGATGTCGCTGGGACGGGAGCGGAGGCGGTGGCCATGGTCGGCCACGGCCACTACGACGCGGTGTTGATGGATTGCCAGATGCCCGAGACCGACGGCTATGAGGCGAGCCGACAGATTCGCCACAACGAGCGCGGCGGCCGGCACGTACCCATCATCGCCATGACCGCGGAAGCCCTGGCCGGCGAGCGCGACCGGTGCCTGGCGGCGGGGATGGACGACTACATCACCAAGCCGGTGAAGCTCCACGTCGTCGCGGCGGTTCTGGAGCGGTGGCTGGCGACCCGAGAAGCGGTCTAGACGAAGTGGAAAGGTAAGCCGGATTCATTCCGGCCTCCCCAAACGTCAGCGTCCTACATGCCGTCGGACGTCGCGTGGGTGAGGAGGGGGTCCCGCGGGGGGAGGACACATGTGCTCACCTGCGCTCAGAGCCGTCTGAGGGCCAGCACCGTCACGTCGTCGAACAGATCCCTGTCCCGCGCCCCCTGGGCCAGGATGTCGACCATCTGCTGCGCTGTATCCGCCTGCCGCGCCGCGTAAGGCAGCTGCACCTCCTTCGTCGCAAGGTCGGGGCGCAGTTCCAGCAGGCCGTCCGAGAAGACGACAACGGAGTCTCCCGGCGTCAACGTAACCATTCCGATGCGGAACGGACTGTCGGGGAAGATGCCGATGGGCGCGCTGCGCTGCGGCAGCAGCTCCTGACGCGTGGCGCCACGCAGCAGCCTCGCGTGGCCGTGGCCCGCGTCCACGTACTCCACGTCGCCCGAGCGCGGATCGAGCGTGCAGTGAAAGAGCGTGAGGTAAGCGTTGTGCACCTCCAGCGCGGCTGACATCGCGTCCGACGCCTGCCTGATCCGCGACTCGAGCGGCTCGACACCGGCCACGCCGCGAAGCGCCGCTCGAGCGGTCGCCATCAACAGCGACGCAGGAAAGCCTTTGCCCATGACGTCGCCCAGGGTCACGCTGATGCGTCCGTCGGGCGCGCGGTACCAGTCGTAGAAATCGCCGCTGATCTCTCGCGCGGCGGTGAAGTGGGCCGCGATCTCAAACCCATCCTCTATGAAGGGTGACGCGGGGAGCATCCCCGCCTGCAGCTCGGCGGCGCGGCGCATCTGGTCGGTCCGCTCGGCGACGAGGCCCTCGAGCCGCTCGACGTTGGCGCGATTCTCGATCTGCAGGCTGCGGCGCCGCAGGTTGTTCACGACGATCAGGTACAGCTGGGTCGCGCCCACCGGCTTGACGTGATATGCAAACGCGCCGGTCTCGAGTGCGGCCTTGCCGAGCTCGGGATCATCGACCCCCGAGATCATCACCACGGCTGTGTCGGGCCGCGTCTTGCGCAACGCCTCGAGCAGGCCGTAGCCGGACTCGTCTGGCAAGCGCACATCGATCAGCGCCACCGCATAGTCCTGGCCCTCGAAAAGGCGCCTGGCCTCGGAGCCGGACAGCGCCACGTCGGAGTCGAAACCGCGGCTGCGCAGGATCCGAGCCATGGACCTCGCGAGCGGCTCGTCGTCGTCCACGACGAGGACGCGTTCGGCGCCTGAAGACTGGACCACGGGCATGCAGTGTAGGTGCCCGGCACCGGGGATCCGAAGCCTATGCGCGGCATCGGCGGACCGGAGCCAAGGACGGGGTGGCGCGACGAGGAGCGCAGCACCTACTTCGCGCGCCCGCGCCGCCACGTTATGAGGCTAAAGTGGCTCCTCTCTGCCATATGCTGATCGCCTTCAAATGAGCCTAGAGGTCGAAACCCGCCAGGCCGAAAACGGCGTCACGGTCCTCGCCCCCGTGGGGCGGCTGGACGTGGCCGGCGCGCCCGCGCTCAAGGAGGCGATCGCCCAGCTGGTCGGGAATGGGCCACCCAGGGTGGTCATCGACATGGAAGGCATCAGCTTCGTCGACTCCACCGGCCTTGGTTCGGTGATCTCGGCGCTGAAGCAGATTCGAGGCAACCAGGGTGAGCTTCGACTGGCGGCGCCCAACCAGCAGGCCAGGGTGGTGCTCGAGCTCACAACACTCGACCGGGTTTTTGCCTACTACGCCACAGTAGAGGAAGCCCTCGCCGGGCTCTGAGCCCATGGCGGGTGACAACCATCGCTTCGAATTTCGGGCCACGCTCAGCGACCTCGAAGGGGGCCTCGACGTCCTCCACGCCTCGATCGACGAGCTCCGCAAGGTCCTCGGCCGGGACGCGGACGACCGCGCGCTCATGTTCTTCGAGACGGCGGTGGCCGAGATAGGCAACAACGCGCTGCTGCACGGCCGCGTCAGCCCTGAGCGTCCCGTTCAGTACGTGCTGCACAGCGACGCGGAGACCGTGGTGGCCTGGGTCCTGGACAGCGGGCCGCCGGTCGCCAGACATTGGGTCCGCGAGATGGCACCGCCGACCAGCGAAGCCGGACGCGGCCTCGCTCTGGCGCGATCAATGCTGGACTCGCTCGAGTACGAGCGCAGGGGACAGCTCAATCTGTGGCGGCTGGTGAAACGACTGTGAGCCAGGATGGTGAGCCGATGGATCCGGGGCGGGTGCTCATCCACGACTTCCGCAACCTGCTCGCCGTCATCGTCAACTACAGCGAACTCATCGGCGAAGAGCTGAACGATCCGGAGGCAGTCAAGGCCGACGTCAAGGAAATCAAGGCTGCGGCTGAAAAGGCGATTGCCATGACCGAACTGCTCCGGCGCCCGGGAAAGTCTGCCCCATGACGGTGGCCAAGAGAGTCACGGACCACCCGCACTCGGCGCTTGTCCACCGCGATATCGCGCTCGTCGTCGACGACGACGAGCAGGTGCTGCGCCTGGTCAAGCGTGTGCTCGAACGCGCCGGCTTCGAGTGCATCACCGTCAACAACGGCCGCAGCGCGCACGACGCGGCGGTCGAGTGGAGGCCGGACATCATCCTTCTCGACCTGATGCTCGGTGACATGACAGGGGACCAGATCATGGCCGAATTGCGGGAGGACTTCAGGACGCGCCTCATCCCCGTTGTTTTTCTCACCGTGCGCGACTCGCTCAAGGACAAAGTCGAGCACCTGATGTCGGGTGCTGACGACTACGTCACTAAACCGTTCGTGCCCGAAGAGCTGGTCGCGCGCCTGCGCGCAGTGATGTCCAGGTCGACCACCACGCGCGGCCTGAGCCCGCTCACCGGGATGAGCGGCAATAGCGACATCCTGCGCGAGATCAGCCGCCGCCTGGCCCAGGACCAGCGCTTCGCCGTCCTGTATCCGGACATCGACTCCTTCAAGAGCTACAACGACCACTACGGCTTCCTGCGCGGAGACGACGTGATCAAGACGCTCGCCACGATCATCCTCGAGGTCCTCGAGGAGAACCATTCGCCGCAGCACTTCGCGGGCCACGTCGGCGGCGACGACTTCGTGATCCTGGCCGAGCCGAGCATGGCGGAGACCATCGCCACCGAGATCACCAAACGCTTCGATCTTGCGATTCCCGCCCTGTATGACCCGGCCGACCGAGACCGCGGCTGGATCGAGTCCGAGGAGCGCAACGGCAGCATGCTGCGCTCCCCAATGGTATCGGTATCGATCGGCATCGTCATCGCGGAACCGGGCGGCTACAGCAGCGCCGCCGCGGTAGCCGCTCGCGCATCTGAGGTCAAAGGCGTCGCCAAGCGGATGCCAGGCTCAAAATGGGTGCTCGACCGGCGCCGGCCGCCTGAGAGATTCATCTGATGAGCGAAGTCACGATCGAGACACCGCCTGGCATCCCGGACGAGCCAGAACGAAGGCATCCGCGATTCAAGGCGGTCGTCCACCGCCTGGATGGCGGACTCGAGGTGGGCGAGGCTGACACACGGACGATCACGGATGTAGGGTTTCCACTCTTTTCCGCCACCGACGCAGAGCGTCCGCGCCTCGTCCCCAGCCGAGACATCAAGTACATCGTCTTCGGAGCCGTCGACGACCCCGATCTGGAGCCCGACCTGGGCGACAAGAGCGATGCGCGGAAGGCGATTCTCCGTTTTCGTGACGGCGAGTGGCTCGCCGCGTACATCGAGCAGGGCGCGCAGCCGGACGGAGTGGGCATCCCGATCAAGATCCGCCTGACCGAACTGCAGCGGGTGATACCGGCTGTCGCGGCCACGTCGGCCCTGCTCGAGACTCAGTACGTCGATGCCTGGATGGCGACTACGCCCGCAGTCCCAACGACGACAGGTACACCGAGGCGCCGACGCTCGGACATCCTCGAGGCGGCGGCGAGACACGGTCGCGACCTCAACAAGCTCGCCAACGATTTTCGCGACCGCCTGGCACTGATCCGCGACGTCGGCCTCACGACCGGCGACACCATCGCCTTCTCGCGCGCCGTGCGCACCCACCTCGACCGCTTCCTGATGGAAGACGGCATCACGTTGAACACGCAGGAGAAGTCCGCGCTCGCCGACATCATCCTGCGCGCGGCGGTCGGCTATGGACCGCTCGACAGTCTGCTCCACGACCGCTCGGTGAGCGAGATCATGGTCAATGGCCCCGACGAGATCTTCATCGAGCGGCGCGGTGTCCTGACCAAGGCCGACATCCGCTTCGAGGATGAGAACCAGCTGCTCGAAACCATACGCCGCATGGTGGCCACCACCGGGCGTCACATCGACGGACTGAACCCAATGGTTGACGCCCGCCTTCCCGACGGCAGCCGCGTCAACGCGATCATCCGGCCGGCGGCGATCCACGGACCGGCGCTGACGATCCGCAAGTTCAAGGACGCCGTTCTCGGGATGGATGATTTGAAGCAGGAGGGCAGCCTGAGTCCGGCGATGGCCGAGTTCCTGCAAGCCGCGGTGCTGGGACGTATGAACATCCTGGTCTCTGGCGGCACCGGCTCGGGCAAGACGACGACCCTGAACGTCGTCGCGCGGTTCATCCCGCACAACCAGCGCGTGATCACCATCGAGGACGCGGCCGAGCTGCAGATCGATCACCCCCATGTCATTGCTCTCGAGCACCGGCCACCCAACGTCGAAGGCAAGGGTGAGCTCACCATCCGCCAGCTGCTCCGCAACAGCCTCCGAATGCGCCCTGACCGCATCCTGGTCGGTGAGGTGCGCGGCGCCGAGGCGCTCGACATGCTGCAGGCAATGAACACCGGGCACGACGGCTCGATGTCGACCATCCACTCCAACTCTGCGCGGGACGCTCTATCCCGTCTCGAGACGATGGTGATGATGGCCTCGATCGACATCCCCTTCGAGGCCGTGCGCGCGCAGATCGCGTCTGCAGTCAACCTGATCGTCCACCAGGCGCGCATGCCGGACGGGCGGCGCAAGATCGCGCAGATCGCGGAGGTCGTCGGCTACGACTCCAACGGCGCAATCCTTCGCGACATCTTCTTGCTAGGCATGGGTTCCGATCTGCGCCTGGAGTACAACGCCACCGGCTATGTGCCGACCGCCCTCGACAAGGCGGCGTTCTACGGCGTGCAGGTCAACCAGGACCTGTTCGACCCGGCCAAGTCGCGATTCGTGCCCGCAGGCTCCGACAGCATGATGCCGGTGGTCAAGGATCCGCTGATCTCCGGCCAGGGCAAGACCGAGAACGTGGTCCGCCAGGTCGTGGTGGTGCCCTTCAGCTCCGAGCGTCCCGGCGTGGCGACTACACCGGCGCCGAGCCTGGCGGCGGCATCGGCGCCGGCGCCGCCCCCTCCTCCCGCCCAGACGCCCGAGATGCAGGAGGAGATGCGCAAGCTGATCGACGCCGCTCGCGCGGCTGTCGCGGACCTGCAGGCGGCTGCCCCCTCAGCACCCGTGGAAGCACCTCCGGTGATCGCGGCTCGCCCAGCCCCCGCGCCGCCACCTTCCGTCGCGCCCATCGTCTATCCGGCGGCTGTGGCGCCAGCGCAGGTGGGCGCGGGTCCCGCCCCAACTGCCTACATACCGCCGCCCACATACTCGATGCCGCCGGACCTGCACGCCGGCCAGGCGTTGGAGGCTGCTACCGCGATGGCTCGCGCGACCACCGCGCTGGGTCAGCTGGCCGCCGCATCGAGCGGGTTCGTCGGCATGCTGCCGACGGTCCGCTCCACGGAGGCAACACCGACGGTCGCAGGCGCCTCGCGGCGCATCGAGGCCGTGATCGAAACGGTCATCACCCGGCGCGGTCTTAGCCTGCGCATGGCGCCGGCCCTCACCCAGGCGTTCGAAGGCGCCGAGCTCAAGGCCAGCGACTACGCAAGGGAGGTCCGGATCAGCAAGGACTCGGCCGGCCGCGAGCTGCGACTGGCTGCCGAAGCCGGGCTTCTACAGACCGTCCGCTATCCGCAGGGCGAAGCCGGTTTCCGCGCCTCACAGGGATTGCTGCGCGAGATCGCCGAGGGACTGGGCCAGCCGATCAACGCCGCCGCGCCACTCACCGCGGAGACGATCATCGGCAGCCTTGCGGTCGGCCAGACCGAAGGCACGGTGACGATCATGTTCACGGACGTCGAGGAGTCGACGCGCCTTCTGTCCACGCGTGGCTTCACGGCCTCGCACGAGATCATGAAGGCGTACGAGACGATCATCGAGGAGAAGGTCTCTCAGCACGCCGGCCGCAGGATCAAGGGTCTTGGCGACGGATTCATGATCAGCTTCGGCTCGGCGCGTCACGGTGTCGAGTGCGCGCTCGACATCCAGCAGGCGATAGCCGAATACAGCAAGCAGAATCCTGAACGCAAGCTGCGCATTCGCATCGGCCTCAACACCGGCGAGGTGGTCGAGGAGGCGGGCGACATCTTCGGCGCCGCCGTCAACGTCGCGGCGCGGGTCGCAGGCAAAGCCAAAGGCGGCGAGATCCTGGTTTCCGAGATAGTCCGCCAGCTGGTTGGCCCTGTCGCCGAGATGAAGTTCGACTTCCGCGGGCGCTACAAGCTCAAGGGTTTCCCAGACCGCTGGCGCCTGCATCAGGTGACCCCGGGCGAGGTGAAAGAAGCGCCTCACGTGCTCGCCGCCGCCGACGGATACATCGACCGCGATCAGGAGCGCCTCGACATCCGCATGCTGATGGACCGCGCCGCCACCGGCACCGGCTCGATGATCTTCCTTGCCGGTGCACCCGGCATCGGCGCTTCGCGGCTGGCGGCGGAAGTCGCCGCCGAAGCCGCCGCCAAGGGTTGGCTCGTTTTCAGCGGACGCTGTCTCGAGCGTAACGGCGAGCCTTACGGTCCTTTCCGCGAGGTCGTCGCCTCGGCCATCGCGGCGTCGACTGCGAAGACGCTCCACGAGGCCGCCGGCCGCAACGGGCGTCTTCTCGCAACCTTCGAGCCGACCTTGCGGCAGAAGGTGCGCGGCATCGCGGTCGGGCATGACGTGCCGGCGGACAGGGTGCGCGAGCAGCTGTTCAAGTCGATCCACACCCTGCTCACCGGGATCCAGGGAAGCAAGCTGCTGATGATCTTCCTCGACGATCTGCAGTGGGCGGACGAGGCTACTGTCATGCTGCTGCGTGACCTGGCCGAGCGTGTCAATGCGAGCCGCATGGTGATCATCGGCACGTACTGGGACAGCGAGCTCGACACGGGCCGGCCGTTCGGCACGACGCTCTCCCGCCTGCTCCGGCGCCGGCGCGCACAGCGCATCGCGCTCGCGCGACTCAGCGACGGCGATGTGGAGCGTATGGTGGCCGGCCTGAGCGAAGCACCGGTGACGCCGGTGCAGCTGCTTGGCATCCAGGCCGCGACGGAAGGCAATCCTCTTTTCGTCGAGCACTCGTTCCTCTACCTCGAGCAGTCGGAGAGCATGCTCGGCGGTGGGGCGCACTCCCACACGAGCTACACGGAGGAGGACCTCGAGCTCGCCCAGAGTGTGCGCGGCCTGATCGGACGCCGAATCCAGCGCCTCAGCGAGCCGGCCCAGCGCATGCTCGTCGCGGCGGGGATCATCGGCCGCGATTTCGACGTGCCGCTTCTCGAAGCCTTCGGCGAGCTGTCAGGTCACGAGCTGCGCGACGCGTTGGATGAAGCGACCCGCGCCCACTTCCTCATCGCGGCGCCCGCCCAGACTTACAGATTCGCTCACGACCTCGTCCGGCAGCGGGTGCTGGCCGCGCTGCCCATGCCTCGACTGCAGGCGTACCACCTCGCCGTCGCCGACACCCTGGAACGGGTCTACGGCAAGGCCACCCAGGAGCACGCCGGTGAGATCGGCTACCACCTCTACCAGGCGGGCACCGCGGCGGATCCGGTTCGCACGGCGTCATTCCTCGCCCAGGCGGCACGCAGCGCACTCGCGGTCGGTGCCTTCGAAGAGGTCCTCAGACTCGTCGACTCGGCCGTCCAGCTGCTGCCGCCGGACAGGACGCGGGAGCGGGCTGAGGCCCTGTCGACCCGGGCCCAGGCGCTGTGGGGGCTGGGCAAGCCCGATGACGCCAAGGCAGCCTGGAGGGGTGCGATCCAGCGCTACGAGGAGCTGGGCGAGACGAAGGCGGCGACGGCGCTCCACCACCGGATTGCGCAGCTGGAACCGGCGGATGCGAACGGCGCAGGCCCCGTCGACGTCACCGCGCCGGCCGAGATCGAGGCGAAAAACTAGCCGGTCAGGCGGCCCGCCGGCGGGACAGGTGCATAGCTCGAGCTGTACGTGATGCTCGGCATCGCGCCGCTGATCACCAATGTGTCAGCGAGCAGGCCACCCGTCCCGGAGGTCTCGAACGTATACGGCGACGTGATGTTGACCCGCGCCGCCGGCGTGTACACGAGCCCGATGTAAGCCGAGTTGCCATGCGCGGCCAGCGTGTTGGAACAGGAGTTGCTCGTGGGCTCGTACACGCTCACCCAGTTGTACTGGTACCCGCTGAAGACGTACGTGTCGCTGCTGTTTCCGGTTGCCAGGCATCCACCGGCCGGAAAGTAGAGCACGACCGCGCCCGGTGTGATCGCGGCGGGACAGGTTGCGTAGGCGCCGCCGACGGTGTCGCAGTTGTTCTCGTTCGCGCGGTCACCACGCGCCCCCGCCAGGCGGGCCGGATTCTGATTCGGCAGTCCCGCCGCGAGAGGCGCAGTTTCGGCGTCAGGCGGATATGCACCGATGGTTCCCGGTGCGGCTGCGCCGTTCGGCGAAAACCCAATTAGCTGATCGTCGAGCAAGATCGATTCGTAGCCGAGCGAGCACCCGCTGCCGCTGAACGCTGGACAGGAGGCGGTGCTGTTGTTCAGCACGACCCCGCTCACCGGCAAGTTGTCGACCATCCCAAACGGTCCTGTGCACCCGTTGCCGGGAGGAGCGGCGTAGATGTTGTACGAACTGGCGCCGGGCACATTGCTCACCGTGAGCTGGATGGCGTCGAAATGGGGGTTGACGTTCAACTGCTGGCACATCGAGGGTGCGCTCTCGCGCTTGTAGTTGACGCCGTTGTAGACATCCGTGCGGACCGAGGTGACGACGATCGACCAGATGCCAGGCGGAACACCGCGCACGGCGATCACTCTCTGCAGCTGAAACGCCCCCGCGCAGTTGACCCCATTGGTGTTCCAGAACTGATTCGCTGCGCGCACGGTGTTGTTGGAGACGTCAGGCTCATCGGGCGGCTTCAGCTCATTGCTCACTAAGTCAGTCTGGTTGAGAATACCTGCGGCGAAATCGTAGACGCCGCCACTGAGAAACCAGCAGTGGCCGCCGTTGAAGACTGGCAGCGACACGTAGAGCCCAGGTAGCAAGACGACATTCGTGCCTGGCAGGCCCTGGCTTCCGCCCGAGACGGTCGGGGCGGGGAATCCTGGGTCGGCGAGGCGAAATCCCGACCGCGTGACGCCCGCCACGTCGGGATACGTGCACGGCGAGGACGCTCCGCTCGGGTAGCAGGCGTTGGTGACCGCCCCCGGGACGGGCGACTGGCAGCGCGCGTAGATGTCGCCGGCCACCCGCACGGCACCGCTCGTCACAGTGATCGCTCCATTGGCCACGACGTCGCCGTTGACGTTCAACGTGCCGCTTCCGCCGACGCTGATCGAGGTGCCGCCCACGCCACCGCAACCTTGCTGGTTCAGCGCGCCCACGGTGGGTGTGTAGCGAAGGTTGTTCACATTTCCGGTCGCCGCGGACGAGAGCGTCGGGCTGGCGCCGTTGGTGAGGATGCGCGCGAACTGCAGCCGTAGTGAGCGGCTGGCGCTGAGCACAAACTGGCTTCCTTGTGGACCGAGCCCGGAAACCACCTGCGTCAGCGTGGTTCCGTCCGAGTAGGTGCAGGTGATCGTCAGCGGCGCGGCTCCCGGTGAGCCGTAAGCGGGTGAGCATGTCGGGGCGGCGTACAGATGCAGGTTGGCGCCGAAGATCGTCGTGGCCGCCTGCTCCGCGCTCGAGTAGCTGCCTGTCTGCTGCAGCTTGTCCGAAGCGGCCAGGCCGGCCGCGTCGACGGCGGCTTGCATGTCGCGCCGGAGTGCATACGCGCGAGCGCCGTCGATTGCAATCGCCGCCATGCCGATGAGGACCGTGAGCATGATCGCGATCAGTACGATCGCCTGGCCGGACTGCCTCTTCATCAGTACTCAGTCCTGAAAACAGCCGCCGCCGTGATCACGATGTGATTGGCGGTCGCCTGGGCGACGATCGGCGTGATCAGCACGAGGTTGAGGCGGATCGTCACCTGCAGCTGCCGGTTGCCTCCGGCGGGGTTGACGGCGCTGCAGGACCCGCTTGCGCTGGAGGCATACTCGCCGCCCGGCGCGTTCGGGGGCGGGGTCGTCTCGATGGACGCGGGCGGATTGCGCTCGGTGATGTAAAGCCAGGCCGTGTTCTGGGGTGGCGTGGCCGTGGTCAACGGTCCCTGCGGGCACGGCGCAGTCACTGGCGTGCCCAGCATCTGCCTGCTGACGGCGATGAGCACATCGTTGTTCGTAGGCAGCTGATTCGGGGCTCGGACTGCGACGAGAGCGCCCTCGCGCGCGGCGTGGTTGATGGTGTCGTAGTAGAAGACCGCCCGCCCAATGTCGATGACACCGAAAACTAGAAGCAGCAGCACCGGCGAGACGAGCGCGAACTCGATCAAGGCCTGGGACTTCTGTCCGTTGCGAGGGCGCATCAGCTCCCCTGCACGGTCATGTGCACGTTCGTGGCGAGTTGAAAAATGCCGAACTGCGACCTGACGACCGGGGTGAGCGGTCCATACGTGTACAGCACGATCACATTGAGGTCGAGCTGTCCCATGTTGGTGGCCGGGCTCGTGTAATCGAGGCCGGGCGCGTTGTTGTAGCAGATGTAGAGCCAGGGCTGGTTGGCCGTGGACGGGTACGCGGAAGACACGTAAGGCGCGTTGTGCTGGGTGTTGCCGTCACTCGTGGTCGGGCACGTGGTCGTCGGGTTCTTGAGGACGGACGCCGGGAGCGAGATCGACGCCAGCTCGGCGTCCACGGTCGCCTGGATCTGTGCGTCGTACAGGTAAGGGTGCGAAAGGCTCGGCGCGTCGTACCACGCACCGTGGCGCGCCCCCTCCCGCGCGGCGTTGGAAAGGGCCTCGGAGACGTAGATCGAGCGCCCGATGTCGACCAGTCCTCCGATCAGCAGGAGGAGCACCACGGAGGAGACGGCGAACTCCACTAACGACTGTCCGCGCTGGTCAAAAGGGGGCCGTTTCGGTGTCACGTAAGGGGGGCTCGCCACCGGGATATCTTGCCTATGATGGGTCGGCCTTGCGGACCCTTAGCGCAATTACTTCGCGCCGGCCATTCACGCTCCTCGGCATCCTGCTGGCCATACTCGTCATCGTCGCGTTCGTCCTCGTAGCCCTCAACGCCAGTCAGGCCGGGACCAGTCTCCAACAGACGGTCGTTGTGGCAACAAAGGACCTGCTGCCGAGGATTCCGATCTCAGCCGACTCGCTGACGACCCGTCCGATCCCGGTGCCCGCGACCTATCCCAAGGTGTACTTTGCCCGGATCCAGGACGTGCAGGGCATGGTCCCGCTGGTCACGATCAACTCAGGCCAGGCGGTGGCGGCCAACGACGTCGCCAGACCGAACCAGGCGCTCGGTTCGCAGTCGGAATACCTGCCGATCCCGAAGGGCTACGTGGCGCTGACCATCCCCACGAGTGAGCAGGTCGGTGTGGCCGGCTACATCCAACCCGGCGACTACATCTCCGTGATCGCGACCGTCAAGGTCCCCGGCAAAGTCTCGTCCAAGACGATCTTCACGCAGCTGCACGTGATCAAGGTCGGCCAGGAGGGAGCGACGGCCGGCTCGGGCGCATCGAGCCTCACCGTGGTGGTCACGCAATGCGCGGCCGAGATCATCACCTGGTTCGAGTCGAACGCGGAGCTGAAGTACACCTTGGAGTCCTATCACGACTACGATCCGGGCAACCAGGGCCCCGACCCGAAGTGCCCGTCTGTGGGCGATGCCAAAGGCGTCACACTCCAGGTCATCCAGTCCAACTACCCCGGCCTCTTCTAGATGAACCTACCGCCCGAGACGATCGTCGCCTTGCCGATGGCGGGCGCCATCCTCGTTTTCTTCTGGGCCCTCGACAGGGTGCGCAAAGAGCGGGTCCCGGGACCCACGATGTCCGCCCCCGTCCGCGCCACGCCTCGCGAGTTGGTGGAGCGCCTGTTGAAGCCCGCGGCAGAGAACCTGAGCCAGCGGCGCAAGGTGCAGGGCAGGCCCACCCTCAGCGAGGACCTGGCCCGCGCGGGTTTGAACGTCACCGCGCCGGAGTACCTGCTGATCCGGATCGGCGCTGTCGCCGTCGGAGCGTTGATCGGACTCTTCAGGTTCGGTTTTTCAATCGGCCCGATCATCCTCGGCGCGGTCGGATTCGTGATCCCTCCTTTGGTCGTCGCCTATCTGCAGCGGCGGCGCCAGCAGCAGTTCAACGACCAGCTCACCAGCATGCTGCAGTTGCTCTCGAACTCCCTGAAGACTGGCTACGCGATCGACCGCGCCCTCGAGACGGTGGCCGCGAAATCGCAGCGGCCGGTGTCGACCGAATTCGAGCGCGTCAGCACCGAGATCACGCTCGGCACCTCGGTCGAGGAGGCGCTGAGCGGACTGCTGCTGCGCATCAACAGTCCAGACCTCGAGTTCATCGTGACCGCCATCCTGCTGCACGTTCGCGTGGGCGGCAACCTGGCCGAGGTCCTCGATAACATCTCCGACACGCTGCGTGACCGCCTGCAGACCAAGCGAGACATGAGCGTTCTGACCGCGCAATCGCGCGCGTCGGCGACGATCATCACCGGCTTGCCGATTCTCCTCGCCCTCGGCCTGTACGTCTTCGTGCCCGGCTATTACGCGCCGATGACGAGCAGCATCGCCGGCTACGTGCTGCTTGGCTTCGCCGGTTTCATGATCCTGATCGGCAACCTGCTGATCCAGCGAATGACGGCCCTGGAGGCATAGGACTGTGCTCCAGATCGCCATCGCCGCCGGCGTGATTTGCGGAGGCATCGTCTGCGCCTACTTCATCGCCATCGACCAGTACCGGGCCGCGGCTGCCAATGGCGGGACGACTGCGGCTGCGCCTCGGCCCACGCTCGTCAAGCAGCTCGAGACGATGCTCCGCCCAGTGTCTCGGCTCCCCGCCGGGACGACGATCCAGGTGCGGCAGAAGCTGAATCAGGCCGGCAACCCCGGCAGCCTCACCCCCGCCGGGTTCCAGGCGGTGCGCTACAGCGTCGCCGCTCTCCTGGCCTTGGCCGGGCTGGCCATCGGCCTGATCCTTCCAGTTGGACTGCCCAACATCCTCGCCGCGGCATTCGCGGGCGCCATCGCCGCCGTCATCGGCTACGTCGCGCCCAGCCTGTGGCTGGAGCAGCGCATCGCGCAGCGGCGGCGCCAGATTCAGCGCTCGCTCGCGGAAGCCACCGACCTGCTCACTCTGGTGGTCGAGTCCGGGATGAGTCTCGACGAAGGCCTGCTCAGCATCACCGAGCGCTTCCACAACGCGCTCGGTGACGAGATCGGAAAAGTGCTGCGCGAGATCCGGCTCGGACGGCCCCGCATGGCCGCGCTCGAGCATATGGCGGACTCGGCCGGCGTGCCCGACCTGCACCACCTCGTCGAGTCGATCGTGCAGTCGGACCAGATGGGGGTGCCGATCGCCCGACTGCTGCGCGTGCAAGCGACCGAGATGCGACGGCGCCAGCGCCAGGGCGCTCAGGAGCGCGCGGCCCAGGCTGCCTCGCGCATGGTCTTTCCGATGGTCGGATGCATCTTCCCGGTCCTGTGGGTCGTGCTGCTTGGACCCGCCATCATCCAGGTCTTGAAGTCGCTGAGATGAGCACCAACAACCGCGGCCCGCGAGGCCAGCATCAATCGTTCAGCGATCTGGACAAGCCGCTGTACACGATCAGCGTCGCGGCTGAGATTCTCGAGACGCATCCGCGCACTCTCATGCTGTACGAGGACGCACGCCTCATCGAGCCGCACCGCACGAGCACGAACCGGCGGCGCTACTCGCAGCGCGACATAAGCAAGGTACAGGTCATCCAGCACCTGACGCGAGAGAAAGGCGTCACGCTCGCGGGGGTTCGGCACATCCTCAGCCTCTTCGAGGTCATGAAGAAGCACCGCGTTGAGCCGCCGGCCGAGCTGCAAGAGATCTACGACCGGTACGCGGCGCTCGTCTAAGCGCTGGCCGCTCGTCTTCTGCGTCTCGCTGCCGGTGCCCACAGGCTTTCCAGGTCGTAGTAGGATCGCTCGCCCGGCAGAAAAACGTGGGCCAGCACCGAGTCGAAATCCAGAAGGATCCACCCCGCGTCCCCGTATCCATCCACCGCGAGAGGCCTCCGATCCTTCGCTCGTGCCGCTTCCATCATCCCGTCCGCGATGGCCCGCACCTGGCGGTCCGTCTCGCCTTCGCAGATGACGAAGTAGTCGGCGACAGAAGTTTGCTCGCGGACGTCGAGCACAACCGGGTCCCAGGCCTTCTTCTCGGCTGCGGCGCGGCGGAGCAAGCGCGCCAGCTGCAACGGCGTGAGTCCCCTGATCCGTTGAGCAGCCAACTTAACGATTATCCCGATACAGCCCGTGCTTGGCGATATAGGCCGCAACGGGCTCGGGCAGCATGTCGGTCACACGCTCGCCGCTGGAAAGCGCCCTGCGGAGCTTGCTCGCCGAGATGTCCGGCGTCGCTGCCTCGCAAACGATGTCTGAGGTCCCGGTCGGCGGCCCGCTGCCCGAACGCGTGACGATGACAACCGAGGCCAGCCGGCGAACCTCGCCCGGCTCATGCCAGCTCGAGAAGAGTTTCGCCGCGTCCCACCCCAGAATCAGGAACAGTTCGTCGTTTGGATAGAGCTGGCGCAGCTCTCGCATCGTGTCGACCGTGTAAGACACGCCGTGGCGCCGGACCTCGATGTCAGAGACCTCGAAGCGCTTCTCGCCGTCGATCGCGAGACGGCACATCTCGATTCGGTGCTTCGCGTCGGCAACCGTCGCGGGCCGATGCGGCGGCACGCCGGTCGGAATGAGGAGCACGCGGTCGAGATGCTGGCAGTCCATCGCCGCACGCGCCGCCGCCAGGTGCCCGAGATGAATCGGGTCGAAGGTCCCACCCAGAATTCCCATTCTCACGGCTGGTACTCGAACTCGATGCCGGCGATGCGGACAGTGTCGCCCGGCTCGACGCCTGCGGCTTCGAGCGCGCTGTTGACTCCCAGTCGGTCCAGCTCGGACTGAAACCTGGCGAGCCCGCCTTCAGATTCGAGGTCGGTCCGCTCGACAAGGCGTTCGACCCGTTCGCCCTGGACCACAAAGCCGGACGGCTTCCGTTCCACAACCAACCCATACGGGCGAACCGGGAGTTTCGTGACCCTGGCCGGAGCCGGCAGCGCCGGCGCCGGCGCCGACGCGAGCAGGTCTGCCACCGCGCGCACCAGCCGCGGCAAGCTTTCGCCCGTCAAGGCCGACACGAAGTGCACGCCAGTCCGACGCGTCCTGGAACGCAACCTGGCCGCCGGCTCGAGGTCGACCTTGTTCACGGCCACAAGATGCGGCCGGTGCGCCAGCGCCGCCGAGAATTGCGCGACCTCGCGCCGAACGGTGTCGAGGTCCTGCCACGGGTCGGGCGAGGCCCCGTCGAGGACATAGACCAGGGCCTTTGTCCGCTCGACGTGGCGGAGAAAGCGCTGGCCGAGGCCGGCGCCTTGCGCCGCGCCTTCGATCAGGCCTGGAATGTCGGCCAGGACGACGCGTCGGCCGTCGATATCGGCGACGCCAAGCTCGGGGTCCAGAGTCGTGAACGGATAATCCGCGACTTTCGGCCGGGCGGCGGTGAGCGCCCGGAGAAGCGATGACTTACCTGCATTGGGAGGTCCGACCAGGCCCACGTCTGCGATGAGCTTCAGGTCCAGCGTGACGTCGCGGTCATCACCCTTGAGGCCAGGCTCGGCGTAGTCAGGTGCGCGTCGGGTGGAACTCTTGAAGCGCACGTTGCCGCGACCGCCGATCCCGCCACGCGCTAGGACCGCTCGCGCACCCGGCCGGTCGAGGTCGGCGATCAGCCCGCCTTCTTCGTCAAGCGCGATCGTGCCGACCGGCACTTTGAGGATCAGATCTTTTGCGTTGCGACCGGTCTTGCGAGCTCCGGCTCCGTCCGCGCCAGGCTCCGCGTGCCAGCGTGTGCGGCGCCTGTACAGCGACAGGTCGCTCAGGTCGTTCGTCGCCTGGATGACGACCGAGCCACCGCGGCCGCCGTCGCCACCGTCGGGACCGCCTCGGGGCGTAAACGGCTCGCGCCGAAACGATGCGGAGCCCTTGCCGCCGTGGCCGCCGCGCACGTGGATGCGGGCGGAGTCGATGAAGCGACCGCTGGCAGTTGCCTTGGGCTTTATCTAGTTGCGCGCCCTGCGCGCGCGCCCGCCGGATGTGCGCCCTGCGTGCGCCCGGCGTCGATCGTCACGCGCCGGCGGTCTTTGCCGACCCGCTCGTACTTGACGTGGCCCTCCACGAGCGCGAACAGCGTGTCGTCGCGGCCAACGCCGACGCCCGCGCCCGGTGCGATCTTCGTGCCGCGCTGGCGGACCAGGATCGTGCCCGCGTTGACGAGCTGCCCGCCGTACACCTTCACGCCCAGCATCTGCGGGTTCGAGTCGCGGCCGTTGCGGGACGAGCCACCGCCCTTCTTGTGTGCCATCTACTCCGTTTCCTTCCTGGTTGCCCGCCGGCGCGCGGGCTTCTTCGCACCTTCTGCCTTTGGCTCTTCCTCGGCAACCTCGGCTTTTGCCTCTGCCTTCTTCTTGCGTGGCGGCGGGGACTTGGCCCGGCTCCGCGGCTTCGCCCTGGTTTCCATCTCGGTCTCTTCCTCTTTTTCTGTCTCGAGCCCGACGCCGCCGACCGCGATGATCTCCAGCGCGGTCAGGTACGCGCGGCCCCCGTGGTGCACGCGAACGCGCTTTTTCGACTTGTAGCGGATGCTCTCGATGCGCGGCCCACGGCGGTGCGCGATCACCTTCGCGTCGACGTCGAGGCCGTTTGCATCCGCTCCCACCTTGACCTCTTTGCCGTCGCTGAAGAGCAGCACGCGGTCGAGCTTCACCGAGGCTCCAGGTTCCGCCGCGAGGCGGTCGACCAGGATTCGGTCACCGGGGCCTACGCGGTACTGCTTGCCGCCGCTGACGACGACGGCCGACGTATTCAGGGGTCCCCGCGAAGTCACGGCTTCAGCCTCTGACTTCGTGGGGTGTAGCGAACTATCAGGTTTCGGCACGGCGAGTGATTGTACCAAGGGGGGAGATCGGCCTCTGGGCGTGGGTCACCGCTCGCTGCCGCACCATAACCGACTGGACAAGGCCGAGCGCGGTCAGGGTCGTAATGGTGGCCGAGCCGCCGTACGAGATGAGGGGCAGCGGGAGGCCGGCAATCGGTAGCACACCGATGTTCATCCCGACGTTCTCGACCACCTGCGCGAAGACCATCACGAACACGCCGCCCGCGATCAGCTCGCCGAATCGATCTGACGCGACGCCGGCCGAGCGCAGAGTCCGGATCAGCAGCGTGCCGAACAGGCTGAGCAGGACGAGGCTGCCCAGCAGCCCGAACTCCTCGGCAAAGGTTGCAAACACGAAGTCGGTCGCCCGCTCGGGAACGAATCCGAGCTGGCCCTGCAGGCCGTGCAGCCAGCCGCGACCGAAGAAGCCGCCAGAGCCAACTGCGATCCTAGCCTGCAGCAGGTTGTAGCCGGCGCCGAGGGGATCCTGGTTGGGGTCCAGAAAGATCTGCAGGCGGCGGAGCTGATAGCCGTGAAGGAGGAGCGGCAGCAGCGGCACGGCGACGATCCCCGCCGTGATCACCGAGCCCAGCTGCGCCGGTCGCCCCCCGCCGAGGAAGAGCATTCCGAACGCCACCGCGCACATGACGAGTGTCGTGCCGAGGTCTGGTTGGGCGAGCACGAGAGCCGCGGGCGCTGCCACCAGGCCCAGGGCGCCGCCAAAGGCGCGCCATGAGATCCGTTCGCTCCGCGCCAGGTATGCCGCCAGCACCACCACCAGCACGAGCTTTGACAGCTCCGACGGCTCGAGCGGAAAGCCCGCGACCGCAAGCCAGCGGCGCGCGCCGAGCGCGGTGTGGCCGACAAGGTGCACCGCGACGAGCATCAGCAGCATCGCGCCATAGAGCGCCGGTGCGACGGTACGCAGCCGCCGGTAATCGAAAACGGTCGCCGCCGCATACAGAATCGCGCCTGCCAGCACCCACGCCACCTGTCGCGGCCAGTCGGCACGCGCGCTGAAGACGGTCATCACGCCAAGCGCTGCGAGCATCGCCACGATCAGCGTCTGCAGCCGATCGACCCGAGCGATCATCGGGAGCGGATGGAGCTCGCGTGTTCGCGATAGAACTTCGTGATGTCGATCCCGATGGGCGCGGCCTGCACCTCGGAGAGCTCGCCCCGCTCGACGAAGACCGACAGCGCGATCTCTGGCTGCGCGTATGGGGCGAAGAAGACGAACCACGCGTGCGTGGGCAGGTCGAGGCCGCTGCCGCCCCACTGCGCCGTGCCGGTCTTGCCGCCTCCATCCGCGGGCACGCCCGACACGCGGAACCAGTAGTTCATGTGGTATGGCGGATTGATCTCTTCGCGCATCCCCTCGCGCACGGCCTGGATGTTGTCGGCCGAGGCGGGCACTGTTGACGTGACCTCGGTCCGCTGCTTCTCGACCACGTGTCCCGACGCGTCGGCCACCGCCTGCACCAGCGTCGGGCGCATCACGTTTCCACCGTTGGCCAGGGCGGCTACGTACACCGCCTGATTGAGCGGTGTGGTCAGCAGATACGACTGGCCGATGCCGAACGTGATGGTGTCCCCTTCGCTCCAGCGACACGCGTCGGAGTTGAGGTCGGGCACACCGCAGTTCAACTGCTTCCAGATCCGGTCCGGCACCAGCCCCGCCATCACACCCGGCATCTCGATGCCTTTCGCCTGGCCGAAGCCGTAAGCACGCGCGTATCGCGCCAGCGTCACGTCACCGACCATCGACGCGACCTGGTAGAAGAACGTGTCGCACGACGTCGCGAGAGCCCTGGCCACGTTCATCTGACCGAGGCTGTAGCTCGCCCAGTTGTGATAGATCCAGCCGCTCACGTTGATGTACGCGGGACAGCTCAGCAGGGTCTGGGCGGTGATCTTGCCCTCCTGCAGGCCTGCGGTGGCGGTCACCATCTTGAAGGTCGAACCCGGCGCGTACTGACCGGCGATGGCCCGGTTGAGGAGTGGTTTGTCGGGGTCCTTCAGCAGCCGGCTGTAGTCGGCGTGCGAGATGCCGCGCGTGAACAGGTTCGTGTCGTAGCCCGGAATGCTGACCAGCGCGAGGACTTCGCCCGTGCGCGGATCCATCACGACGGATGCGCCCGCGGTGTGGTGATAACGCGCCAGACCTGCGGTGAGCGCGGCGGCTGTCGCCTTCTGCAAACCGGCGTCCAGACTGAGATAGACGGCGTCTCCCGGCACCGGCGCCTGCATCGCCAGCACTCGCCGCAACTGCCCGCGCGCATCGACCTCGACATCGGCCCAGCCATTAGTGCCGCGGAGCAAGGCCTCGAGCCCAGCTTCGACCCCGACCTTGCCGACCATCTCGTCGGGCTGATAGCCGAGCCCGCGCAGCCGCTCGACCTGAGACGGATCGACGGGGCCCACGTAGCCGAGCACGTGGCCGAAGATGAACGGATCCCGGTAGTGCCTGATCGAGCGCTGGGCAATAGACACGCCCGGCAGCTGGGGCAGCCGCTCGTTGAGGACGAGCTCATCTGCCTGCGACAGATCGGTTTCGATCGTGACGGATTCGTACGGATCGGCGGCAAGCAGCTGCGACACGAGCTTCTCTTCCGTGACGCCTGCGATGCGGGCCAGCGTCGCCAGCTCCTGCGCCCGGTCGATGGCGTCCTCGGCGAGGCCGGCAGGCGTCACCACCATGCTCCACACCGGGATGTTCTCGACGAGAGGCACGCCGTGCCGGTCGTAGATGATGCCGCGGTCAGCCTCCAGCACGACGCGATGAATGCTGTTGGACTGGGCCAGCGACGCAAGCTGCTGTCCGTCCGTCACCTGCAGCTGGGCGAGCTTGACCGCGAGCAGCGCGACGACGAGCACCGCGGCAGCCGCAGCCGAGGTCAGGCGCATCGACCACCGCGGCTTCGGCGCGGCGCCGCCGAGCTGGATCATGACGTTTGGGGCGCCGCCCGGACTAAAGATTGCAGCCTGCGCACGAGCTCGTACGCGAAAGGCGCGAGGACCGCGTTGTAAATCGCAGCCGCGATCGTGAGCTGAACCGCGGCGCCCGGCGCTGGAAGCGCCGTGCCGAGCAGGTCGTCGGCCAGCACGAGCACGGCCGAATACAGCACGGTGCAGACCGCGGCGGTCAGGGCGACATGCACGGCGTTGGGATGCTCGAGGTTTCGGATCCAGAAACCGCTCACGTAAACGCCTGGCAGCAGTGCCAGCGCGTGAGGGCCGATCGGGCCGGACGACGTGAGGTCGAGGAGGAGGCCGCCGGCCACTGCCCACACAAGCGCGGAGCGGGTACCGAGCGTCCAGCTCAGGCCAACGACGGCCGCAAGGACCAGGTTGGGAAACGCACCCCCGACCTCGAACCGCGGCGCCCAGGTCGCCTGCGCGAGCGCTGCGGCGCTCATCAGGCCGAGGCCGGCGACTCGCCTCATGACGGCAGGAAGTCAGTGATCACGAGCACGAAGGTCGTGCTGGCTGGATCGTTGACCCACGCCACCTGCGCCTGATCGGTGGTCGACGTATCACGGTGCATGACACTGGCCACTTCTCCAACGACGAGCCCGCGCGGATACCCGCCGCCGACGCCGCTCGTGATGGCCCACTCGCCGTTCGACGCACTGACGCCGAGCATGTGCTGGATCTCCATCTGCAGAGACGTGGGCCCGCCAAAAAGGGTCCCCTGGAGGTTTGACGTCGACAGGTAGACATTGACGCGGCTCTGCGGGTCGCCAAGCGTCTGCACGATGGCCGCGTGCGGCCCGGACTCCCGAACGCGTCCAAACAGTCCGGCGCCCGTCGCCACGACCATCCCTGGCTGCACGCCGTCCGCCGTCCCTCGATCGATCTCCATGGTCCGGCTGAATCCGTCCGGGCCCCGGCCGATCACGTTCGCAGCCACCATGCGGTGGCCAGATGACTTTTGGAAGTTGAGGGCCTGCCGCAGCGCTGCGTTTTCCTTCGCTGAGGCCTGCAGCTCCACGATCTGCCGGCGCAACTGCTCGTCCGCAGCGCGCAGCCGCTGGTTCTCGGCGCGAAGGCTCGATACATCGCCCAGGACCGCGGCGACGCGATCCACGTGCGCGGCGAACGACGTCATCGCGCTTTCCACCGGAGCCAGCGCGCTCTTTGCCATGCCTCGCGCGCCCGCGGCCCACGGCTGCTGGCTGAGCATTGCGAGCAACAGCGTCGCCGCGCACAGAACCACGAACAGTCCGGTGGCGCGCGACGGGGCCCTCGCACCTTGCATTGAACCCTCAGTAACGCAGGGCCCTGACGCGGCGAGTCCGCAGCAGGACCCGACTCAAGGAATCCATCTCTTCGAGGACGATGCCCGTGCCCCGCACGACGCATGTGAGGGGGTCGTCGGCGATACGGACCGGCATGAGTGTTTCGTGAGCGAAGAGCTGGTCGATGCCAGCGAGCAGCGCGCCTCCACCGCAGACGATGATGCCGCGCTCCATAATGTCCTCCACCAGCTCGGGCGGCGTCGCGTCAAGCGTGGAGCGCAGCGCGCGGACGATGTCGATCAAAACCACTGCGAGCGCCTCGCGCACGTGCCCGCTCGTCATCTCGACGGTTTTCGGGAGCCCGCTGATCAGGTCGCGACCGCGGACCAAAAAGGAGCGCTCGTCGGGCACGGGAAACGCCGAGCCCATAGCAATCTTGATGTCCTCGGCGGTCCGCTCGCCGATCAACAGTCCCATGTTTCGCCGCACGTACTGGACGATCGCGTCGTCCATCTCGTCGCCGCCGACTCGCACCGACGTTGCTGCGACCACACCTCCGAGCGAGATGACGGCGACTTCAGTCGTGCCGCCGCCTATGTCGACGATCATCGAACCGCCAGCCGTCTGGATCGGCAGCCCGGCGCCGATCGCCGCGGCCATCGGCTCCTCCATCAGGTGCGCCTCGCGCGCGCCTGCCATGGTCGCCGCGTCGGTGACCGCGCGCTTCTCGACCTCCGTCACGCCGGAAGGCACCCCAAGCACGACGCGCGGATGACTAATGTGCCACGCGCGGTTGTGGGCGCGGGCAATGAAGTGGCGAATCATCTGCTCGGTGTGGTCGAAGTCCGCGATGACCCCATTGCGCAGGGGACGTGTCGCGATGATGTCGGCGGGCGTGCGCCCCAGCATGCGCCGCGCCTCCGAGCCGACCGCGAGGACATGTCCGGTTCGCTTGCTCAACGCGACGACGGATGGTTCGTTCAGGACGATGCCTCGGCCGCGGACGTGCACCAGCGTGTTGGCGGTCCCGAGGTCGATGCCGACGTCGGCCGACCAGATCCCCAACACAGAAGTCAATAAGTTCATTGCTGCGACGGGTGCAAGACGTTGGTCAAATTACGTCGGGTCGGCGTGATGATACACGCGAGGCCCGCGGGTGTTCTGTCTTAGCGCATCAGGATCGATGTCACAACGACGATCGCAAGGACGAGACCGGCGAACGGTGTCACGGCCCTGGTGTATGTGCCGCGCGCGACATCCGCGCCGCGTCGCTGCACGACGATGCCCGCCACTATCACCACGCCGGCGACGAGCAACGTGACCCCGAAGAACCGCAGCACGCCGACGAAATCCTCAGGCGCTGGAGGAAAGAAGAGCGTAGTGAAGAGACCGCAGTAGGGAAACCACATCAGGATTCGGCGCGCGTCGAGCCTTCGTTTGCCGCGCCTCTCGATCGGCGGCGCAAGCGGCCACAGCCGCAGCAGCGCCGGTAGGCACAAAAGGTAAAGGAAGGCGCACGCAATCTTCACCGGAAGCAAGCCCGGCACCAGCACATTGCCCAGCACTTGTGGGCGCAGGCTTTCAGGCTGCACGGCTGGACCGAGCACTGCGAGCAGCCAGCACAGCTGGATGACGAGCAGCAGGCCGGGCGCCGCGACGAACTCCAGCGTGAGAGCAAGCTCAGCCCACGCGGTGAAAGCCAGCGCGATCGCGGCCAGCACGACGCTGCGTTCTTCGCCTGGCACCAGGCTCAAGGGCGCCGCGAGCTGGACGGCGGCCAGGACCGCGCACAACGCAATCGTTCCGACCACCGGACTCGGCCTGCGCCTCGGAAGGTCCGGCCATTCCCACACGCTGGTGCTGAGGCGCATCCACAGGAGCTCGACGCACGCGCCCAACCCGACCATCACAGCCAGGCCCGGATAGACGAGCAGTGCTATGGCATGCGTCGCGATCCCCGAGAGGATCTGAATCACAGGCGCGCGGCCTCGAGAATCGGCAGCGGGTAGAGACCTACCGCGATGTTGACCGCAAGCGCGATCGCGACGCCGAGCGCCTGACGGCCGCGCGGAGAGCCAAGGCTCTGTCCGAGCCTGAAGGAGCCGGGCAGCCACATGAGCATCCCAAGCCCCAGCACCAGCGCGAGCGGCCAGTACAGCTGGGTGGCGGCGCGAAGAAGGAGGATGCGCGCGGAAAAGCCGGCGAACGGCGCCGAACCGGCCAGCGCGGCGGCGACCACCAGGTTGATCGGCCGCTCAGTTGTGGCCTTTTCCCTCAACGCCTGGCGGGAGGCAAGGTACAGCGGCAGCCTGCACAGCACGATGGTGAGGAGGACGAGCAGGGCGCCGCGCCGCCCGTCGGTCACGGTCAACCCCATGCCGCAGAGGGCGAGGCCCCAGTCGGCGATGAACGAGTAGCGCCACGCCGCGACGGTGTTCTCGGTCAGCCATGCTCCCAGACCGCCCCACGCGATGTTCAGCAGGCCGACGCCGATCAGCGCCACGCCAAACGCCCCGCCGCCGTCCGCATTGAGCTGGATGCGGAGCACGAGCGCCGCGGCGAGGACCGGTCCGACGAACGCCAGCCATGCCACGGGCGACGCGGTCACCGCCTCCTCGGGCTCCAGCGGATGGAGGTAGGGCAGCAGGCCGATGCCGGCGGCCAGACCCGCGACCAGGCCGACACCCGCGAAGCGGTCCAGGACATCGGGCCCCTCCACTCGCGCCAGGACCCCGGCGAGAGCCAGCACCACCACCGCAAAGACGGGCGCCCGCAGCCGGATGGCGAAAGGCCGTGCCGAGGCGACCGCTGCATTGAGCACGCTAAGGGCGAGGAGGACGAGCATGGCGAGGTCGAACGTCGGCATGGCGGCGATGGCGATCGTTCCTGCCAGGCCCGCCCCGCCGCGAACCAGCAGCGGTCGGCGTGGAGCGCTCTTCGGCGCGAAGAGGAGCGCGAACACAAGCGCCAGGCCTGCGAAGACAACCAGCACGATCGCCTCAGGCAGCATTGGCCCTCCTCACGGGGACCCAGCAGACGCCCGCGGCGATCAACGCCGCCGCAAGGTACGGCCACAACCCCTGGGCCACGGCACTGAAGCCCGCCGCGGCAGCGATGGCGAGCGCGAGCAGAGCGACGGCAGTCAGCAGCACGTCCGGCTCAGCGCTCGAGATCACCCGAGCACCGGACAGCCCTAGCACTGCCACGGCGGCAAACCTCAGTCCGGCTCCGCCGCCGGTCGTCACGACCAACGCGAACCACGCCGCGATCAAGGCGACGGCCACGCAGGTAACGAAGCGTGGCGTCGTGCCGGCGGGCATAATGCGCCAGCCCGCTGCTCCGGAAAGCAACCGGCCCCCTGCCGCAGCTGCTCCACCGAGGGCGAGCACGCCGGCCTCGACCGCTCCACCGTGGTCGAGCACGACCGCGGCAAGTCCCGCCGTCGCGAGCGCGGCACCGAGGGCCAGGCCACGACGACCATCCGCTAGGACGACCAGCGACGCGCCCACCCAGGCCACGAACGCGGCGCCGGCTTCGATCAACGGGTGACGGCGAACGCGAGCACGACGACCGCGGCGAGCCACAGGACGGGACTGCCGCCCGCGGCCGCCGCCTCGAGCTCCCGAAAGCTGAGGATCGATCGATATTGCTCGGGCACGGTAGCGGCGCGGGCGGCGGTGCGCATACGCTCCAGCACGCCCTTGGGGGCGGCCGGGGAAAAGATGGCCGGACGCACTTGTGCGCGGATCGCGGACGTGCCAGTCAGCGCGTAGATGCCAATCCCCATCAAGAGCAGCGGCGCCATCAGCGTGACCACTGGGAGCACACTGGAAACGGTCACGACCGAGGTGAGGCCGCCCCCCAGCGCGCCCGCCGACGGCGGCATCACCTGGGCGACGACTGGATTCGCCAGGCCGAACTGAAATACGGCCAGGGCCGGGCCGGCGGCCAGGGTTACCGCAGCGATCGCCATCGACAGTCGAGGGAACGTTTCGTTCGCGGGGTGTCCGCGCCCGCCCGGCAGGCCTAGCGCGCGCGCGCTGCCGACCATCCACAGCGCCCACGCTCCAGCGGCGAAGATCCCGATCAGGCCGAGGAACTCGCCGGCTTCGAAGGTCGCCTCGATTCCGATCACGCGACCGCCGAATGCGATGCCGGGTGGAAGTCCGACGGCTGCGGCGATGGCGAACAGCGACTGGATGCCGGCGCGGTCGGGTAACAGGGCGAAGCACGCCACCAGAGCCGAGGTCGTCGCGAGGAGAACCAGGCCGGCGACCATTCCCAGCGGCGTCCCCAGGGCGACGGCCATCAAGGCAAAGCCGCCGAGACCGGGGATGACCTCGCCTAGAAATTCGCGACGTGTCGTCGCCCTTTGCGCGCGCATCGCGGCTGCCAGCGCGGCGAGGATGCCAATCATCGCAAGCGCGACATTGAACACTGGATGCGGATAGCGGCCGCCGCCGAGCTCGTAGCCGCGCACCAGGAGGTAGAAGCCGAGCGGATACAGCGTTGCCACGCTCACGCCCGCGGCGCGCAGTGTCGATCTTGACCATAGCTGCGCCGGCCAGGTGCGCCACGGGAAGAGGCACGACGCCAGCACCGCGGCCATCGCAAGCAGGGTGAAGACAGGCACGCTCACGGCGGCCAGGGGCACAGCCGAGTAAACAGCCGTCCCGCCGCTCACCTGCAGAATCACTCCCACCCACGCGAGTGCCAGCCAGCCCGCCAGTAGAAGTCCCCAGCTCGGTCGCGGCGCGCGCGGATCTTCCGTGTCGAGGAGAACCATGGCCAGCGTGGCGGCGGTTCCCCCTGCGATTGCGGTGAGCACCGCGCCACCCGCTTCGAGCGCCGCCATCGCGGAGGTCAACCCCAGCATTGACAGCACGCTCTCCTGCCACTCGCGGGGTTGCAGCGTGAGCAGCACCGCCGTCGGCAGGACAACCATCAAGCCAAACGCAAATGTGACGCCGTCGACGCGAATGTCAAACGCCGAGCCATAGCCGAGCTGGCCGAGCGTCAGCTCGAGCGACGAGCGCACGGGTACCCAGACTGCGATCAGGGCAACCGCGCAGCTCCACCCGCCCGCCGCAGCGGCGACGCGGCCGAGGTCGATACGTGCCAGGCCGCAGGCCGCAATGACGCCGGCGGCGACGAGCGGTAGGACGACCGGGCCGAGGACCGCGGCTGACGGCACGGCCCCTACTCTAGTTTCAGTCTCGTGATTGCCGCCTCCAGCGCGTCCGCGCGCTGCTGGGTTTCGTCCACCACCTCCTGAGGCGCCTTTGAAACGAAGTTAGAGTTGGCGAGCTTGGCCTGAATCCTGGCCAGGTCGGACTCGAGCTTCTTGATCTCCTTATCGCGCTTGGCATCGCGGGCCCCGGCAGGAAAGCTGACTTTGCCATCGGCCGCCGCAAGCGGAGTGCCTTTGTCGAGCGTATGCACGAGCTCGAGGTGCGCCAGTCGGGCCGCCAGGTTGGCGACCGTGTGGCTGACGCCACCCTCGAGATGAATTTGACCGCCTCGCGGCGGCGCACCTGAGTTCTGGCGGTGTCCCCGGACCTCCTCGACGATCGTCATCACGTCCTGGAACTCCTCTTCCGCGCCAGGATCCAAGAACCTGCCCAGCTGGGTTGGCCACTCGGTGCGCATGAGATAGTCACGGTCTCCGGGCAGCCGCGACCACAGCTCCTCGGTGACGAATGGCATGAACGGGTGGAGCAGCCGGAACAGGTTGTCGAGGCAGAAATGCGCAACGTCCTGCGCGGCGACGTCACCATCGCGAAGTCGCTCCTTCACAGCCTCGAGGTACCAGTCGCAGAACTCGTTCCACGTGAACCCATATGCGGCGTTGATGGAATCCTGGAACGTGAAGCCCTCGATGCCGTCGGTGATGTCACGGGCCGCGGCGCTGAGGCGGGAAAGGATCCAGCGATCCTCCAGGTGTTCCCGAGCCTCGAAGGTGCCTGGCGTCGCAGCGGTCTCGTATCCGGGCGAGCTGAGGACGAGACGCGTCGCATTCCACAGCTTGTTGCAGAACCTGCGATAGCCCTCGACCCTGCTCTCGTCAAATCGCACGTCCTGGCTCGACATCGCGACCGAGGTCGCCCAGGCGCGCAGCGCATCCGCCCCGTATTTCGAGATGAGGTCTCGCGGATCGATGCCGGTGCCCAGCGACTTCGACATCCGGCGTCCGTCCGCAGCCTGCACGATGCAGTGAATCGCGATGTCGGCGAAAGGCACCTCGCCCATGAACTCGAGGCCGGTCATGATCATCCGGCTGACCCAGAGATTGATGATCTCCCGGGCCGTGCAGTTGATGTCGGTCGGATAGAACGCCTCTAGATCCTCCGTCTCGTCCGGCCAACCAAGCGTCGCGTACGGCCAGAGCGCGGATGAGAACCACGTGTCGAGTACGTCAGGATCCTGGGTGAGCGGGGTGCCTCCGCATTCGCTGCACTCGCTCGGCGGATCGACCGCGACGATCTGGTGGCCGTTCTCGCACCGATACACGGGCACGCGGTGGCCGAGCCACAGCTGGCGCCCGATGTTCCAGTCGCGCAGCCCGCGCAGCCAGTCGAGATACGTGCGCTCGTAGCGCTCGGGATGCCAGCGCACCTCGCCGGCTTGCGAGGCGGCGAGAGCTTTGTCGCGCATCTCCTCCATCCGGAGCCACCACTGCTCGCTGATCAACGGCTCGATGACGAAGCCGCAGCGATCACAGTGGCCCACCTGGTGGACGTACGGCTCCTCCTTGACGATCAGGTCCTGCGCCTTCAGCTCGTCGACGATCTTGTTTCGTGCCTCGAGCGCCAGCATGCCGTCGTACGGCAGACCCGGCACGTGCATGCTGCCGTCCAGGTTCATGCTGTCGATGATCTCGAGGCCGTGCCGCTGGCCGATCTCATAGTCCAGCGCGTCGTGCCCGGGTGTGACCTTGAGGGCGCCGGTGCCGAAGTCCTTCTCCACCGCCTCGTCGGCGACGATAGGAAGCTCTCGGCCGACGAGGGGCAGGATCGCCGTGTGGCCCACAAGGTCTCGATATCGGGGGTCGCTCGGGTTCACGGCCACCCCCGTGTCGGCGAGCATCGTCTCGGGCCGCACCGTGGCGATGGTCACTTCCCCGCCGCCCTTCACCGGGTAGCGGATGAAGTAAAGGGTGTCCTGGTGCTCCCGCCACTCGACCTCGAGGTCAGAGATCGCAGAGCGGTCGTGCGGGCACCAGTTCACGATGCGTGGGGCGCGATAGATCCAGCCCTTCTCGTAGAAGACGACGAACGCCGTCATCACCGAGCGGTAGTAGCGGGAGTCCATCGTGAAACGGAGGCGCGTCCAGTCCATCGACGCGCCAAGCAGCCGGAGTTGGTTGATGATCGTCGCCCCGACCTGCTCGTACCACGCGTTCACACGGGCGTCGAACTTCTCGCGGCCGAGCTCTTCTTTGGTGGCCCCCTCGCGCGCCAGCTGCTTCTCGATGACGTTTTGGGTAGCGATCGCGGCGTGGTCGTATCCGGGGAGGAACAGGACCTCGTAGCCCGTCATCCGCCTGTAGCGGGCGAGCAGGTCGTAAACCGCGGTCTGCAGGGCGTGGCCCATGTGCAGCTCACCAGTGATGTTCGGCGGCGGGAAGGCCAGGGCGAACTTCTCCCGGTCACTCGCCGGGTCGGCGACGAACAGCCGGTCGGCTTCCCAGCGCGCGTACCAGCCGGCCTCGACGGCCTGTGGGTCGAACGCTTTGGGCATCTCAGTCGCGGTTATCGGGCGTGCTTCATCCATTGCTTTGGCTCGATGTCGCCGGAGGTCGCGGTTAGCGCGACGGAGCCGGCGAGGGTACGGATACGCGTACGACGCGGCTCATGGTGTTCGAAATTCTACCGTTTGTCCCGCTGGCGCTCGTCGAGCGCTTCGTTTGCCCTGGTCGCGCCGAATGCACGGGCCGTGGTAGCAAAGAATCCCGGGGCCAGGCCCTGAACCTTGAGCACCGCCTTGAGCTGGATCGGGACGACGTCGATCTCGCCGCGATTCCCCGTGATCGCCTTCCTGACCGCGTCCGCGACCTGAGCCGGCGACACCTCGCCCGCGATGGGATTCGGTCTCAAGCCGGTCACCGCCCACATGCCGGCCTCGCTGACAAACGTGGGAGTCACAACCGAGACACCAACGCCGCTGCCCCAGAGCTCCTCGCGCAGCGCCAGGCCGAACCCGCGGATGCCGAACTTGGTGGCGTTGTAGATCGTTTCGCCGCCCGAGGGGATCTTGCCCGCGATCGAAGCCATGAACACCATGTGGCCGGACCTGCGCTCGACCATCGCCGGCGCGAGCCTCCGCGCGAGCAAAATCCCGGCGCGCAGGTTCACTGCGATGGCGCGGTCAATCTCCTCGATCGTGAAAGTCGCCAGCCGGCCTGTAGCCGGGATGCCAGCATTGGAGACCAGGACATCGACGGCGCCGGCTTCGTCCCCCAGCCGCTCGGGTTCGCCGGTCCGCGAGAGGTCCGCTGCGATCACGCGCGCGCCGCCGAGCTCTTCTGCGAGCTTTTTCAAAGCCTCTTCGTTGCGCGCCGAGAGGACGAACTTCGCCCCCTCACGTTGCAGCCGTCGGGCAATGTGCGGACCAAGACCAGTCGAGGCCCCAGTCAGGAGCACTGTCTTTCCGTTCAGCTTCATTGGCGGTCAAACATCTATGTCGCCAAAGTGCGTATCAACCGTCTTGAAAGGCGCGTTTGGCGCAAAACGCACGGGATGTGGTCGGTTAGGCGGACTCTCCAACCGCGCGACCTGGCGTCTCGGTCTCGTCCGCGACCTCGAACTCCGGCTCCAGCGCGTCGCGGATCGAGCGCTCCGAGATGATGCAGCGCTTGATCTCCGGCCGCGACGGGATCTCGAACATCGAGTTCAACAGCGCCTCCTCGATGATCGACTTCAGCGCCCGCGCGCCGGTGCCGCGGAGCAACGCGAGTTCCGCGATCGCATCGAGCGATCCCTTCTGGAACACGAGCTCGACATTGTCCAACGAGAAGAACTTCTGGTACTGCTTCACGAGCGCGTTCTTCGGCTCGGTGAGGATGCGCACGATGTCCTGCTGGTCGAGGTGGTGCAGGGTGACGATGATCGGCAGGCGGCCGATGAACTCGGGGATGAAGCCGTACTTCAACAGGTCCTGCGGCTGCAGGTGCTTCAGCGCTTCCGACACCGCTCGCCGCTCGACCCGCGTATGCGGCGCCCCGAAACCGATCGCTCGCCGGCCGATGCGCTGCTCAACCACCTTCTCCAGACCGTCGAACGCGCCGCCGCAGATGAAGAGGATGTTGGTCGTGTTGATCTGGATGAAGTCCTGGTGCGGGTGCTTGCGACCGCCTTGCGGCGGGACGTTGGCGACGGTGCCCTCCAGGATCTTCAGCAGCGCCTGCTGCACGCCCTCGCCGCTGACGTCGCGCGTGATCGACGGGTTGTCCGACTTGCGCGCGATCTTGTCGATCTCGTCGATGTAGATGATTCCGCGCTCGGCGCGGCTGATGTCGAAGTCGGCGGCCTGGATGAGGCGCAGGAGGATGTTCTCCACGTCCTCGCCGACGTAGCCGGCCTCGGTCAGGCTCGTCGCGTCCGCGATCGCGAACGGGACGTCGAGGATCTTCGCCAGCGTCTGGGCGAGGTAGGTCTTGCCGCATCCTGTCGGCCCGACGAGCAGGACGTTCGACTTGGTCAGCTCGACATCGCCGACGGACTTCGAAGCCGAGATTCGCTTGTAGTGGTTGTAGACCTGAACCGAGAGAACCTTCTTCGCCCGCTCCTGCCCGATCACGTACTGGTCGAGAGCAGCGCAGATGGTCTTGGGGTTGGGGATGAAGCCGGTCTTCTGCTTCTTCTGGCCGGCGGACCGGTTGTCATCCTCGAGGACCTCCTGGCAGAGGTCGATGCACTGGTCGCATATGAAGACGCCCGGGCCGGCGACCAGCTTGCGGACCTGGTCCTGGCCCTTACCGCAGAAGCTGCATCGCGTGTAGCGTCGGCGATCTTCTCGTTCGTTCATTGCTTCCTGCTTTGTGTCCTTACGGCGATGCCGGCGCCGGGGGATTATGGCCCCAGAGAATCTCGTTGGCAAGGCTTATGCACTCGCTGCAGATAAAGACCCCCGGGCCGGCGACCAGTCGAATTCCTCTTTCCCCTTGTTCCTTATCGCAGAACGAGCACCTCGGTCGATGCCTCTTGACCTCGTCGCGCTTCGTCCTGCGTCGAAAGATCATCCGGCGGCTACCTTTTCCTTGACCTTTTCGCTCAGGTCTTCGGCTTTCGCCTTCTCGCCGATCTTGGTGGTGGTGAGGATGATGTCGTCGATCAGCCCATATTCCTTCGCCGCCTCTGACGTAAGGAAATAATCGCGCTCGGTGTCCTGCGTGACCTTCTCGATCTTCTGCCCCGTGTGCTTGGCGAGGATCTGGTTCAGCTGCTCGCGCGTGCGCAGAATCTCCTTGGCATGAATCTGAATGTCGGTGGCCTGACCCTGCATGCCGCCCCACGGTTGGTGGATGAGGATGTTGGCGTGCGGCAGCGCGTAGCGCTGACCGTGCGCACCCCCCGCGAGAAGCACCGCCGCCATCGAGTAGGCCATGCCGATGCAGATTGTCGACACCGGCGGCCGGATGTACTGCATGGTGTCGTAGATGGCGAGCCCCGCCGTCACCTGGCCGCCCGGGCTGTTGATGTAGAGCGCGATCTCTTTCTCGGGGTCCTCGGACTGCAGGAACAGAAGCTGGGCGACGACAAGGTTTGCGACCTGGTCGTCGATCGGCGTGCCGATGAAGACGATGCGCTCTTTGAGCAGTCTCGAGTAGATGTCGAATGCCCGCTCACCGCGGCCCGTGTTTTCCACAACCATCGGGACGAGGTAGCTGGACGCTCGCTGGTTTTCGTTCATGTGTGGCACAAAGGTCATTCTAGACACCGGTTGCCTGGATTCAGTCAAGACCCGCCACCTCCACAAGCCTGTCCAGCACCCGCCGCCGCCGGAGCCGCGAGGCGAAGTAGCGCCTGGCGGTCGGACTCTTCTTCAATTCGGAGGCCTGCCCCTTCAGCTCTTCGTCCGCCTCGGCTTGCTCTTCGAGGAACCTGTCCACCTCCTCGTCGGAAGGCTCGAGGCCCTGCCGCCTCGCGTACTCGCGAAGCACGAGATCGACTTTCAGCCGCGCCTCGGCTTCGGGCCGTTGGCCCTCCACCCATTCATCGACCGTCTTGCCCATGTACTGCATGTACCGGTCGAGCTTCAGGCCCTGCCGGTTCAGGCTGCGCTCCAGTGACTCGAGCTCGCTCGTCAGCTCGCGGTCGACCAGAGCCTGGGGCACCTCGACCGACGACGCGTCGACAAGCGCCTTGACGACCGCCTGCTCGCGATCGATCCTCTCCACCGCCTTCGCGGATTCCTCCAGCTGTTCGCGCACTGCCTCCCGGTAAGACTCAACAGTGTCCTGTTTGCCGTTGGTCAGGCTCTTCACCAGCGCATCATCGAGCGCCGGGAGAACTTTCTCCTTGACGCCGCGAACCGTGACCCGGATCGCGGCTTCCGTCCCCGCGAGCTCAGGATTGCTGTAGTCCGCGGGGAAGCTCACCTTGATCTCTCGCGTCTCACCGACGAACGTGCCTGGGAGCGCCGCCACAAGCTCGGGCAGCAGCACGCCCTCTCTCACCTCTGCCTCGGTGGACTTGCGCGACTCGGACTCGATGGTCCGGCCGTCGACCTCGACCTCGATGTCGATGACCGCGAGGTCGCCGACGCGCACCTCGCGCTCGACCGGAGTGATCTCGGCCAGCGGCTCGCGCAGGTCATCGAGCCTTCGCTCGAGCAGCTCGTCGGTGACCTCATGCGTATGGTCGGGCGGCTCAACCGCGAGCCTGGTTATGTCAGCCAGGTCGACCTCTGGCATGACGCTGATCGTTGCCTTCAGGCGGGCGGGCTTGCCGCGCTCCAACTCGAGCACCTCGACGTCGGGGTTGTCGATGGGATCGATCGACTTTTCAGTCAGCGCTTGCTGCACGACCTCGGGCACCATCGTCTCGACGACCTCCTCGCGCAGGACAGCGGGACCGAGGCGCGCTTCGACCAGTGCCCGTGGGGCGCGACCGGGACGGAAGCCTTCGATCTTCGCGCGCGACGCGAGGCGGTTCAGGACCCGCTCGTAGGTCGCATTGACGACCTCGGCCGGGACCTCGATCGTCATGCCGACCTGACTTTTGGGCAGGCGCTCGGTCACGACTGAGAGTGGCTCCGGCACGAGCCCGAATTCTACGGGCGGCCAGAGATCAGATCAGGGGCAGGGTGAAGGCGGCAGCTTCGGCGTCGGGCAGGGTGTCGGGCTCGCCAGGACTGGACCCCCTGGGTCTGGCGGCACCACTGGCGGCGTGTACGTCGGCGTGGGGCTCGGCGGGTTGTCGCCGGGGAGCTTGTCGATGTGCGTCGTGTCGGTCAGGTACCAGCTGTTGCCCGGTCCGGAGACGACACCTGGCGGCGGCGTGTACCAATGGTTCCCGGGGACGTTGGCCAGCGCGCGCGACACAAACTCGTGCACACCCGGCGAGGCGACGAAAATGCCATCGGAGCCGTTGATCATCGTGTAGCGGTTGTCCTTGATGTCGCCTACCCACAGGCCGACCGCGAGGTCGGGCGTGAAGGCGACGGTGACAGCGTCCTTGAAGTTGTCAGTGGTGCCGGTCTTTGCCGCCACGATGCGGTCCGCCCAGTGCAGCGCGCTGTTGCAGCCGAAGATCATGCAGCGGTTCTGGTCGTCGGCCATGATCTGAGCCATGATGAAAGCGACCGCGGGGTCGACCGCAAGCCGCGCGCGCTGGTTGGGTTTTGTCTCGTACAACGGTTTGCCGTGCGAGTCGGTCACCTTCAGGATCGCCTCGGGCGAGTGGTACACGCCCATGTCCGCGTAGGTGGCGATCCCGTTGACGTGCTCGAGCAGAGAGATCGGGTAGCCGCCCAGCGTGAGCGACGGTCCGTACTCGTCCGACGGCGCGTTGGCGTCGTAGCTCACTCCATTGGCATCGGCGAGCACGTAACGCGGGCGCACACTCATGCTCCGCATCCACGAGAGCACCGCCGGCACTCCGATTGACAGCTCGACCTTGACCGCGGCGATGTTCAGGGAGTTGCCCATCGCCTTCTTGAGCGGCAGCACGCCGTGCGACTTGCCGTCGTAGTTGTAGATCTTGGTCGTGCTGTATGCGTCTTTGTAGATCAAGGGGCTGGGTCCGTCATAAACCGGGGTGTCGACGGTGGCCGCCCGCGCGTTGATGACTGCGCCGTACGTGTATGGCTTCATCGACGAGCCCATGTTGCGAGGGATTGTCGTGTAGTTGATCTGGCCGCCGTCTGAGTTGTAGTTCGGCGATCCGATCATGACCTTGATATCGCCTGTGGATGGCTCGATCGCGACCAGGCCGGAAGAGAGCACGCCGTACCTGTCGCGATAGAGATTCCTCTCCAGGTTCCAGGAGACAACCTGCTGGCCGATCTGCTGCATGTCCCAGTCCATGGTGGTCTGCACGTTCAGCTGCTGAACTCCTGGCTGGAAGCCAAGCTGGCGCAGCTCGGCGAGGACATAGTCGACGAAGTGCGGCGCGCTGAAGCTGTTGACCGGCGCGTGGTACGTGAGCTTCTCGGCCAGCGCCTTGTCCATGTCCTCCTGCGAGATGAAGTTCGAGCGCACCATCGCCCGCAGCACTTCCGCCTGGCGCAGCTTGGCCGAGTCGGGATGCAGCACCGGATTCCACTCGGTTGGCGCCTGGGGCAGCCCGGCGAGCACCGCCGCCTGGGCGAGATCCAGTTTTGAGGCCGGAATCTGGAAGTAGCTCTCCGCCGCCGCCTCGATGCCGTAGGACTGTGAGCCGTAGAAGCTCTTGTTGAGGTAGAGCTCCATGATCTGGTCCTTGCTGTAGGTCTGGCTCAGCTCGTAAGCGAGGGCGAGCTCCTTGATCTTGCGACTGACCGTCTTGTCCGGGTTCAGGAACTGCTGCTTGGCCAGCTGCTGGGTGATGGTGCTGCCGCCTCCTACAACGTGGCCGGCACGGATGTTGTCGATGGCGGCCCGGAGGATGCCCAGGAAGTCGATGCCGGGGTTTGTGTAGAAGCCTTTGTCCTCGATTGCAACTGTGGCCTGGATGGCGACCGGGCTTACGTCCTTGAGCTTGACCGCCAGACGGTGGTCACCATGGTTTCCGACGTCGCCGAGCACGTGCTTGCCGGTGGCGTCGGTGATCAGGGTGTCGCCGGCGAATGCCGCGCTGTCCAGGCCCTGGATCGAAGGCAGGCTGTCGAAGAACGACTGCGCGTAAGCATCGGCGGCGAGGCCGATGACCAGCACCATCGCCAGCGCGACACCAAGGCCTCGCAGCATCGCCGTCCGGCGCATCTTCTGGCCGATCGGCGACCACGCGGCGTGAATCCGCGCTCGAGGACTGTGTCCCCCCTTTGTCTTTATTCGCTCAGGACCGTTTCGAGCCATGCTTGGGAGAGCGGAGGGATTCTACGCTTCCAGACGTCTCCAACGCCCGCCGGCGCCGGTGGGTTACGGTCGCCGAAGACGCGAAATCAAACCGTCCCTCGCGAGCCGCCATTCTTCCGGCTCGACGGCGCGCAGAAAATAGATCGCCAGCACGTAAACGATGAACCCGGCTGGGGCGGTCAGGAAGACCGTGAGGCCGCGAGCCGGATAGAGGACGATCCCCATCACGATCCCCGCCAGCAGGATTCGCCAGCTCAGCCGGATTACGGGCAGGCGAAGGTCGGGCCTCTTGAGCTGGACAAACCACCAACCGAAGGTGCAGAGCGCGGCCTCTGTCAGCACAGTGGCAGCGCTTGCCCCGAGGTAGCCAAAGAGGACGATGGCAGCTGTGTTCAACACTATTGCGATCACGCCAGCGAAGGCAGTCGCCAACGCGTTCAGACCCTGACGGTTAGTCGCGTTCAACATCGCGTAGAAAGCGGAGTTGGCGAAAAGAAACACGATGCCAAAGGCGAGGATGCGCAGCGCCGGTTCCGACTGCGCGAACTGGCCTGAACGGTTGAAGATCTGATTGATCGGATGCACGAGCGCGAACGTGCCCACGCTCAGCGGCCAACCCAGTAAGACCAGCACTTTGAAAAATCGTTCGTAGGCGAGCTTGAGTCGCGCCACGTTGCTGACGAAATAGACGCCGAGAACCGGATAGACCACGGTCTGGATCGCCAGCGGCACGAACTGGAGAGCCTCGAACGGTTTGTAGGCGAGCGTGTACCAGCCGACTTCCGCAAACGAGCGCAGCTGCTGGAGGATCACGAATCCAGCACGGAAGTAGACATTCGTCAAGAAGAAGGTCAGTGCGAAAGGAAGCGCGAGGGGCAACCAGGTCCGAATGAGGTTGAGGTCGAATCCGAGTCGAATGCGGCCCAGCCGGAACACCTGGATGACGATGACCGAATAAACGATCGTGAACGTGTAGGAAGCTGTGTACGCCCAGACGTAATAAGCGACGCCCGAGTGCCGGCGCGCCCCGAAGACGATGAGTCCCGCCTGGATGAGAGTCTCGGCGACGATCGCGATGGCGTCGAACTCCGCGCGGCCCACCGAGTAGAACGTGTTGCGCAAGAGGCTCGCGTAGGCGGTGGCGATCATCAGCGCGCAGCCGGGCACGATCAGGGCCTGCAGACCGGCGCCCAGCCCGAGAGCGATGGCGAGGACAACCGCTGAGGTTGCTGCGAGCGCGACCCTGAAGACGATCAGCGTCCCGAGGTAGTTACCCAGCTCCGATCGATTGCGGGCTGCCTCGCGGGTGTACAACGATTGGAATCCGAGGTCGCCGATGACCGAAATGAGTCCCGAGTAGACGACGAGCGTCGTATACCGGCCGTAGTTTGCGTCGCCGAGCGCGTTCGCCAAGACGATGACGACTACGAGCGAGATGACCCGGGAGACGGTGCGGGCGGCAAGGATGAAGACCGAGTTGCTGACCGCGCGGGTGCCGAGCTGCTCGGCCGCGCCTTCCGCGGTGTCGGTCACGCGCGGAAGGGTAGCGCCTTACAGGTTGCCCGTCCTCGCCCTCCGGGTCTTTTCCGGCGCGATCAGCAAGAGCACCTGCCCCTGCGCCAGCGCGGGGTGATGCTGGTCGAGATCATCGATCGCGTGAGTCAGCTGCGCGTAGGTGATGTGGTAGCGCGGCCCCAAGAAATGCCTGGATCGTTAAGCCAGACCCCGGTGGGGTCGTAGCCGATGATCGTCACGAAATGGGGCACCGACCACCCCGTCTGTTCGAAGTGATTGGTGTAACCGGGGTAGTGCGCGTTGCCCAGGCCATGTGTCCGCACCTCGGCCAGCAGTGGCCGGCCCGCGCCTAGCTGCTGCGCGATCACGTGCGGGTCGTTCGGTACGAGGCGGTAGCTGGGCGTCGGAGCTGGACTTCCCATACCGGTTCCTCCTCTCGCCTTCGTCTCACCGCAGATAAAACGCGAACTGTGGAGGGGGTACCGGGCGTGGGTTTAGCCGCGCAAACCGAGTTCTATACTTGCAATCCCCTCCCCATGGCGCAACCTTTCGTGTCCGGGATCTGTTGTAGCTAAACGATGCTCGGCGCACTCAAATGGTTTGTCGGTCTCGGGTTGGTGGCGGCGGTCGGCGTGGCCGCGGGCGTCTACTTCGCATTCTTCGGCGCCGGCCCGCAGGTCACGTACGTAACGCCGGACCTTGTGCCGATCGACGCGA
>DATEGC010000061.1:0-2611 GCA_035280285.1 Candidatus Dormiibacterota bacterium | reverse complement strand
TACTGGCTTTACTTCGCCAGCACCAAGTGGCAAGGGGTTGGCTGGGTCAAGGGGCTGCTGCAATCGGCTGGTCCGCAGAACCCGATACCCGGTTTGCACGAAGTGCTGATTCAGATTGTTGCTCCTAACTGGCTTCTCTTCGCGATTGCCCAGACGGTCGGCGAGACAGTAGTCGCCGTACTGCTGATCCTTGGCCTGGCCACCCGCTGGGCGGGCATCCTTGGGCTGCTTCTCGCGACTGGCCTTGCACTCGTGATCGCATTCGAGGTGCAAGACGATGGGTACCGCTGGCTTTACTACCTTGCGGTTCTTGTCAATGCCCAGGTGGTCGTTTCTGGCCCGGGATCGATCGCATTGGCGCGCTTGAAGTGGGTCCCGGAGTTTCTCCGTTAGGTCATCCATCTTGGATTCGAATAACGCTCGTTTTGCAGCTGAGTACAGGGCGCTTCGTATCCGCGAGGGATGGGCCGGCGCCGACGGCCGCGAGGATCCCGCTGCAGGACCCCGCCACCTATGGGTGCCGAGGTTGGAAGCGGTACGCCGGGCCGCGGCTCAACTTTCGGACCTGATCCGCGACGAAGCTCGCCCGCCGCTGATCCTCGACGTTGGATCGGGCGGAGGCTGGGCGGCGCGATGGTTGAAGCCATTCAAGGTCATCGCAATCGACCTGCTTCCTCCCACACCACTATCGACGCAATCGGTGCGAGCAGACATGCGCCGTCTGCCGTTGTGCACCGAATCTGCCGACGGCGCTCTGTTTGTGGCATCGCTACACTACGCGCCCGTAGACGATGTAATTCCCGAGGCAGCGCGGGTTCTGAGGCCGGGCGGAATGATGGTTGCAGTCGCCAGTCCCATCTATCCCGACAAGGCCTCGCAGATAAGTGCCCGGAGTCGATCCGCCGAGTACTACGCGAGAGCTGGCTTTCCGGAGCTGGTGGACCGGTACCATCCGATCGAGACCGGGGAACTACGTTCCGCTCTTGAGCGCTCGGGATTTCGAATTCTGCGTTTCGAAGGGGTCTCTCGCATCGAAACCTTATGGCGCGGGCTCACCAGACAGGCTCCGAACTCGCTGGTCGCCGCGCAGAAAATAAGCCGGCCGTAGTGCGGTTACGCTAATCCGCGTGGGCCTCGACGCAGAGGGGTACGGCTTTCCTGAGCACCAAATGACTCTTTCGCGCCTCATCGACGATATCCGCGTGCTGTCGCCCGCGGGCGTCGAGCGCGCTGCCCAGGGTTGGGATCGCCACGCGCGACTGCAGGGTCTCGACCAGATGCACAAGGCGGAGAAGACCGCACTGCACGCGATCGAGCAGGCCGGACGAGGCCAGGCGTGGGATGAGGTCCGGCGGAACCTGTTTGGCCTGACCGAATCCGGCAACTCGCTCGTCAGCTGGAAGGCTGAGCACGGCGAGGTCGGTCACAAGGCCGAGGACGCGGCGTTCATGGCGGCGCTGGGTCTGGTGGCGGGCAATCTGATCAGCCGGGACGAGCAGGCCGTCCTCTTGCGACCTATGGGCGAAGCTCTGCCCTGGCTCGTGCCCGAGGAGAATCAGCCGGTCGCCTGAGGCGTCTTGCTCTTCAGGAACTCGAGCACGCGCGGCGCAACAAACTCGCGGTATAGAAATGCATTGATGTGCTCGCGTTCCGGAATTCGAATCCGGGTGGCGTGGGGCATGATTGAGGCAGCCTGGCCCGTCAGGTCGTCGGGGTCCTCCAGCTCACCCGCGAGGATCAGGGTCGGCGCATCGACTCGCGGCATTGCCTCCCAGTGGCTCCAGTTCCAGTCAGGCCGCGCCTCGGTCCACGCAATGAAGGGCCCGAGGTCGGTCGCGAGCACCCGATCGATAAACCATTGCGGAACAGGAGTCTTCTCGGCCGCAATCATGTCGCCGATGACATGCCACCATCCCTGCTCGCGCAAAGCCGCGAGACGGCCGGCTGTGGCGGCGACCAGCTCTTGGCGCGTCCTGGACGGAGGAATCCCACCAAACAGAATGAGCGAGTCGAAGATGCCCGGATGTCTGTCGGCAACTCTGAGCCCGACCTGAACTGCATTTGACCAACCGAAGAACGAGACGCTCACATAGCGAAGGTGGTCGACCAGCGCAGCCACGTCGTCTGCGTAGCGGTCGATGTGATTGGCTTCGACGCTGACGGGATGGTCACTCTTGCCGTGGCCTCGATGGTCGAAAAGAACGCACGTATACGACGAAGCGAACCGTTCGATGTAACCAGCCGCGCGCCAGAGGTCGGAATCGCATCCCGCGCCTAGATGCAGCACCAGTGGGGGTCCGGTGCCCTCGAGCTCGTAGTGCAGACGAAACCCGTCTGGCGATACAAACGACGGCACTAGGCCCTCAGTCTATGCCGACGCCGGGACGAGCTCCGATAGATCGACGCCTGGATTGCTCAGCGCCGATGGATCCAGCTTGCGCCGGCTTTCGATGAGCTTGCCGCCCAGCTCGTTGATCTTGCCGTCGTTCATCGAAAGCACGCCTTCGACGACATCACCACGCAGGTAGAACACCGAGAACTGCAACGAGTCGGGGTCACCGCGCCACACTGCCGTATCTTCGCCCGAGGCGTGGCCGCGATACTCGAGACT
>DATEGC010000060.1:0-18509 GCA_035280285.1 Candidatus Dormiibacterota bacterium | reverse complement strand
CGGATGCCGACTGACCAGATCACGATCCGCGGAGCGAGAGAGCACAACCTCAAGAACGTCACCCTCTCCATCCCTCGAGACAAGCTCGTCGTCTTCACCGGCCTGTCGGGGTCGGGGAAGTCCTCGCTCGCCTTCGACACGATCTACGCCGAGGGCCAGCGGCGGTACGTCGAGTCGCTGTCGGCGTACGCGCGGCAGTTCCTCGGCCAGATGGAGAAGCCCGACGTCGACATCATCGAGGGGCTCTCGCCGGCGATCTCGATCGACCAGAAGGGCACCTCGAAGAACCCCCGCTCGACTGTGGGGACGGTGACCGAGGTGTACGACTACCTTCGCCTGCTGTTCGCAAGGATCGGGCACCCTCACTGTCCGGTGTGCGGCCGCGAGGTGCGGCGGCAGACCGTGGAGCAGATGGCGGACCACGTGGAGAAGCTGCCCAGGGGGACCCGGATCATGGTCCTGGGACCGGTGGTCAAGGGCCGCAAGGGCGAGTACCGGTCGCTGATCGAAGACGTGCGCAAGTCGGGCTTCGTACGGGTACGGGTGGACGGAAGCCTGTACGAGATCGGCGAATCGATCCCGATGGACAAGAACAAGAAGCACGACATCCAGGTCGTGGTCGACCGGATCGTAGTCGGGCCCGAGCAGCGGACGCGGTTGGTCGATTCGATCGAGACGGCGGCCAGGCTGGGCGGCGGCTCGGTGATCATCGCCCCCGTCGAAGGCGGCGAAGAGATTCAGATGTCGCAGGACTACGCGTGCCCCTACGACGGGACGAGCGTGCCCGAGCCAGAGCCGCGCAACTTCTCGTTCAACAACCCTCACGGCGCGTGCTCGGTGTGCACCGGCATCGGCTCGCAGCTGGTGGTCGATGGCGACCTGGTGGTGCCGGATCCGTCGCTGTCCCTGCGCGAGGGCGCGATCGCGGCCTGGAGCCGGTCGCAGTTCTTCTACCCGGAGCTCCTCGAGTCGGTGAGCAAGTACTTCGGCATCGACATGGACAAGCCGTGGTCGAAGCTGCCAAGGCAGCAGCGCGACGTGCTGCTGAACGGGACCGGCGACAAGAAGATTCGCTTCGGTTACAAGAACCAGTACGGCCACTCGCGCTCGTACGAGGCGCCTTTCGAGGGCGTGACCGCGAACTTGCAGCGCCGCTACGAGGAGACGCAGTCCGAGTATCTGAAGGCCGAGCTCGAGAGGTACATGTCGGACAAGCCATGTCCGGCGTGCAAGGGCCGCAGGCTGAAGCCCGAGTCGCTCGCCGTGACGGTGTCGAAGCGGAATATCGCTGAGGTGTGCGAGCTGTCGATCAGCGCCTCGATAGGCTTCTTCGACCACCTCGACCTGACCGAGCGCGAGCAGCTGATCGCACGCCAGATCTTGAAAGAGATCAGGGAACGGCTGCAGTTCATGATCGACGTGGGGCTCGACTACCTGACGATCAACCGCGCCGCCAACACGTTGAGCGGTGGCGAGTCGCAGCGCATAAGGCTAGCGACGCAGATCGGGTCGAAGTTGATGGGCGTGCTGTACATCCTCGACGAGCCTTCGATCGGGCTGCACCAGCGCGACAACCGGCGGCTGATCAACACGCTGCTCAGCCTGCGCGACCTCGGCAACACGCTGATCGTGGTCGAGCACGACGAGGAGACGATCCGGTCCGCCGACTACATGGTCGACATCGGTCCGGCGGCCGGCGAGCACGGCGGCGAGATCGTCGCTGTGGGGCCGGTGGAGAAGGTGCTGCGCGACCCGAACTCGATCACCGCCGCCTACCTGCGCGGCGACCGGATGATCCAGGTGCCGGCGCAGCGGCGCAAGGGCAATGGCAAGAAGCTCGTCGTGCTTGGGGCGCGCGCGAACAACCTGAAAGAGATCGACGTGACGTTTCCGCTGGGGACTTTCGTCGCGGTGTCAGGAGTGAGCGGCTCGGGCAAGTCGTCGCTCATCACGGACATCCTGAGCCGCAAGGTGGCGCAGTACTTCTACCACGCGAAGGAACGGCCGGGACCGCACCGCGCAGTCGAAGGACTCGAGCAGCTCGACAAGGCGATCGACATCGACCAGTCGCCCATCGGACGCACGCCGCGCAGCAACCCGGCGACCTACACCGGCATGTTCACGCACATACGTGACCTGTTCGCGAGCTTGCCCGAAGCGAAAATGCGCGGCTACAAGCCGGGGCGGTTCAGCTTCAACGTGAAGGGCGGGCGGTGTGAGAACTGCCAGGGCGACGGCATCATCCAGATCGAGATGCAGTTCCTGCCGGACGTTTACGTCCCGTGCGAGGTGTGTCACGGTACGCGGTACTCGCGTGAGGTGCAGGAGGTCAAGTTCCGCGGCCACTCGATCTCGGACGTGCTGGAGATGACGGTGGACGAGGCGCTGGACGTTTTCGAGAACGTGCCCGCGATCAAGACCAAGCTGCGGACGTTGCACGACGTCGGCCTGGGCTACATCCGGCTAGGGCAGCCCGCGACCCAGCTATCGGGCGGCGAGGCGCAGCGCGTGAAGCTGTCGGCGGAGCTGTCTCGGCGCGACACAGGGCGGACGCTGTACCTGCTCGACGAGCCGACCACGGGCTTGCACTACGCGGACGTGGAGAGGTTGCTCGCAGTGCTGCACAGACTGGTCGACCACGGGAACACAGTGGTCGTGATCGAGCACAACCTCGACGTGTTGAAGACGGCCGACTGGTTGATCGACCTGGGACCGGAAGGCGGTGAGAAAGGCGGCTACGTCATCGCCGAGGGGACGCCTGAGCAGCTGGCGACTAAGACGGAGTCGGCGACCGGTCAATACCTGCGCCAGCCGCTGGCGAAGGCGCGCCGGGCATCGGTGTCGGCGAACGGTGCGGGGCGCTCGCGTCGGAATAAAGTCGCCGTCGGCTGAGCAACCGGCGGCTGCCCCAGTCGGGTATGCCGCGCTTATGCGCGTGCAGGGATTCCCACGCCTGGTCATCAGCATGCTGCTGGGGCGCGTCGCGGGAGCGATGCTCGCTGTCGCATTTGTTCTGTTCGTCCTGACTCGATATCACTCGCCCCAGCTCGCGGGCACGGCCACGTTCCTCCTCCTGTTTCCAGGAATCGTCATCTCGCCCCTGGCCGGGGCCTTGCTCGACCGGTATGGAAGGACCCGGCTCATCACTGTCGACTACTTCGTGGCGACGACCGGACTCTTCCTGATGGCCTCGCTTTCGGCCCAACGCTCGTTGCCGTCCTCGCTCCTGCTGCTGATCTGCGGTCTCACGTCATTGACCGTGCCGCTGAGCGCGGCCGGGGTGCGGTCGATGTTTCCCACCGTCGTCCCTGGACAACTATGGGAGCGCGCCAATGCAATCGACAACAGCAGCCACGTGCTTTCCCACGTGGTGGGAGCGCCGCTGGCCGGCGTGCTGGTCGGGTTCGCCGGGCCTGAGTGGGCTCTGGCGGTGACGGCTTCGCTGTTTGCGTGCGCCGGTCTGGCGATGCTTCGGGTCCACGACCCATCGGTCAAGCGACGGGAAGCAGGCGTCCTGACCGAGGCTTGGTCAGGCCTGACGTACGTCTTTCGCAACCGAACTCTTGTGGGTCTGGCGCTGACCTTCTTCGCGACCGGCATCGGCTGGGGCATCCTCACCATCGCCATCCCGGTGCTGGTCCTGGGGCCTCTGCATCAGGGCCCCGCGGTGGTCGGCTACCTTCAGGGCGGAGTCGCCGTGGCTGGATTCGCTGCGAGCCTTGTCGCGGGCCGCCTCAACACCCTCGGACGGGAGAGGCACCTGATGGTGGCTTCAATCGTGGCCTGGGCGCTGGCGATGTGTGTGCTCCCGTTCGCCTCGTCGGTCCTGGTGGTCGCCGCCGCGATGGTCGCCATCGCCATCCTGGAGACACCGTTCGACATCGCGTTCCTGACCTTGCGCCAGCGCAGGACTGACCCGGCAAGGTTCGGGCGTGCCTTCGCCGTCTCGATGTCGCTCAATATCGCCGGCCTGCCAGTCGGATCGGCTCTTGCGGGCGCTCTTATCGCCTGGTCGCTGAACGGCGCGATGTGGGTGGCGGTGGCGATCACCCTCGGCGGGGCGATCTTTCCGATTTTCGTGATACCGGACGCGGACGAGCCGGCGGCCGAGGCCGCTAGCCGAGCAGGCCGATCAGCGTAAGGACGCCTCCGATCCCGCTCAACACAATGCCGACGAGCCCGCCGATCAGCTTGCCGGCCTGGATGGCCCGGAAGCCCGCGATGATGCCCACGATCGGCAGGAAGAAGAACACGCGACCGAATGCGAATGGGACGATCACGGTGAGCAAACCGATCCCGCAGGCCCACGCGGCCGAGCCGGTGAACTGAGAGAGAATCCCAACCGCGCCCCAGCCCGCGCCGACTGTCGGCTGCTGCTGCTGCCAGGCTTGCTGCTGCCACGCCTGCGGATACCCGGCGGGCGGTTGGGCTACCGGAGGAGGTGTGTACGCCGGCATCGGCTGGGCGGCCGGCATCTGGTACGCGGGGGGAGGGGTGCCCGGGGGCGGTGGCGGCGGGTAGGCGGACGTCGTGTCAGACACGGCGGCATCCTAGTCGCGCGGCGCTTGATTTCATCCGGGTAAAGAAACGCTCAGGCCCTAAAGTTCGATCGATGGTCCGGTTCGTCACAGGCGGGACTGGTTTCATCGGCCGCCATCTGCTGCGCCGGCTGGCTCGGCGCGACAGCACGACCTACATTCTGGTCCGGCCACCGTCTTTCGAGCGCCTGGGGGCGTTCATCGAGTCGCTCGGCGCGGCCGACCGGTTGAGGCCGATGCAAGGCGACATCACGGCGCCGGCACTGGGGCTTTCCGCCGAGGATCAGGCTCGGCTGAACGGCGCCGACATCTATCACCTCGCCGCGGTGTACGACCTGGAGGCGTCCGAGGAGGACGACCAGCGCGCGAACGTCGACGGCACGCGGCACGTAGTCGATCTGGCCGAGCGAGTTGGAGCGCGCGTGCACCACATGAGCTCGATCGCCGTGGCCGGCGCGAAGTTCAAGGGCAAGTTCACCGAGGACATGTTTGCCGAGGGACAGGTCCTCGACCACCCCTACTACCGCACGAAGTACGAAGCGGAAAAGATCGTGCGTTCGTCGTCGGCGCGCTTTCGCATCTATCGCCCTGGGCTGGTCATCGGCTCATCAGCGACCGGCGAGGCAGACCGCATCGACGGTCCGTACTACGGATTCAAGCTGATTCAGCGGTTGCGCAACGCGATTCCGCCGTGGGTGCCGCTGATCGGCCTGGAAGGCGGCGAGCTCAACGTCGTCCCGGTTGATTTCGTGGCCGCGGCGCTCGACGTGATCGGGCATCGCGATGGGCTCGATGGGAGCACGTTCCACCTGACCGATCCCAACGTACAGAGCCTCGGCGACGTCACCAACGAGTTCTGCAGGGCGGCTCACGCTCCTCAATTCACGCTGCGCGTCGACAGCCGCGCCGGGGCGGTGCTGCCGAAAGAGGCGAAGGCGATGCTCGAGCACTGGAAGGTTGCTCAGACGCTGAAGCGCCGGCTGCTCGAAGGGATTCGCGTCCCGGAGGAGGCACTGCGGTTCGCGCAGAGCCGCGCCCGCTTCAGGTGCGAGAAGGCTGAGGCGGCGCTGGAAGGCACGGGTGTGTCGTGTCCGCCGCTGCACACGTACGCGTGGAAGGTGTGGGACTACTGGGAGCGCCAGATGGACCCGGAGGCGCTCACGCCGAGAAATCTGCGCCAGGCGCTGCAGGATCGCGTGGTGGTCGTCACCGGCGCGTCGAGCGGGATCGGCCGCGCGACCGCGCAACTGTTCGCGCGCCATGGCGCGCGGGTGATGCTCGTGTCGCGGACGAAAGAAAAGCTCGACGTGCTGAAACAGGAGATCGAGCGCGAGGGCGGCGCGGCATTGGTGTATCCGGCCGACCTTTCCGACCTCGACGCGTGCGACGCGATGATACAGAAGGTCCTGCATGATCACGGGCACGTCGACATCCTGATCAACAACGCCGGCCGCTCGATCAGAAGGTCTGTCGAGGCGTCGTATGACCGCTTCCACGACTTCCAGCGCACCATGCAGCTGAACTATTTCGGCGCGGTCAAGATCCTCCTGGCGGTGCTGCCCGGGATGCGCCGCAGACGGCGCGGCCACATCATCAACATCTCGAGCATCGGGGTCCAGGCTTTTCCGCCGCGCTTCGGTGCGTACGTGGCGTCGAAGTCGGCCCTCGCTGCGCTCAGCCGCTGCATCGCGCCGGAGGTGGTGGACGACGGCGTCGCGATCACGAACATCCACATGCCGCTCGTGCGCACCCCGATGATCGCGCCGACCGGGATCTACAAGAACTTCCCGACCAGCTCGCCAGACGAGGCGGCCGAGATGGTCGCGTCGGCGGTCCTCACCAGGCAGCCGGAGATCTCGACGCGGCTGGGCAAGGTCGGCGAGAGCGTGAACACCGTCGCGCCAGGTCTGCTGCAGTTCGTGATGACCGGCGCGTACCACCTGTTCCCGGACACAGCGCCGAAGGATGGTCAGCGGGCGGAGGAAGAGATCTCAGTCGAGGCGGCGACGATGGCCTACCTGATGAAGGGAATCCACTTCTAGACAACCGTTTCGATCGAAGCGTGCAGTTGCACTAGCGTCAACGCACCATTTTCGATCGAAGTGGGGGGATTGGGCTGTCTAGTCCCGTCTAGCCGCTCGGGACAGGGGTCGGAGAGGCGCCGCCGCTGTGCACCGCGATGCCGAACAGCGCGATGCCCAGGATGAAGATGGCGATCAGCAGCACCAACAGCAGGATGAAGCCAAGGGCGAGGTGAACGAAGCCGAGGATGATCCCAGCGTTGGCCATCCACATGCCCTGCTCGCCAGTCTGCTTGATCTGACCGCGGGCGATGAACCCGGTCACGATGGCGACCAGCGCCACGGTGAACCCACCGATCACGGGGATGACATGGGCGAAGAACGAAGCCACGCCGGCGACAAGGCTGATCACGGCAAGGCTGTTCGTCTGCGCCGTAGGGGCCGAGTAACCACCCATATGGGGCGATCCGGGGGCCGAGCTCATGGCCTCGAGTTTACGGATTCCTAAAATCGCGACAGATGGCGGCAACGCTCGAGGACACGATCAGACGCCGGCTGCGGGCCGTTCCCGACACCCCTGGCGTCTACATGTTCCGCGACAAACGGATGCAGGTGATCTACGTCGGCAAAGCGCTGCGCCTCCGCGACCGCCTCCGCTCCTACTTCACACCCGGATACGCGGAGGCCGGGCGGATCGCGGAGCTCATGCAGAGAGCCGTCGATTTCGACTTCGTCACCACGGCCAACGAGGTCGAGGCGCTGGTCCTCGAGAACAACCTGATCAAGAACTACCGGCCGCGGTTCAACATCCGCCTCAAGGACGACAAGAACTACCTCTACCTGAAGCTGCCCGTGACCGAGGACTTCCCGCGCGTGCACTACTCGCGCCGGGTCCAGAACGACGGCGCTCTCTACTTTGGTCCGTACACGTCGGCTCAATCGCTGCGCTCGACAGTGAAGTCGATCCGGCAGCTGCTTCCGTTTCGCACTTGCTCGGACGAGATCTTCAAGCAGGGCAAAGTGTGCCTCGACTTTCACATCAAGCGATGCCCCGGGCCCTGCGAACGCCGCCTCAGCTCCGAGGACTACAAGGCACGCATCAACGAGGTCGCGCTCTTCATGGAGGGCCGCTCGGACCTACTGGTCCGCGAGCTGCAGGACCGCATGGAGTCGGCGGCGGACCGGCTCGACTTCGAGAATGCTGCTCGCTACCGCGACCAGCTGCACTCGATCGAGAGGATCGCGGACCGGCAGCGGGTCCTCACGCGCGGCCGCGACGACCAGGACATCATCGCGTACGCGCGCAGCGGCAACGACGTGTTCGTCGAGGTTGCGTACGTGCGCCAGGGCAAGATGGTGGGCCACGACGGCCACGCGCTGGACGGCGCCGGCGACGCCACCGAGCCGGAGCTGCTGCGCGGGTTCATGCTGCAGTACTACTCGAGCGCCACGCACGTACCACGAACGGTGGTCCTCCCCGGGCAGGTCGACGAGCCGGAGTTGATCACGGGCTGGTTGAGCGAGAAGCGGGGCCGGCCGGTGTCGCTAGAGGTCCCGCAGCGCGGCCGCAAACACGGGCTGGTGACGCAGCTGGCGGAGACGGCGAAGCAGGAACTGGAGCAGATCCGCATCCAGGCCGACTACGACCGCAGCAGGACCGAGCCGATGCTCGCGGCACTCGCGGATGCGCTCGGCCTGGAGGTGCCTCCGAAGCGCATCGAGTGCTACGACATCTCCAACATCCAGGGCGACTCCGCGGTCGGCTCGATGGTCGTCTTCGAGGACGGGCGCCCTCGCAACGACCACTACCGGCACTTCCGGATCAAGTACGCGCCGGGGCCGAACGACTTCGCAATGCTGCAGGAGGTTTTGCGCCGGAGGCTGGAGCGGCTCGAGTCGGCGCAGCGACGCGAGGAGGCCGACGTGTTGGGCGATCGCTCGTTCACCAGCAGGCCGGACCTCATCCTGATCGACGGCGGAAAGGGCCAGCTGAGCGCCGGGCTGGAGGTGATGGAGTCTGCGGGTTACGCGGACATCCCTACCTTCGCCCTCGCCAAGGAGCGTGAGGAGATCTTCGCGCCAGGCCGGGCCGAGCCGATCGTGCAAGAGAGAAACTCGCCAGGCATGTTCCTCGTCCAGCGCATCCGCGACGAGGCGCACCGGTTTGCGATCACGCACCACCGCAAGGTGCGGGCGCGCAAGGCGCTAACGTCGCCGCTCGACTCGGTGGAGGGAATCGGGCCCGCCCGCAAGCGCGCCCTCCTGCGACACTTCGGCTCCGTGCAGGCCATCCGCGAGGCGCCGGTCGACGAGATCGTGAAGGTCGGGATCCCGGAACGCCTCGCCGCACGCCTGAAAGAGACGCTATGACGCGAAAGTCACGGCCAGCGGCCCGCCCGTGACTTTTCTCATCGTCGGCGCTTCGACGCCAGAGCGCATGGAGGATTCGGTCACCGCCTTCGAAGCCGGCGGGTTTCGGCGGACGCTCGGGCTCGACGAAGACGAGGGCGACGTCGTCCTTGGCATAAGCGGAGATGGGGCGGAGCTGCTGCGCGAGGCCGACCGGCGCGCCCTCAAGTACGTGCTGGTCCACGACGGCGAGGATGATCGTCATCCGGGTGGGACGTTCGAACGAGCGCATCACCGCATCGAGGCCGAGCAGCGCGCGGAGCTGGCCGCGCATCTGCGCAGCCGCGAGCGCCCGTTGATCACCTGTCTGGCCTTCGGGTACAAGAACGGCGCGCCCGCCGACGCCGCGCTGATGATCGACGCGAGGTTCCTCGACAACCCGTACTGGGTTCCCGAGCTGCGTGAGCTGTCGGGTCGCGATTCCGCGGTCGCCGACTACGTGATGCAGCAACCCGCCGCGGCCCTCCTGCTGGCCGACGTGCAGAAGATCGTTCGCGACCTGCTGCCTCTCTACCACGAGAAGGGACGCATGCACCTGGTCGTCGCGTTTGGATGCACCGGTGGCCGGCACCGCTCCGTCGTGCTGGCCGCCGAACTGGCGAAGCGACTGCGAGAGATCGACGGCGCAGACGTCGACTTTGTCACCCGCGACATAGATTGACGAGAGCTCTGGTGTTGGGTGGCGCCGGGTTCGTCGGCGTGGCGGCCTGCAAAGAGCTTATGCGCCGCGGCGTGGAGACCATCGCAGCCGGACGCAAGGAGCGGCCATACGGCACCTTCACAAGCTACGTCGCGTTCGACCGCACCGATGAAGACCAGCTGGCTCGCGCCCTGGCCCAAACGCAGCCGGACGTCGTCCTCGACCTGGCTTGCTACATGCCTGGCGAAGTCGAGGCGATGGCGCGCCGCTTCCAGGGCCAGCGCTACATCTTCGTCTCGACCGGCGTCTATCCGGACCTGCATGGCAGGCCGGCACGCGAGGAGGACTTCGTCCCGCGCATCGGCGCGCCAACAGAGGCCCTGGATTATCGCGATGGCAAACGATGGTGCGAGACGATGCTGACGCGACTCGGCGATTTTCCGTGGACCATCATCCGGCCGCCGGCCATCTTCGGACCGGCGGACTGGACGCTGCGGATCGCGGCGTACATCCAGCGCGTCGCCGACGGCGGGCCGGTGCTGGTCCCGGCCGAGACATACGAGTGGCAGGCGGGGCTTGCGTGGGTCAAAGACATCGGCTTCGCCTGCGCTCTCGCGTGCGACCCGCGCAAGGACACCAGGCACAGGGCGTACAACGCATCTTTCAGCGGCGTGAGCCTGCGTGACCTGCTGGAAGGCATCGCGCGCGCTCTCGGCGTGCCGGCGCGCCTCCATCCGCTTCCGTTCGCGGACATCCCAGAAGCAGCCAGGCCGTACGGCCCGGATCCAAACCGCTCGGCCGGCTACGTCATCGACCGCGCTCGCCGGGAGCTCGGTTTCGAGCCGTCGGCCCTGGAAGACGCGCTCGCGGAGACCCTAGCGTGGTACCGCGTGGCGCACCCGTCGCATCCGGGCTACGCCGAGCGGGAGAAGGAACTTGAACTCGCCGGAGCTGCGTGAGGCCCTTGCCGCCCGACTGAGGCGACAGGCCGCGTGGTGTGCCGCGCTCGGCTCGCCCCTGTATGAGTCGCTGCTCGAAGCGTCGGCGGCCGACGTCGAGGTCGAGGGTCCGGCGTGGGACGTTCTCTCGGACTTTGCAGCCGAGCCTGGCACGGCCGCGGTGGCGCTGCGTTTGATGGGGGCGGTCCATCGCCTGGTGCTCGACGACACGCTGCCGGAGCTCGCCCGGCACTATCCGTCGACCGGCGGCCAGGGCGATCCGTCCGCAACGTGGCCGGTGTTCCGTCGCGCGCTCAGCGAACAGCGGTCACGGGTTCGCGACCTCGTCGCCGGCGGCTGCCAGACCAACGAGGTGGGGCGAAGCGCCGCGCTGCTGGGCGGATTCCTGGAGGTTGCCCACCGCACCAGGCTGCCGCTCCGGATCCTCGAGATCGGCGCCAGCGCCGGGCTCAACCTGCGGTGGGACCGCTATCGCTACGAGTCGCCACGCGGTGCGTGGGGAAATCCCGCCTCGAAGGTCCGCTTCACGCACTCGTTCGAGGTCCCGCCGCCCATGAACCGGGCCGCCGACATCGCGGAGCGAAAGGGATGTGACCTTCACCCGATCGACCCGACGTCAGAGGAAGGTGCGCTGACGCTGCGCTCGTTTGTCTGGGCCGACCAGCTGGGACGGATGGCACAGCTCGACGGCGCAATCGACATCGCTGCAGAGCAGCCGGTGGAGGTCGAACACTTCGGCGCCGCGGACTTCCTCGAACGTGAGCTCGAGCAACCGCACCGAGGCGTCGCGACCGTTGTATATCACTCGGTGTTCATGCAGTACGTCGACGAGCACGAAAGGCCACGCATCGCGAAGTCAATCGCGGGCGCGCGGGTGTTCCACCTTCGCATGGAACCCGGCCATGAGACTTTCGAGGTCCGCCTCGGCGACGAGCTGCTGGGCACCTGCAACGCGCACGGGACTGGCGTGCGGTGGAACGTAGACTCGGTGCCACAATGACGCATCGCCTGGTGCCGTACGCGGTGGCGGTCGGCGGGGCGATCGCGGTCACGGCTGTGATCGGGGTGATGACCGCGGTGGCGACTGTCTCGGGCCTTTCCGCCTTCTACCTCCTGCTCGTGCTGTGGCTCGGCGCGCGGTGGGGTCGGGGTCCTGCCGTCACCGGCAGCGTCGCCGCATTCCTGCTGTACGACTTCTTCTTCGTTCCGCCGGTCGGCACGTTCACGGTCGCCGGCCCCGCCGAGCTTCTCGAGCTGATCGTGCTGCTTGCGGTCGCGCTTGTGACAAGCCAGCTGGCGGCGTCCCTGAGGCGCGCCCAGTCAGCCGCCGAGGCGCTGGTGACAGACTCCCGGTCCTTGTATGCACTCGCCACCGCGATGCTCCGTACCCAGGACGTTGCTGACGCGCTGGCGATGATCTCCGCCAGCGCTGTACAGCTGAAGGGAGTGAGCCGATTCAGCGTCCTGGGCGGCGCGACAACTCTGACCGGGGCTCCCGTGAGCGCTGAAGAGCTCAAGCAGGCGCAGTGGTCTCACCAGAACGCACGGGCGGTCGGCATCGCGATCAAGGATGGCGTCGCGAGGCCGATTCGGACACATGGCGCGGGCGGCGACACCGCCTACCTGCCGCTTGCGAGTGGCGTGGTGGTGATCGGCATCGACTCCGGCCTGCCCGAAGAGAGCGACCTGCGTATGCTCGCCGCCCTGATCGGGCTCGTGGACCTGTTGCTCGACCGACGGCGAGCTTCCCTCGAAGCGGAACGCGCGCGTGGATTCGAGGCTTCAGACCGGCTGAAGGCTGCGATTCTGTCGTCGCTTTCGCACGAGTTGAAAAGTCCGATCGCGTCGCTTCGTGCAGGGCTCACAGCGCTGACCGCTCCGCGGGCCCGCCTCCAGCCCGAACAGCGCGAGCTGGTGTCGGACATGGACCGCCAGGCGCAGTGGCTGGATCGCATGGTCGGTGACATGCTGGACATGTCGCGGCTGGAAGCTGGCGTCGAGCTCGAACGCGAGCCGCACAGCTTCGCCGACCTCGTGGGCATGGCGCTACACCAGCTACGCCGCGAAATGACGGGCCACGAGGTCGTCGTGCACATCACGGACGATCTGCCGCCGGTCGAGGTCGACGAGCTGCAGACGGGACGCCTCATCACGAACCTGCTCGAGAACGCGGCCGAGTGGGCGCCGCCCCAAGGGGCGATCGAGATCGGAGCGGTGGCGCGCGACGGCGCCCTCGAAGCGTGGGTCGAGAACGATGGCCCGGCGATCGCGCCGGCCGACCTCGACCGCGTCTTCGACACGTTCTGGACCAAGCGAGCGCGTGGCACGGGTCTGGGGCTGGCGATCGCGAAGCGGGTCGTGGAGGCGCACGGCGGGACGATCCGCGCCGAGAACCGTCGCCGCGGTCCACGCTTCACGTTCACGCTGCCGCTCGTCCGCGTCCCGGCCGCAAAGTGAGCGGCCGTGTTCTGGTGGTCGACGACGAGATCGAAATGCGGCGGGCGCTGCGCACCGGACTGACGTACCACGACTTCGACGTGCGCGCGGTGGGCAGCGGAGAAGAAGCGGTGCGCGAGGCCGCGGCGTGGCGGCCGGACGTGATCCTGCTCGATCTGGGGCTGCCGAAGATGGATGGGTTCGCCACCCTGCGTGCCTTGCGGCCGGCGACGCGAGCCGCGGTGATCGTGGTCAGCGTGATGCCGGGCGAGAAAGACAAAGTGCGCGCGCTTGACGCGGGCGCCGATGACTATGTGGTCAAGCCGTTCGGCACTGAAGAGCTGGTGGCTCGAATCCGCGCGGTGCTGCGCCGCCAGGCCGATGTGCCGGCCGGGGAGCCGGTCATCCGCAGCGGCGACCTGGAGGTCGACCTGGCGCGACGCCTGGTGACCGTGAAGGGGAAGGCGGTCCGGCTGACGCCGACCGAATACGAGCTGCTCCGCTACCTTGCCCTCCACGCCGGCAAGCCCGTGAGCCACAGTACGCTGCTGCGCAAGGTGTGGGGCGACTACGCGGTTGGCGACACGTACAACACTCGCTACGTGGTGGCGCAGATCCGCAAGAAGCTCGGCGACGACCCCACGAACCCGAAGTACATCGTGAGCGAACCAGGAGTTGGATATCGACTACTGCTCGGCGTGGCTCCGGTTGAGCAGGTAAGCGGCGATGAAAGCAACGATGACGAGGCCCGGTGACCATCCAAGCCCGGGACCTGTGGGGTCAAGCGGCGACAGGTCGACGAACACCGCCAGCCCGCTGACCGCGGCGAACACGAGCACGATCAAGGTGCCCCGGATCGAGCCGTGACGCGCGAAGAACAGCTCGAGCTCGAGCTGCCACCCGGGGCGATGCCGTTCGTGGACATGGGTTGCTCGCGCGGCGTGCGCCGCGATTCGTTCGCGCCTTCCCATGCGATACCGAGCGCTTCGCGGCAGGCTCTCGAAAGGCACGTGCTCCACCTCTCGTTCGCGCGGCGGTGGAACTTCTAGCGGCTCCCACAGCGGCTCGTTTCGATACCGCCGGTAGAACACGTAGGTCAGCACGCCCAGCCCGAGCCAGCCCATGAAGATGAACGTCGAGTTCGAGATGTTCTGAAACACGAGCTGCGTGAAAACGGTACCTATGAAGAGCGCGCCCACAAGTGACAGCACCGGGATGCTGTCGCGGCCGAAGCGGATGTTCCACGGCATGCGATAGGGACGGTGCAGGGCTGGTTCGATGAAGCGAAGCCGCATCACAGACAGATGTGCAGAACAGAAGGCAAAGGTCGCGGCAAGCGAGTACACGGCACTCATCAGGTCAATCTCGGCGCTGTGCACGATGACGCCCGGCAGCACGAGAACAGCGGCGATGACTCCGAAAACGATGATCGAGATGTATGGCGTCTTGAACTTCGGGTGCAGCGTCGCGAACCGCTTCGGCAATAGGTCCACCCCCGCCATCGAGTAGCTGAGCCGCGAGATCCCGATCAACCCGGCGTTGGTGGCGATGACCAGAATCGTGAAAGCCAGGATGCCGACCCAGATCTGGGCGAAGTAGGCAAGCGGCTGCGTGAACTGGCCGACGATGCCAGCCACTGGATCGTCCTTGTAGCGAGTGGCCAGGTCGGTGACGTACTGGTGGGCGCCGGCATCGTAGTGGACCGGGAACACGCTCATGCCGATGGTCGGCAGAAACGCTGAGACGAAGAGCACCGCGATGATCACCCACCAGGTGGCCAGGGGCACGTTGCGGCCTGGATCCTTCGCCTCTTCCGCCAGGTTGGAGATCGTCTCGATGCCGGTGTAGGTGACCATCGCGATCGAGATGCTCGCCAGGAAAGTGCCCCACGTCGGCGCGACGCCGAGGTGGATGTTGTGGATCACGGTCTCGATGTTGAGCAGCAGGATGAGGCCGAGGATCACCAGTACGAACTGAGTGATCAGATCGGTGAACGCGAGCACCAGGTTGAGCAGGCTCGACTCCTGGATGCCGATGACGTTGACGATGATCAGAAAGCCGATCAGCACAGCGGTCGCCGCCACGTGTGCCGCATCGTTGTGGCGCAGCACGTCGAACAGGCCGACGTACCTGCCGAACACGCCCAGGTAGCCGATCGCGAAATAAGCGGAGATCGACGCCGTCGCCGTGTAGTTGAGGAGCTGGACCCAGCCGACGATGAAACCGATCGGCTGGTTGAACGCGCGCCGGGCGAAGCTCGAGCTTCCGCCGGCGTGGGGCAGCGCGGCGGTGCCCTCTGCGTAATTGAGCGCGGTCGTGACGAAGATGAACCCCGCCAGGATCAACGCCACAGGGGTCAGGCCCAGCGCGAACGCCGCAGTGACGCCGAGGGCGTAGTAGATGCTCGACCCGACGTTGCCGTAACAGGCCGCGAACAGGGCGCCGGGACCAAGGGTGCGGGGCAGCTTTGCGGGACGGCGGACCACGACCCGGAGGTCACCCAGACGGCTGCCGCGCCGGGCGACCGATTCAGAGTCCATTACGGCTTATTCAAACCCATACGGAATCCATACGGGTCCCGGGAATCTCCTCATGGAGTCCCAACAGCCCCGCTCCTAGCTTGGGTTTGTGCGCACCGCAGTCCTGAAGCTACCCGATTCGCGAAGCGCCGGCGAGCGCAGGCAGGTCCTGCGTGCGGCCATCCGCCAGCTGGAGCGCGCCGATATCTACCTCGCCGCGGTCGCCTACATTGAGGTCGACGACCGCCAGGCGGAGGGGACCGTCAACCGCCTCCGGAACGAAGTGGAGAGCCTGCGCCGCTACCTGGTCGAGCTTCGCAACCGAACCTGATGCACACTCCCGCCGCCGCGAGGCGGCGCGTCAAGGTTCACAGCGCCAACCTTGGACCGCTCCTCTGTTGGTCGATCGTTTTCGCCGACATAGGCACGTCGATCTACTACGTGCCGGGCATCCTCTCTGCCAGCGGCTACAACAAGCGCGCGGCGATCTTCGTCCTGTTGACCCTCGTCGTGTTCGTCCTGTTGTCCTTGAAGTATGCCGAGGTCACGTGGCGAAATCCGGAGGGCGGGGGCGTGGTGACCCTATCGTCGAGAGCACTCCACCCGCTGGCAGGCCTGGTCGGCGGGCTCTTCATCATCGTCGACTACTACTTGACCGCGGCAATCAGCGCCTTCTCCGGCATCGCGTACCTGGCTGTGGTGGCCCCGGCCGTCGGTTGGGGCAACGCCGTCCCAGGCACCCTGATCGCGCTGGCCCTCCTGGCGCTGCTCAACGTGTACGGCATCCGTGAGAGCGCGACGGTGAGCTTCGCCGCAGCGGCCGCGGCTGCTGTCGCGCAGATGCTGGCGGTGATCGTCGTAGCGGTCCACCTCGGTCCGTTAGGCATCGTCAACAGCGTGGCTGCTGTCGGGCAAGGGCCGCCGCCGCTGACCCCGCTCGTCGTTCTGACGGGATTCGGCGCGGCGTTCCTGGCCTTTTCAGGACTGGAGAGCGTGGCGCAGATCGCGCCTGCAATGCGCTCCCCTCGACGGACGACGGCGTATCGAACGATGGGGCTGGTCATCCTCACGATGACTGTGACCAGCCCGCTGCTGACCCTGTGGCAGACGACCCTCGTCGCCGACCCGAACAACCCGAACCACGTCAACCAGCTGCTGTCGCTGCTCGCCGGCCAGTATTCCGGACCGGCGCTGGCCGACGTCGTCGCCGTGAGCGGCTCGGTGCTGTTGATCTTCGCCAGCAACACCGCAATCATCGGCGGCTATCACGTGTTTCTCGCCCTGACGCGTATGGGCTTCCTTCCCCGCGTGGTCGAGCGCCGCAACGTCTGGCGGCGCACGCCGCACATCGCGATCTTCGCGGCGGTGGGACCTCCGGTGCTGCTCGTGTACATCGCAGGCCAGAGTCCTGTGGCGGCGGTGTTCCTCGGCGATCTTTACGCCTTCGGCCTCCTCGGCTCGTTCATCCTGACCAACTTCTCCCTCGACGTCGTGCGGTGGCGCGAGCTGAGGCTCGACCGATCCCTCGTGCGGCGACTGGTGTTTGCAGTGGGCGTAGTGACGACCGCGTTGACGGTGATCGGATGGAGCGTCAACCTCGTGGCGAAGCCCTACGCCACCGCGTTCGGGGGCGGCCTCACGCTGATCGGCCTGGCCGTGGGCCTGTGGACGTACAGCCGCGGCAGGCGGCTGCGCCCGGCAGTTTTCCCGGTGCCTTATCGCCCCGAGATGGCGGCTCAGTCGATCGCGATGCAGTTTCAGCGCAACCCTGCCGACGTGCTGGTCATCCTTCCACGCGACCAGAACTCGGCCGACGCTGTGATCGACGAAGGCGTGCTTGTGGCGAACGGTAAACGGGTTGTGTTCCTGTATCGCGGCCAGGCTCCGCCAGGACCGGCCGAGCTGTGGGAGGTCAGCGACCCTTACCTGAAGGACTACGTCGCGCAGGACGCGTTCACGCGGGCCGAGATGCATGCCCGCGACCGGGTTGGGGAACGGCGGTATGTGTATGTCCCCGGGAGCTTGCCGCGCGACGCAATCAGCAGGGTGTGGGCCGAGGTGAGGCCGCACGAAACGGTCGTGATGCAGGGCGAGCAGGATGTGCTGCCCCCTGTCGCTCTTGATCGCGTCAGGCATCGGGTCCACAAGGGCGTGCCGGTGCTGCACCTGGTGAGCAGCCATATCCGCCCGACCGACGTGGCCGCGGCCAGCTAGGCTGGGATGATCAGGTCCTTCAGCTCGCGGGGGTAGTCGGTCATCGACCGGCAGCCGTCCTCAGTGATCACGACCGTATCGGAGTGGCGGAAGCCCCCCAGCTCGTTGATGTAGACGCCGGGCTCGACGGTGAACACCATGCCGGGCTCCAGCACGGCGTCGTCACCGCGGTCGAGGAACGGCGCCTCGTGGCCTTCCAGTCCGATGGAGTGGCCGACGTGGTGGCGCAGGTTGCCGGCGACTCCGAGCTCTTCTGCCAGCGGTACCGTGGCCAGCTCGACTTCGCCCGCGGGCACGCCCGGCGCCATTACTTCGAGCGCTCTCGACTGCAGCGCGAGCATCGCTTCGAAGGCCCGGACCTGGTCGCGCTTGGGCTGGCCGACGATCATCGTTCGCTCGAGCTCGCTGCGATAGCCGTCGATGTTCACGCCGGCCCCGCTGACGAGCACGTCGCCGCGCTGGATCCCGTGGCCTTTGACGAATCCGTGCGGCATCGCGGTCGAGCGTCCGCCCACGAACATCGCCACCAGGCCGGTGCGATCGACGCCGCGTGGCCGCCAGCCGGGCATCTCGCGGATCATCTCGAACAACGTCTCATCTGCGGCGGGCGTGTAGCACTCCATCTCGGTTTTGCCGGTAGTGATCACCGCCTGCATCCGGCGATGCGCGCGCACCGCCCAGTCGCAGGCGAGCTGGATGCACTCCAGCTCGGCGGGTGACTTCACCCGGCGCAGCGACTCGACTATCAGCTCGGAGTCGACCGGCTGCGCTCC
>DATEGC010000059.1:0-5570 GCA_035280285.1 Candidatus Dormiibacterota bacterium | reverse complement strand
GTCCATCGCCACGTGGTGCGGAATTCGCTTCGGAAGCCGCACCGTCGCCGCGTCGGCCAGCGTCCCTGCGGCGATCTCGGGTAGAGCGAACCGCGCATGGTCGGCGGCAAAGATGAGGTCGGCGGACAGCGCCAGCTCCATGCCGCCACCGACTGCCAGTCCGTTAACCGCCGCGATCACCGGCTTGTTCAAGTTGGGAAGCTGCTGGATCCCGCCAAAACCACCCGCGCCGTAGTCGGCGTCGGGCGGTTCACCGGCGGCGGCGGCCTTGAGGTCCCAGCCCGCTGAAAAGAATCGAGCGCCTGATCCGGTGATGATCGCCACCCTCAAATCGGTGTCATCGCGAAAACGCTCGAAAACCTGACCCATCAGGCGACTCGTTGCGGCGTCTATGGCATTGGCTTTCGGCCGGTCCAGCACGACCTCTAGAACTGCTCCATCCCGAGTGGTTCTGACGGGTCCCGTCGTCACGCCTTCATGCTCCGAGTGGGCGGAGCAGGTCGCGCGAGATGATGTGCCGCTGGATCTCGCTTGTCCCGTCCCAGATTCGTTCCACCCTCGCGTCCCGCCACAGACGTTCGAGGGGAAGCTCGTCCATCAAGCCCATGCCGCCGAAGATCTGGATCGCGCGATCGGTGACGCGCGAGAGCATCTCCGATGCAAACAGCTTCGCTTGCGAGATCAGGCGATTGGCTTCCTCCCGGTCGTGTTCGAGAGACCACGCGGCGGCCAGCGTCAGGTAGTCGGCGGCGTCGATCTCGGTGACCATGTCGGCGAGCTGAAAGGAAACGCCCTGGAACTTGCCGATCTGCTGCCCGAACTGCTTGCGCTCGGCCGCGTGCTTCAAGGCCAGCTCACACGCGCGGCGTGCCCGGCCGACGCACGTGGCGGCGACTGTCAGCCTGGTTCCGCGAAGCCACGTGTTGGCCATGTCGAAACCGCTCCCCTCCTCGCCGAGAATCTGCAATGAGGGCACTCGGCAATTGTTGAAGACGACGATGCAGTTTTGATAACCGCGGTGCGACACCGACCGGTAACCGGGACGGATGTCCATTCCAGGAGTGCCGCGGTCGAGAAGGAAGCTCGTGATCCGCTTCTTGCTCCCTTTCGGTGTCCGTTCCTCGCCGGTCGCGACAAACACGATGAGAAAGTCCGCGACGTCCGCGTGGCTGATGAAATGTTTCGTGCCGTTGATGATCCAATCGTCCCCGTCGCGGCGCGCTGCGGACAGCATCCCGCGCAGATCTGAACCCGCATCCGGCTCGGACATGGCGAGCGCATCCACTTTGTCGCCGGCGATCGATGGCATCAAGTAGCGCTTCTTCTGCTCTTCGCTGCAGGCGACCAGGATCTCGGACGGCCGGCCCCAGAACACCGACAGCCCCATCGCCGCGCGACCGAGCTCGCGCTCGAGCAGCGTGAATGTGACGCGATCGAGCCCACCCCCGCCGAGCTCGGCCGGCATGTTCGGCGCGTAAAAGCCGAGCGCCTTGACCTTGCGCTGGATCTCGCGGCCGACCTCGATCGGAACATGACCGGTGCGTTCGACCTCTGCCTCCAGCGGATAGAGCTCTCGTTCGACGAAGCCGCGGACCGTATTGACGATCATCTCCTGCTCTTCGGTCAACCCAAAGTCCATGCCTTCTCCTTGTTAGCCGAGGCGGGACGACCTGTGACGACGGTCGCCACCGCCGCCAGCCCGCAGGCAGCGCCGACGAGGATGAATGGTGCAGTGAAGCCAGCGACGTCAGCCACCCTCGAGACCACAATCGCGCCCCCGGTCACGCCCGCTGCCCAGGCCGCATTCAGAATCGCCACCGCGACCGCCTGTCCCCCTTGCCCAGTGTCAACGCCGTCGCTCACCATCGCCGCCGTCGGCGTCCACAGGGCCGAAACGGCCGCGCTCGCGATGATCGTGACCACAGCAAGCGCGATGATCGCCTCGATGTGGGGGAGGAACGGTATCGACGCAGCGGCCACGACCAGCCCGATGACGGTTGGGACGAGACGTCCAATTCGGTCGGACAGGCGCCCAACGCTGACGTTGAGTATCGATCCGGTCAAATAGGTCGCTGAGAGGATCACTGCGATCGTGACCGCGCTGCCGTGGCGCTGAGTCACGAGCAGGGGCACGAGGCTGGCCACGGTGCCATTGACGACACCGATCACGAACAAGAGCGAGTTGCCGACATTTGCAGACCGGCTGTGGAACAGTTGGCCGATCGCGGGCAGCCATTCCCGCCTGGCCACGTCTGCAGCGACCGGAGGCGGACCGAACACCGCGAGCGCCAGGAGCACTAGCGCCATAGCGCTGAAAACGAGGCCGCGTCCCAGATTCGAGGCCATGGCTCCCAGCGGAGGGCCGAGGACCATGCCAATCAGGGCCGCACCGACCGCCCCGCCGATGGCAGACCCACGACGGTCGGAGCGCGCTGAGCTGGTCAGCCAGGCCAGCGCGCCTGCCCACGCGATCTGTCCACCGACGCCCTGCACGAGCCTTGCCCCGTCGAGTAGCAGGGGTGTGCTGCCCCATGCAAATCCGAGTGTGGCGGCGATGAGCGCTCCGAGTCCAGCGATCGTAGTCATGCGAACGCCGGTTGAGTTCACCAGCACGATGGCCGGAATCGTTGCCATCAGCACTCCCGCCGGATAGGCCGCGACCAGGATCCCGATCTCGGTGGTGCTCATGTGCAGGTCGCGCACGAACCCGGGAGCGAGTGGCGGCACCACTGCGTAGAAGGCCGACTCGGCGAGGAAGACGAGACCCGCGAAGATCGGCAGCCGGCGAGAGCTCATGCCCGCAGCAAGGCGCCAGCGGCGTCGTCGAGCATCCGGCGAGCACCGGTTACCACCGCCGGCATGCGAAACGCGCCGTGCATCAGTCCGGGATACACCACATGCGTCGCTTTGACTGACGCCTCACGCAGCCGGCGCGCATAGTCCTCTGCCTGCGCGCGCAGGATGTCGAGCTCGCACGAGAGCAGGAGGGCAGGAGCCACGCCGCCCAGGTCCGTGGCCTGCAGGGGCGACGCGTCTGCCTCATTCGCGTCCTCCGGTCGGCGCAGGTACTGGCGTACCCAGTATCCGTACTCGCCGTGGCCCGGCGCCACGCAGTCGAGCGCAGGGTAGACGAGCAGCTGGAGCGCGAGCGGCAGGCCGCGATCACGCGCCCTCAGCGCCACCGCAGCCGCCAGGTTTCCACCGGCGCTGTCGCCGCCAACGACAAGTGGTGCCGACCGCGCCGCCCACCGTGTCACCGTCCATGCATCTTCGACCGCAGTGGGGAACCGGTGCTCTGGCGCGAGGCGGTAATCGACCGAGATCACGACGCAGCGACCGAACCGGCACAGGTGCCGCGCGACGCCGTCATGCGAGTCGATGCTGCCGACCACCCAGCCGCCGCCATGAAAATAAACCAGCGTTTGCACCGCCGTTCCTGCAGGCCGGTAGATCCTGACTCGAATCCGTCCTTCGTCTCTGTGCACATCTCGGTCCTTGACCGAAGCCACCGGCTCGACCGGCCCGAAGTTGGTCTGGGCTTCGCGGTCGTAAATCTTGCGCGCCTCGTCGACTGGCATCCCCTGCAGGCGCGCCAGCGACGGAAACTGCGCCGACGGGTCAGGAGTTGCGATCGCCGATCCTCCGCCCGGCGCGCTCCGGCCTTGGCAGCTGCGAATGTGCTTCGGCGATCCTCGCCAACCGCTCCAGCACCTCCGCGTCGGCGGCTGTGGTGCGCCCCGTCCCCAGGTCGACGTGCAGCAACATATGCTCCGACTCCGCGAGCACGTTTCCGTCCTCCGCGCGCAGCATGCGGTGGAAAAGGTGCACGCGCTTCTCGTCCGAGCCGAGGAGCTGCGTCGACACCTCCACCATCTCTTCTGCCGGCGTCTGGGCCAGGAACGAGAGGTGGGACTCAGCAGTGAAATAGCTGCATCCGCGCGCCAGGTAGGCCGCGTCGACGCCGAGGTAGTGCATGAACGCGTCCGACGCGTCCGCGAGCACCTGGTGATAGCGGCTTTCCGTCATGTGGCCGTTATAGTCGACCCACTCGGCCGGAATCCTCGTCCTGTGAAGCACGAGCGGCTTCGCGACGTCATCGCCGGCCGCCATGACGCGCGGATGAGCCACGTCGAACAGGGCACGTTCGTGTTCGGCCAGCGTCGCGCCAGCGGCGGCTTTGTGCGAGCGGAGGCCCTGAATGACGGCCACGAGGCTGTCGTCGCGCAGCTGCACGAGCTCGCGAATCGACCTTCCATCGGCTTGCGCGTCCGACTGCGTGGTGATCTTGTTCAGCAGCGCATCGTCTAGGGGGGGCACGTCGGTGAGCTTGGACCAGGGCCACTGCAATGTCGGTCCGAACTGTTCCATGAAGTGGCGCATGCCGGCGTCGCCGCCGGCGATGCGGTAGAGCAGAAACGTGCCCATCTGCGCCCACCGCAGCCCAGGGCCCAGCCGGATCGCGTCGTCGATCTCGGTCGCGGTCGCCACGTCGTCGGCGAGCAGCCACAACGCCTCCCGCCACAGCGCCTCCAGCAGCCTGTCGGCGATGAACCCGGGAATCTCCTTCCGCACGCGAAGCGGCGACATCCCGACCGAGCGATAGACGTCCTCCGCGCGCTCGATCGCAGCCGGCGAGGTCAACTCGCCGCCGCAAACCTCTACCAGCGGCAGCAGGTACACGGGATTGAAGGGATGGCCGACCACTAGCCGTTCAGGGTGCTCCATGCCGGACTGGAGCCTGGTCGGCAGAAGCCCTGAAGTCGAGGAGGCGACGACCGTGTCGGGCCGGGCGGCGCCACTGGCCCGCGCCAGCACGTCGCGCTTGAGATCTTCCCGCTCGGGCGCGCTCTCCTGGATGAAGTCGGCGCCGTCGACGGCATCTTCCACCGTGCCGGAAATCGAAAGCCGTCCCTCCGGCGGCAGCGGGAGGAGAGTCAGCCGCCGCCACGCGCGCCGAGCTGCGTCGAGCATTGCGGCTACGCGATGTTCCGTGTCCGGCGCAGGGTCGTAGACCCGCACGTCGACCCCATGCAGCAAGAAGCGAGCCGCCCACCCCCCACCGATGACGCCTCCGCCCAGCAGCGCTACCGTGCGAAGTTTTGTCTCAGACACGCTGCTTCAGGCGAAGTCTCTCCCTCACCTCATCTGAGCCCAACACGCGCACGTTCATGTTCTCGAGGATGTTGACGGCCCGCTCGACGAGAAGGCCGTTGGTCGCCAGCCGGCCCTTGGACAGGTAGAGGTTGTCCTCGAGGCCGACGCGGACGTTGCCTCCAACCATTACGGCCAGCGCCGCGTACGCGAGCTGCATGCGGCCGATTGAGAAGGCGGAGAAGATCGCCCCGGCCGGCAGCTGGTTGACCATGCTCATCAAGGTCGCTGGCTCGTCTGGTGCGCCGTACGGGATTCCCATGCACAGCTGGATCAAAGGCGGGTCGTCGATCAGCCCTTCTTTGATCAGCTCTTTGACCATGACGAGATGTCCGGTGTCGAAGACCTCCAGCTCTGGACGCACACCCAGCGCCTGGACCTTGCGCGCCATGGCGCGGATCATGCCCGGCGTGTTGGTC
>DATEGC010000058.1:0-24556 GCA_035280285.1 Candidatus Dormiibacterota bacterium | reverse complement strand
GTCGACCTGTTGGGTCGGCTCGATGCGAGGTCCCGCGCGCTGACACCTAGCGCGAGAGCGAATTCTGTCCACAGCGAAATATGAGCGGCCTCTTCATTCGCGTGCTCCTCCAAGTCCAATTGATGTCGGGGAAGGAAGCCTGTGCGGCGCGAAAACTCCGTCGCAGTCTAGTGCAACGTCATCCATGAACTGCACACGGAGTGTATCGGGCGGGTGGAGCGATGATCGTCGCCTGGCAACGCGCCGTGGCTTGAACTTTGAACCTGCCGGCAGGTACGGTCTGCGCTCGTGCTCTTCGCCTCCATCTATGCCGTGCTCCGACTCATCGTGGACATTGGAGTCATCAGGAACATGACCGAGGCGGAGCTTCACGGTGAACTGCTGGCTCTTCGCCACGAGGTTGCGATCCTGCGGCGGCAGGTGAAGCGACCGGATCTCTTCCCCGTCGATCGCATGATCCTGGCCGCGATCGGACGACATTTGCCATCTGGCCGACTGCTCTTCTCCCCCGCCACCCTGAAGAGATGGCATCGCGAGCTGGTGCGCCGGAAGTGGGCCGCATTCGCTAAACGCCGCCGGGGACGACCACCGATCTCCGAAGACATCCGAGATCTCATCCTGACGATGGCGAAGGCGAGTCCTCGCTGGGGCGAACGGAGGATCCAGGGTGAGATGCTGAAGCTCGCTTATCGCGTCTCCAACTCAACCATCCGGCTGCTATTGCGTCAGCATGGAGTTGGCCCCGCGCCTCGGCGCGGTGGACTCAGCTGGAGTCAGTTTCTGCGCGCTCAAGCCGACGCGGTGCTGGCCTGCGACTTCTTCCCCGTAGACAGCGTTCTGCTCGATGTCATCTACGTCCTTGTATTCGTGGAGCTCAGGAGCCGGCGGCTGATCTTCAGTTGCTGTACCCACTACCCAGACTCAGCTTGGGTCTGCCAACAGGCTCGCAATGTCTGCGTGGAGCTGCAGGATTTGGACGTACCGATCAGCATGCTCATCCATGATCGCGACTCCAAGTTCACCAAAGACTTCGACGCCGTCTTCAAGGCGGAAGGCGCCAAGATCGCCTTGACTCCCTTCCGAGCCCCTCGGGCAAATGCCGTCGCGGAGCGCCTTGTGAAGACAATCCGCACCGAGTGTCTTGATTTCCTGGTCATCTTCGGCGAGCGCCACCTGATGAGGGTGTTGAAGGAATTCTTCGATCACTACAACCACGCCCGACCTCACCGGAGCCGGGAGCTCAGGCCTCCGGACCCATTGCCGATTCCGAGCGCGGGCGAAGTCGTGCGTATCGATCGCCTGCACGGGATCATCAAAGAGTATTCGCGCGCGGCGTAGACCATCGCCGTGAATCGATCGGCATCATGGCTGCAGGGAGACATCTCTGCCGGTGAGTAACTTCTGCTCGTAGTTCTACGTGTTGACACCCGCCCATCCCTCCGGCTAATCGCGGTTTCGTTGCTGACCACGGGCGGCTACGCACCATCGGTGGGTCTGACCGAGTTTTCGCGCCGCACAGGCTGGGCGAACGGCCGCACGGGCATTTGCTTATCGGCCACCCTTACCCGCAGGCTTTGTTTACCAGCGTTCGCTGAAGGCCGTCCATGTGCGCTGCTGTGGCTGTCATGTTGGCTGTCGTGACACTCAGGACTGGCGGGGATGGATGGGAATCGAACCCACCCGGGACGCCTCAGCAGCGCCCCGCAGACGGTTTTGAAGACCGCGGGGGGCACCAGCCCCCATACATCCCCAGCCCGGGCCTAGATTAGTCCAGGTCCTATTGCGCCAGCTTTCTAGCCGGGCGCTTGAACGCGCGCCGCTCGCGCTCCACCTCGCGTCCTGCCGCGCAACCAGCGACGTGGTCGTTGACCAGGCCGGCCGACTCCATGAACGAGTGGACGGTGGTCGGGCCGACGAATGTCCAGCCGCGCCGGCGCAAGTCTTTGCTCAGGGCGACGGCTTCAGGCGGCAGGGCGGGCGACACCGCTGGCAACTTCGGCTCGTATCCCCACACGTAGGCGGCGAAGCTGCCGAATTCTCTGACCACGTCGCCACACCTGCGCGCGTTGTTGATCGTGGCGTCGATCTTGGCCCGGTTGCGGATGATGCCGTCATCGCGCATCAGTCGCCCCGCGTCGCGGGCGGTGAATCGCGCAACCGTCGCTGGCTCGAAGTTGCGAAACGCGGCCCGAAAGTTCTCTCGCTTGCGGAGCACCACAAGCCAGCTCAGACCTGCCTGGAAGGCCTCGAGCATTAGCGTCTCGAAGAGGCGCCGGTCGTCGCCGACCGGCCTGCCCCACTCGAGATCGTGATCCTGGCGGAGCACGTCGTCTGAGTCCGCCCACCAGCATCGCGCCACTCCATCGGCGCCGACCACGAGGCCGGACTTGGCGGCGATCTTCTTTAGATCAGCGCTTCGAGCTTGGACTTGAGATCGCCCTTCATGTTCGGGCGATAGCCGACGGTCCGCTCAGCGGGCTTGCCGTCCTTGAAGATGATCACAGTCGGGATCGACATGATCCCCAGCTGCATCGGCACCGACGGGTTCTCGTCGATGTCCATCTTCATGACCTTGATCTTGTCGCCCAGCTCGCCGTGGAGCTGCTCCACGATGGGCGCGATCATGCGGCACGGACCGCACCACGTCGCCCAGAAGTCGACGAGCACTGGCTTGTCGGCCTTGAGGACGGCGGTCTCGAACTCGCTGTCTGTTACTTCCTGGATGTTCCCCACGTGCACTCCCCTCTTTTCGCTACTTAATCGTTTGATCCCGACTTTGATTCCGGCTTGGACTCCGTTTTCGTCTCCGTCTTCGTCTCAGAGCTCGATGTGGATCCGTTGGCCGAACCTTTGTAGTCGGTCGTGTAGAAGCCGCTGCCCTTGAAGATCACGCCCGCCGGGTAGAGCACTTTGGTGAGCTTACCCTGGCATTTCGGGCAGACCTTGAGCGGCTCGTCCGACATCCTCTGGTGGATCTCGAACTGATGTCCGCAGTCGCTGCATCTGTAACCGTAAATCGGCACTGTTTTTGGGTCCCTGAACTATAAACTCCGGTCTCTTTCCAGCCGATCGAAAACCATCCCGGAGGGTGGTTTGGGGTGGAAATAGGTCGCTTTCTGAGGGAGAGTTTTCCCTTCCAGGGCCAGCTTCAAAACCTGGCGCAGGTCGGGTTTGTCGAGGAAGAAAGCCGCAGTCCCGACCCCCTGGTCTACCCACCGCACCGCCTCGGCCGGGTCGCGCGTGTACAGGAGGAAGTCTTCCGGGTTCCGCTTGCCGAGCAGGTTGTCGATCACTTGCTCATGCAACTCCGCGACGGCCACCTCCCCTTCCAACGGCAATACCTGGAACTCGTGGTTGCGGTAGGTGCCGGCGGCCACTCGGCCGCGCAGGGAGGCAAGGGTGTCTTCCAGCGACGCTCTTGGCTCACCGCCCGTGACAGCGACGCCGGCTTTCATCACCCGGTGGGTCGGCAGCACGACCAGACCCCGGTCGGCCAGGTCGGTGAGCAGGGCCAGGGTGAACCGCGAGGCGGCGTCCGGCCCGCCGCCGGCCTCCTCCGCGTAGTCCAGCGCGGTTTCGTAGCGGTGGTGGCCGTCCGCGATAAGGACGGGCAGATTCCCGAGGGCTTCGTTGACGGCGACGTGGATGGCGGCGTCCGAGATGACCCACAACCGGTGGGTGGTGCCTTCCGGGCCGGTGAAACGCACGGCGGGGGCGCGGGAAGCCACCTTCTCCAGTATCTCCGGCACGCCCGTGTTCGCGCCTTCATACAGAAACCACAGGGGCTCCAGACTGGCTTTTGTCGCGCGGAGGAGCGCCAGGCGGTCCTCCTTGGGACCGGTGTGCGTCCGTTCGTGTGGCAGCACCACCCTGTCCGCATACGGCTGGAGGCGCAGCGACACGATCAGGTCGCGCCTCACCCGCCCGTCGAAGTCGACCTCGTGGACGTACATCGAACGCGACTCGGGCTCGAGGATGCGGTCGTTGAGCCAGCGCTCAAACGTCCGGGCGGCCCCCTCGTAGTCGGTGCCAGGACGCGTCAGATGCACGACGTTGTAGGGCGACTGCGAGCGGTAGTGATCCAGCTCGCCATCCGGGATGACGTCGTATGGCGGCGCGACGAGCTTGCTGGGGTCGCCTGCGCGGGCCAGGTAATACCTGATTCCGGGCAGCGCCCGGACGTCAGCCGTTGGAGTCGCCGCCCAGCTCGACGTACCGGAGGTCAGACATGCCGGCCACGTCTCTCAGGGTGGCGAGCACATCGTCAGAAACGCGTTCGTCCACGGCTAGGATCATCATCGCGTTGCCGCGCGGAGCATCACGGCCGACCTGCATGCTCGCGATGTTCACATCGTGCTCGCCGAGGATGCTGCCGACTCTGCCCACGACGCCCGGCCGGTCCTCGTGCCGGCTGACAAGGAAACGCCCTTCCGGCACCAGGTCGACGCGAAACGAGTCGATCCGCACCGCGCGTGGTTCACCCATGAGCAGGGTGCCGGCGATCTCGTGGCCCTGCATGCGCACGGTGACCAGGCTCGCGTAGCTGCTGTGCGACCGGCTCCGGCGCTCGACCAGCTTGATGCCGCGGTTGCCGGCGATGAGGCGCGCGTTGACGGCGTTGATCCTCTCTTCGGTGAACGGTTGCAACAGGCCCTTGATGGCCGCCGCGACCAGAAGGTTGACGTCGTGCTCCGCCAGCTCACCTTCGACGTCCAGCTCGATCATCGAAACCCGCCCGCCGAACAGCTGGGCGTGCATTGCCGCGAGGCGCTCGGTCAGGCCTGCGAACGGACGCAGGTATGCGAGCTCTTCCGGAGGCAACGCCGGAGCGTTGACGGCGAAGCGAGGCAGGTCTCCCACGAGCACCGCAGCCACCTCTTCTGCAACGTCGAATGCGACCGAGACCTGCGCTTCGGCAGTCGAGGCGCCGATGTGCGGCGTGGCGATGAAGTTCGGGAGGGCGAGGAGCGGGTTTTCGCCTGGCGGCTCGGTCTCGAACACGTCCGCGGCCGCCGCGGCCAACCGTCCGGACCGCAGCGCCTGGAACAGCGACCCCTCGTCTACGATTCCACCCCGCGCGGTGTTGATCAGTCGCGCACCCGGCTTGACCTTCGCGAGCTCGGCCTTGCCGATGAGGTTGCGGTTGGAGTCGACCAACGGCACGTGGACGGTGATGAAGTCAGCCTGCTCGAGCAACTCGTCGAGCCCGACAAGCGCAACGTTGAACAGCTCCGCGCGCTCGACGGAGACGACCGGGTCGTACGCAATGACGTCCATCTCGAGGCCATGCGCCCGTTTGGCGACCTCCGAGCCGACGTTGCCCAGGCCGATGACGCCGAGCGTCTTCCCGCGGACCTCCGTGCCTACGAATTTCGACCGCGTCCACTCTCCGCGCTTCACCGACGCGTCCGCCTGCGGCACCCAACGCGCCAGCGCAAACAGCAGCGCAATGGTGTGCTCGGCCGCGGCGACGATGTTGCCGCGCGGGGCGTTGACGACCAGGATGCCGCGCCGCGTCGCGGCCGGGACATCGATGTTGTCCACGCCGACTCCCGCACGCCCCACGACCCGCAGCTTGGTGCCCGCCTCGATGATGGGCTCCGTCACACGCGTCTCGCTGCGCACGACCAGGGCATCGAAATCCGGGATGCGGCGGATCAATTCGGCCTCAGCAAGGTTGCTCACCACCGTCACCTCGCCGGCCCGGCGAAGCCGCTCCAGGCCGTCCTCGGCCAAAGGGTCGGCGACGAGGATCTTGGCCACTATGCCGCCCTTAACGCGCGGCGGCCACGCCCTGCACCGAGGCGGTGACCGCGGCGACTCCGCGTCCATCCGCCGGCGCGATGTCCAGCTCCTCCAGCGCCTGTTCGATGGCCCAGATCACCTGCACCACGTCGCCCTCGGCAACCGCGCCCAGGTGCCCCACGCGGACCATCTTGCCGTTCATCTTGCCCTGGCCGCCGGCGATAACCACGCCGAACTTCGTGTCGATCAGCTTGCGCAGCGCATCTACGTCCAGGCCAGGCGGCGGCAGCGCGGAGGTGACTGTGTTGGAGCGGTATCCGTCTTTTGCAAATAACTGGAAGCCGAGCGCCTCGAGGCCTGACCGGGTCGCCCGCGCCAGGCGCGCGTGGCGATCGTACACGTTGCTGAGGCCTTCCTCTTCGAGCATGCGCAGGCCTTCCTGCATCGCAAAAGCGACCGGGACCGCCGGCGTGAAAGGCGTCATGCCCTTCTCGGCCCATGTCTTGGCTTCCTTCCAATCGAAGTAGAAACGCGGCGACCGCGCCTTCGCCTGCTGCGCCCAGGCGCCCTGGCTTACGCTTACCAGCGCGACTCCGGGCGGCGCCATCCACCCTTTCTGGGAGCCGCTGACCGCCACGTCGATGCCCCACCCGTCGGTGTCGATGTCGATCGAGCTGATCGAGCTGACACCGTCGACGACGACCAACCGCTCCGCGCTCCGCGCGACCCGCGCCAGCTCGCGCAGCGGGTTGGTCAGGCCTGTTGACGTCTCGTTGTGTGTGAGCAGCACCACCTGCGCTTGGGGATGGCGCCTAAGCACGACAGCAAGGTCGTCGGGGTCGACAGGCTGGCCCCATTCGAACTCCAGACGCACGAGGTTCGCGCCGTACGCCGCAGCCAGCGCGGCGAAGCGCTCGCCGAAGTTTCCGCACAGGGCGACCACGACCTCGTCACCGGGCGAGATGAGGTTCGCGACCGCCGACTCGAGTCCGCCGGTGCCAGAGCTGGTGAGGAGAAGGAGGTCGTTCTTGGTCTTGAAGACGCGCTTGGCGCCGGCTGTGATCTCAGAGAGGATCGCCGCGAACTCCGGTCCGCGGTGGTCAATCATCGGCCGGCTCATGCTCCGGACGACACGCTCGGGAAGCGGCGTCGGGCCGGGGATCCGCAGCTGCGTCTGAAAAGTCATGGGCGCGCTCCAGTTAGTGGTTTCGGCGGCAGCCTGATTTTGACTTAATGCAGCTCGGTCGTGTACGGCAGAAGCGCGATTGCCCGCGCGCGCTCGAGCGCGGTCGTGAGCGGCCGCTGGTGCTTGGCGCAGGTTCCGGTGACGCGGCGAGGTAGGATCTTGCCCCGATCGCTGACGAAGCGGCGCAGGCGTGAGATCTCCTTGTAGTCGATGTAGTCGATCTTCTCGGCGCAGAACGTACAGACCTTGCGGTGCTGGCGCTTTTGGCCTCTCGGGCCGCCGCCCGGCCCGCCGGGCGCTGCCTGCTCTCTAGCTTGAGGACGGTTGACTGCCATCTTGGGTGACTCCTAAAACGGGATTTCGTCCGGGTCGACGTCACGAGGTGCGTCGTCCGGAGCTGGAACGTCGTCTGTCGTCGCAGGCCGGCTGCGGGCCGTGCCGTCGGACGGGCCGCTGCTGCGGCTGTCGAGGAACTGCACGTCGTTGGCGATGATCTCTGTCGTGCGCCGCTTCTGCCCGTCTTGGCCCTCCCACGATCGGGTCTGAATGCGGCCCTCGACAAACACGAGTGCCCCCTTGCGCGTGTACTGGGCCACGATCTCGGCCAGATTCCGCTTGCCGGCGTTGTAAGCCACGATGTTGTGGTAATCGGTGAACTCCTTGCGCTCGCCCTCGGGACCGGTGGACCACCGGTTGGTCGCGATGCTGAAGTTGGTCACCGCTGTGCCGCTTGGCGTGTAACGCATCTCCGGGTCCTTGGTTAGCCGGCCGATGAGCAAGGCCTTGTTCAAATTCGACATCTAAGCCTCCTCCCGGTCCTGCCGGGCTTCTCGACTTTCTGGCCGACGCGCCCACTCCACCGCCGCGTCGGATTCCACAGGGATCGGCTCCAGTACGACCTCCGCCGGCGGCGGCGCAACAGGGGTCGCGACGGCCTTCTCGGGCTTGCGCACGATCAGGTGGCGCAAGACCTCTTCGTTGATCTTCAACCCGGCTTCGAGCTCGGGCACGCGATTGGGGTCGAGCTGGAAGTCCTGCAGCACGTACGACCCCTCTTTCTGGTGCTTGACCTGATAGGCCAGCTTGCGCTTGCCCCAAAGATTGGTGCGTTCGGGCGTGCCGCCCGACCTCTCGATCAGCGTGTTGACACGCCTCACCGAGTCCTGGACCTTGTCGTCGTCAAGGTCGGCGCGCACGATGTACAGAAGCTCGTAATCCCGCAAGGGGAAACCTCCTTCCTATGGGTTTGAGGCCCCGTGCGAAGGCAAACCACATCGCCCGCCGAGGCCAGAAAGGTTAGGTCGGTATTCTACCAAGGGTCATGGCGACCAAAACCCGAGCGAAGGCTTCCGCGGGCGCCGGCAAAAGCAAGGCCGGACGCCGCGTGCCCGTCAAGGCCAAGCGCGGGAGCGGCGTGCCGCTGATGCCGCTCGTGGTCGGCGGAATCGTCGGCGTGCTCGCCATCGCCATGATCGCCCTGATCGTCTACTACCAGCGGCCGCAGGCCGGTCCGCCCGCGGTCGCGGGTGTCCCGTGCGACCAGCTCGAGCACTCGCAGATCCACTACCACGCCGCGCTGCAGATCGTCTACAACGGCCAGGTTGTCAACCTGCCGGACAACGTCGGGATCCAGTACGACTCCATTGGCACCGCCGTACAGTGCTACTACTGGCTCCACGTCCACGCTGCGAACAAGAACACGATCCACATCGAGTCGCCGGCCAGCGACACATTCACGCTCGGCCAGTTCTTCGACGTGTGGAACCAGTGGAGCGTGGCCAACGGGAAAGGTCCGCAGCGACTCGACGCCACGCATGTATCGACGTTCACGATCAAGCCGGAGCAGAAGGTTGTGACCTACGTCGACCTTGGGGATGGCAAAGGCGCCCAGGTGTACACGGGGGATCCGCGAGCGATCCAGCTCAAGTCGCACGAGGTGATCACGATCGAGATCACGCCTCCGGACGTGAACCCGCCGCCGAAATTTAAGTTTGACTCGGGGCTGTAGCTTCTAACAAGACGCGCGCCGCGCGGTAGTGCTCGAGCTCGTCGTGGACGTGGCCCGCACGATGGGCGCGGTCGGCCAGCTGGAGGTGACGCTTGACGGCGTCGCCCTCGTAGCGGAAATGGTCCCCGCGCTCGACCGTGCGCAGGCGTTCCCTGCGGTGGCCGTCGTTGTGCAGCTCGATCTCGTTTCTCTCGTTGGCCAGGATCGGGACGGCCGGCTCCTTGCGGCCCATCGCGATCAGAGCCTCCGCCTGGCAAACGCGCGCATCGGAGCCGAGTGGCCAGTCGTACGAGTCGAGCGCCGGCCGCAGCGCAAGGAGCGCGCGGTGCGGCTCGCCTTGCGCGAGCAGGACGCGCCCTTTCTCCAGGGCCAGCTCGCGCTCGAGCCCGGCCTGTTGTCCCTCGAGCAGGTACTCGACCTCCGTGCCCAGCCGCTCGGCGATCACCCGCAGGACGCGGATCGAAGGCCTCGCCTTTCCCATCTCGACCTGGTTGAGGAAGGCGCGGCTGAAGTCGTTGCGCACCACCTTGGCCAGGCTCAGGCCACGCTGCGTGCGGATGCGACGAATGCGCTGGCCGAGTGTCTCGGTCTCCTCGAGAGGCCGGGTGTCTTCGTCCATGTAAAGGGCTAGCTTACAGGTAGTCCCTCGGGTCTAGGCTGCGCGTCAGCGTCGTGAAGTTCTCGAATCCGCGCCCGGTCACCATGCCGGTGTCCTCCACCCGCACACCTCCCAGACCCAGCAGGTAGAGGCCCGGCTCGACGGTCACGACATCGCCTTCCTCCAGCGGAGCCTCGGTCGTGAAGCGGAGCGACGGTTCCTCGTGTACGTCCAGCCCGACGCCGTGGCCCGTGCTGTGGTTCATGCGTGGAACGCCCTGCGGCCCTTCGAAGCCCGGTGTCGTGGTGCCGAAGCCGCGGTCGACGAGGACCTGGCAGACGCTGAGGTGAGGATCCTTGCCGGGCACGCCCGCCGCGATGGTCTCCGTACCCGCCTCGAGAGCCTGCAGGACCGCCGCGTGCATACGCCTCACGTCGTCGCTGATCTCGCCAACGACGACGGTGCGCGTGAGGTCACCGTTGTAGCAGGTGCTGCGACTCCTTGGAAAGATGTCGATGATCACCGGCGCGTTGGCCTTGATCGGCCCCTCGCCGCGGTAGTGCGGCAGTGCGGATTCCGGCGAGCTGGCGATGATCAGGTCAGGGCATGAGTATCCCTTCTCGCCGAGCGTCAGTTGGGCCCGCGCGTACAGGCGTTCGGAGGTCAGTGGCTCGCCGTTGGACCAGAGGATCCCGTCCTTTATCTCTGCCCCGGCCAGCTCCCGCACCACCTCGACGACCGCCGACTCGGCCGCGCCCTGTGCCCGCCGGATTGCTTCCGCCTGCTCGTTCGTTTTGTGGCGCCGCTCGGCGACCAGAAGGTCGCGATCCACCAGCGCATCCACGCCGTTGGCGCGCAGATCTTCCAGGTCTATGGCGCGGAGGTTCGGTGAGACGCGCGCTTCTGTAATCCCCTTCTCGCGCAGCATCTGGGCGCCCAGGCGCGCCCAGGCCTTACTGAGATACGCGTCGCGATTCTCGACGATGCTCGAAGCCGTGGACTGCGCACGGGCCCGGTCGATTTCCAGCGGGCTGACGACGAGCACCTCTGAGCTATCGGCGTAGCGGATGTATAGGCCAGTCTCGACGTCAAAGCCGGTCGCGTAGATGAAGTCTGCGTCCTCCTCGCCGCTCGGGATGAGGACGATGGGGGCCGGGCCGCCTCGTCGTGGCCTGGTGCGGCGAGGCATGACATTAGCGGCGTGCTCGGGGTCGCGCCACAGGCCAGCGGTCTCCACGGCATGAGCGACCGCCTGCAGCAAAGCGTCATCGCCACGGCCCCGCGGCCGGCGGCGTGTCCGGTCTTCGAGGTTGAGCTTTTCCTGGACTTCGTATCCGCTTGTGTAGGCGACCTCGTAGCCGAGGTCACGCAGCTGGGCGAGGTCGCGCCGCAGCGTCCGTTCCGAGACGCCGGCCCGCTCGGCCAGCTCGTATGGATTCAGCCCGGGCTCGGCGATGATGGCGGCCAGCACCCGGAGAAGCCGAGCGAGACGCTCAGCCCGGTTCAAGGTGTCGACAAGACGAGGCGGAGCTTGAGGCCGGATTTATTCCGGCCGTCCCGCAAGCGCTTCATACCAGACGCCTCCCATCGTCGCATGTGGGAGGAGGGGGTCTGTCTAGGAAATCTCTTCCCAGGACGTGGAGTTCCCCTCGAACGGGTCCGGCTCAGCCTCCTCCTGGTTCCCCACCTTCTGGTGGAACCTGCTCGCGATCATCTGATATGCCATCGCCTTAGGGATCCCGAGCTTGGTGAGCGACTTCACCTCGTCCGCCATCACCTTGTCACGGGCTGCCTCGATGGCGGCCAAAACCTCTTCGATGGATGCTGTCTTCTTGACCATGCGGGTTGCAATTCTACCGGGCCTCCGGTCACGACCGGCCGTGCCTTAACCTTGTTTTCATAGCCGATTACGCCGCCGACAAGATTCGCAACGTGGTCCTGCTGGGGCATTCGCACGATGGCAAGACCACGCTCGCCGAGGCGATGCTTTTCACGTCTGGAGCGATCGCGCGTCTCGGCTCGCCCGACCAGTCGACGGCAACCATGGACTTCGAGCCCGAAGAACAGAAGAGGAAGATCTCGATCGGCCTGGGTGTCGGCTCCGCCGAGCACAACGGCTTCAAGATCAACATCCTCGACGCGCCCGGGTTCTTCGACTTCGCCGGCCAGGTCGCCAGCGGGCTGCGCGCGGCAGAAGGCGCGGTCGTTGTCGTCGGTCCCACGCCGCAGCTGGCGGTAGGCACCGAGATCGCGTGGGAGCAGTGCAACCGCGCCAGCAAGCCTCGCATCGTCGTCGTCAACAAGCTCGACAAGGAGCACTCCGACTTCTTTGGGGCAGTAACCGCGATGCGAGCGAGCCTGACGCCTCGGCCGTTTCCACTGCACCTGCCGATCGGTGCCGAGCAGGACTTCCGCGGGATTGTCGACCTGCTCCACCTGAAGGCATTCGTGACGGCGGCCGATGGAAAGGGGAGCGAAGTCGAGATTCCCGACGACATGAAGGAGCGCATCGACGAGTACCGCGGCCAGCTCATCGAGGCCGCCGCTGAGAGTGACGATTCGCTGCTCGAGAAGTACCTCGACGCCGGCACGTTGAGCGAAGAGGAGATTCAGCGCGGCCTGCGGCAGGGAATCCTCGACGGGAAGGTGGCGCCGGTGGTCTGCTGCTCGGCCACCAAACTGCTCGGCGTGCGCACCCTGATGTCGACGATCGCCGAACTGATGCCCCCGGCGGAAGGTGAGGCGGACAAGCCTGTCAAGGCATTCGTGTTCAACACCGGCGGCGACCAGTTCGGACGCGTCAGCTACTTCAAGGTAGTGGCCGGCACGGTGAAGGCCGACGCCCACCTCCCGAATCTCAGCCGCGGCGGTGAGGAGCGTCTGGCGCAGATTTTTTTCCCCCGCGGCAAGGAGCACGTCGCGGCCACGGAAGTGCGCGCGGGCGACATCGCCGCCGCAACCAAGCTCACGCACACGCTTACCGGCGACACGCTCGGCCTGAAAGACGGTGGGCCGCTGCCTCCGCTCGACCTTCTGGGCCCGGCGTATTCGCTCGCCATCACTCCGAAGGCGCGGGGTGATGAGGAGAAGATCTCGAGCGGTCTGGCCCGCTTGAGCGAAGAGGACCCCACGCTGCACGTCGAGCGCAACGAGGAGACCAAACAGCTCGTCATCGCCGGGCTGGGCGATGTACACCTCGACGTCACGCTCGAGAAGCTCAAGCGAAAGTACGGTGTCGAGGCGACGACGGCAGTACCACGCGTGCCATACCGCGAGACTGTGCACGGCCAGGCTCGGGCGGAGGGACGGCACGTCAAGCAGTCAGGCGGGCACGGCCAGTACGGGATCTGTGTCATCGAAGTCGCACCGACCTCGCGCGGTGAAGGATTCGTCTGGGAGGACAAGATCTTCGGTGGCTCGATCCCGCAGAACTTCCGGCCGTCGGTCCAGAAGGGAATTGTGGACACGATGGGGAAAGGCGTGGTGGCGGGCTATCCGATGGTCGACGTCAGGGTGACGCTGCTCGACGGCAAGTATCACACCGTCGACTCCAATGACATGGCCTTCCAGATCGCGGGCTCGCTTGCCATCCGCAGAGCTGCGCTCGACGCCGGGCCCGTGCTGCTGGAGCCGATCGTCGAGGCCACGATCCACGTGCCCGAGCGGAACCTCGGCGACATCATGTCCGACGTGAACGGCCGCCGCGGCAAGATCCTCGGCACCGAGCCGACCGACGGTTACCAGGACGTGAAGGCGATGGTGCCGGCGTCGGAGATGCTGCGCTTCGCACTCGACCTGCGTTCGATCACGCAGGGGCGGGGCAGCTTCAGCCAGAAGTTCGACCACTACGAAGAGATGCCGGCGCACCTCGCGAAGGGCATCATCGAGCAGTTCCAGAAAGAGCACGAAGCCGCCGCCTCGGCGCACTAGTATCCGGGCATGCCGGCCCCGTCCTCTTATGACGTAGTCGTCATCGGCGGCGGCGTGACCGGCGCAGGCGTCGCGCGCGACCTCTCCCTCCGCGGCCTGTCGGTCCTGGTGCTGGAAAAAGGCGACTACGGCGCGGGCACCAGCGGCGCCTCGAGCTGGATGATCCACGGCGGACCGCGCTACCTCGAGTTCGACTGGAACACGACGCGTCTTTCGACCCAGGACGCGGGCTACATCGTCACCATCGCTCGCAACCTCGTGTACCGCGTGGTTTTCCTCATCCCGGTCCTGCCGCACGACAAAAACAACATCGAGCGGATGGAGACGGCGATGGAGGTATACGACCGTTTCCAGCCGTTGAAGCACGCCCATCCGCACCGACGCCTCACCGCCGCCGAGGCTCTGCGCGCCGAGCCCGGGCTGTCGCCGGACCTGGTCGGCGCGGTGACGATGGAGGAATGGGGCGTCGATCCACACAGACTCGTCTACGCCAACATCGAGGACGCGGTCGCCCACGGTGCTCGCGCGTTGAATCACACGCGCGTGACGGAGCTGATCAAAGACGGCGGCAAGGTGATCGGCGTCCGCTATCGCGCGCCGGACGGCGAGACCTCGGAGGCGCGCGCGAAAGTGGTCGTCAACGCGGCGGGGCCGTGGTCGCCCGAGGTCGGCGCGATGGCAGGCGTCGCGATTCACCTGCGTCCGGCCAAGGGAATCCACATCGTGTATCCGCACCGGATCTCAAACTTCTCGATCAGCGCCGAATCGGTCGACGGCCGCGATCTGCTGATGGTGGCGCACGGGGGATTCACGCTCGTGGGAACCACCGACGATGACTTCTATGGCGACCTCGACTCGGTGGATGTGCTCGAAGACGAGGTCGAGTACCTGCTACAGGGAATCGAGCGAGTGTTTCCGGCCATCCGTCACTACCGCCCGGTCCGGACCACGACCGGCGTGCGGCCGACGTTGTTCAAGTGGCGTCGCTACGAGGACGAACTGTCGCGGCGGTATGCGGTCATCGATCATGCGGAGCAGGGTGCGGACGGTCTCGTCTCGATCGCGGGCGGCAAGCTGTCCATGTACCGCCTGATGGCCGAGGAAACTTCGGATGCGGTCTCACGCAGGCTCGGTCATCAGGGAGCTAGCACGACCGCAAAGCGACCTTTGCCCGGCAACGAGTCGGATCCAGCGCCCGCCACTGACCTAGCCTCGCGATGCGGGATCTCGGTGCTCGCGGCGATGAAGCTGCAGAGCCGTCATGGATCGAACGCGGAGAAGGTCCTGGATGAAGGCAACACATCTCGGATTCTGTGTCGCTGCGAGCCGGTCACCGAAGCCGAGCTTATCTACGCGGCCCGTCATGAGCAGGTGCGCTCGCTCGCCGACGCGTTTCGCCGCGTCGGCGTGACAGCTGGGCCATGCGCAGGCGCCGCCTGCATATTGCGTTCGGCTGAAGTCGTGGGCAGAGAGCTGGGCTGGAGCGCGTCTCAAAGATTCGAGGCCGCACGCGAGTTCGTCCGCAGCGCGTGGCTCGGCCGCGCGCCCGTGCTCGGTCACGCCGGGTGGGCCCAGGAAGAGCTGGCGCAGGGCGCGATGCGCGGATTGCTGACAGGCGATGGCGCGCGCTGACTCGTACGCGAAGCTGGCGCTGGCGTACGGCCTGCACCTCGCTCGACGCCGCCTCACGCGCACCCGGTCGCAGCTGTCGGTGCTCCGGGAGACCTACAAGGAAGATGGCATTCGGGCCCTCGAGCCCGCAGAACGGGAACGGCATCCGCGGCTCGTCACCTGCATCAACTGCGGGCTGTGCGCGCTGGCTGCTACGCGGCTCGGCAAGGCGCGGCTGCCAGACCTCGCCTCGTCCTACATGCGCCTTTACGCGCGGATCTCGGAGGCTTCGTCTGACCTTGAGGGCGACGAACCCGACCTCGTGGCGGCCTCAGCGGCGTGTCCGGTCGGCTTGCCGCTAGATGAGGTCGCTGCGGTCGTCCGCCGCATGAGCATGCGCTGAGGCCTGGGAGCAACCCGCCAGGCGGAGATGCCGATTCGGATCAACCGTGCCGGTGCGCCCTGCTCGCGCCCGGCGGCCTCACCCTGACGTAGAGCTGGACCATCGCCGGCGCGAGTCGGAGCGAGCCGGAGCGACTGTGCATGCACTCGCGCGTGTCATGGGGCTTGCGAGTTATCCACATTCTGTATACAGTCTGTGGAGATCACACAACATCTAGCGCCCATGGTCAAGAGGCTCTTTCGACCGCTGCGCAGCTGGCCGGCGGTGGAAACCTTCCTTTTGCGGATCGCCGGGCAGTTCACGACCTGGCCGGCGGACGATTTCGGTCGCTTCGTCAGCGCCTCCGCAGGAACCGGCATGGCCGGCGGCTTCGCGGCGATGCCGCCTTCGGTCGAACCGCTGCGCCCTCCACCGCCAATGTCAACGGCGCCGGCGACCTTCGAGATGCGATTCATGAACCTGCACGTCGAAGGCCGCTTCGAGGAGATGTGGGACATGCTGGCCGAAGATGCGCAGCGCGCATGGGGCGGGCTCCAGAACTTCATCCGCGAGATGCCGCGCCTCGACGAATGGCTCGAGATCCTGGACATTCAGGTTACGAACGTAACCGTGCTTGAGAGCTGGACCGACCACGTGCATCAGCGCACATACACCAACGTGGCGCGGCTGGTGATGCGTTATCGCGTGCGCCAGCAGTGGAAAGAGTGGACTTTCGACCGCCAGGTTCACCTCATTCCGGCCGCCGGCGGATGGCGCACGCTGTGTTATCCGACAAGAGCAAGAACTGCGATGGGTCACTGATATAGTGGGTTGTAGACCATGCTTCAGCGGACGATTGAGGAACAGGAGCGTTATCGGCGGTGGCATCGCCGGACGGCCCGCGCGATGACACCGCGACGACTGCTCCAGGAATCAGATGAACTGCTCTTCTGGGTTGAAGAATGTCTCGTCCAGCAGATCCGCATCGTTCCAGGTTGGCTCGTCCCGCGCTTGATGACGGTGCTGCGCCACGCGCATCCACAACTGCCGGCGCGACTTGGTCGCGAGCGAAGACCCGAGCACGTAATGGAGATCATCTATGACGCGCAGGCGGCTTTGATGGAGCAGTCGTGCCACAGTCGCGGCCCGGCGCAGGTGATTCCTCTATTCGCGCGCAGCCGGGAGCGGACGCTGAAAGAAGCCGCGCTCTAGGGCGCGGATGCTGCGCGTCGACCTACACCTCCACTCGTACTATTCGCACGACGGCCGCAGCTCTCTGCGCGAGCTTGTGGAGCGCGCGCGTGAGTGCAACCTGGATCGCATAGCGCTGACCGATCACAACACGATCGAAGGAGCGCTCAACCTGGTGCACCTGGAGCCCCAGCTCGCGATCGCAGGGGAAGAGGTCAAGACGCTCGAGGGCGAGGTCATCGGCCTGTTCATCACGAGCCGGGTGCAGCCGTTCCTCGGGCCTGAGGAGGCGATGGACCTCATTCACGGCATGGGCGGCATCACGTACATGCCTCATCCACTCGATCGGCATCGCGCCAACTTCCGGCCGGAGCGCATGGTCGAGCTCGCCAGTCGCATCGACATCATCGAGTCGTACAACCCGTGGTGCGATGCGGCCGCGAATCGTGCCGCGGCACACCTGGCGGAGGAGCTCGGCAAGCCGCAGGCAACTGGCTCAGACTCGCACTCTGCAGACGAGCTCGGTCGGAGCTGGATGGAGATGGAGGAGTACTCGAGCCCGGCGGATTTTCTCGAGAAGCTGCGCTTCGCGCGTCACGTCGTGACCGCGAGCAGCGGCACCGGGCGGCGTGCCTGACACTCCAGAGCTGCTCGTAGTCGGGTCGATCGCACTCGACACGCTCGAGGGCCCTTTCGGCAAAGTCAAGGACGAGCTCGGTGGATCGGCCGTTTACTTTGCGCTGGCCGCAAGCTTGATCGTCCCGGTGAAGGTGTCGGCTCCGGTCGGACACGACGCGGTCGACGATCTGGCGAAGGTGTTCCATGGGCGGCGCATCGACACCGAGCTGGTGCAGGTGATTGACGCACCGACCTACCGCTGGATGGCGCGACAGGAGCACGGCCGCAATGTGGACCTCGGCAGCGCCGACAAGATCTACAGGCGATGGGAACCAATCGTGCCGCACGACTTCAACGGGTGGGCATTCGTCGGTTCGATGCGGCCCGACCGGCAGGCGCAGGCGATGAAGGCTCTGCACTCGGCCAGGCTGCTCGCGGCGGACGCGATGCTCTCCTACGTCAAGCAGCACACGCCCGAGTCAAAGGACGTGCTGCGGAGGGCCAACTGGTTCTTCTGCAACGAGGAAGAGTTCGATGCACTCGGCGGAGGCACCGCCGAAGACTTTCGCCGCATGTGGTGGCTCGAAGGCCTGGTCTTGAAAGCTGGTCCGCGAGGCGTCACTGCGCACACACCGGACGGCAGCCTTCATGTGCCGGCTTTGCCCAAACATCTGGCCTTTGATACAACTGGGGCAGGCGACGCGGTGGCGGGAGGCATGCTGGCGCGGTGGCTGAGCACCGGAGCGCAGCGGGCCGGACTTCAGGACGCGCTGGTATGCGGCGTGGCCTGTGCGTCCCTGACCATTGAATCGATTGGCGTGCGAGGCATAGCGAGCGCGACCCCAAAGCTGCTCGAGGAGCGCATGGCGGAGGTGTGGGAATGGCTGCGACACGAGTCGTGATCATCAGCGGAGACCTGATCGAGCAAGACGTCGACGCCATCGTCAACGCGGCCAACAACGACCTGCAGTTGGGTGGGGGCGTGGCGGGTGCAATCAGAAGAGCAGGCGGCCCTACGATCCAGGAGCAATGTGACGCGCATGGACCGATCCGCGTCGGCGAGGCCGCGATCACCGGCGCCGGAAAACTTCGCGCGCGCTACGTCATTCACGCCGCGAGCATGTCGCTCGGAGGACGTACGACCAGGGTGTCCCTCAAGTCATCGATGGACCATGTTTTTCGTCTCGCGCATCAATACGACGTCGCAACGATCGCGGTGCCGGCAGTGGGGACAGGCATCGCCGGATTTCCAATCGATGAGTGCGCTCGCGTGATGGCCGTGAGTTTGAACAGTGCGTTAAGTGAAGGCTGGCAAGCTTCCGAGGTGCGGTTTGTGCTTTTCGGCGAGGACGCGAAAGGGCCTTTTGAGAGCGCCTTCTGGCACGTTTTTCGACCCATTTCGGACCCCACGGCCTGAATTCGACCCGAATTGGGGTTGTGCTGCTCAAATTCCCACCCCTAGAATGGGCGAGTCCGCACGACTGAATCTCGAGAAAGGACGGTGTGTTTGTGGAAGGCTACTGCTTGAAGGACAAGAGAAAGGTTGAGATGAAAGATCCTCAGCCGATCACGATGAAGAACGGCAAGCCTGCAACAGTCGGCACGTGCCCGTACTGCGGCACGAAGATATACAAGATCGGCAAGTCTGTTTAAGAAAGAGAATCGATCAAGGGCCGCTCTCGCGAGCGGCCTTTTTCTTTTGCTCAGGTAGTGAGCGGTGGCTCCAGCGCGCCGAGCAGGACGTCGGTGGCTGACACGGCTTCGTCAACCCCGAGCATCTTGAAGATCTCGACGTTGGTCGGGTTGTTGACGCGGGCGATTGTTTTCTTGACGCGGAAGTGTCGCTTCGCCATCTGCAGCGCGATGAGATTGTCCTCGTCGTCAGCTGTCACCGCGATGATGGCGTCGGCCCGCTCGATCCCGGTCTGGGCAAGAAATCTCACCTCGCATCCGTCTCCGCGCATCACGATGCTGCCGAGCTGAGTCTCGAGCCAGTCGGCGCGACGGGCGTCTTTCTCGATGAGCGTGACCTCATGGCCGCGCTCGACCAGGTCCCGGGACAGGTAGTAGCCGACGGTGCCTCCACCGACGACGATCACATACATCCGTCAGCCGGACTCCCGCTCCATGAGGACCTTCTCGATGTGGCGGGCGCCTTCGATGGTCGGGCAGATGGTGTGTAGACCCAGCTTCTCGTAGGCCTCCGCTCGCTCGGGATCGTAGATGCGCGCTACCACGTGCGGCACTTTGTAAACGTGCTTGGCGATTTGCGACGCCATGATGTTGCGGTTGTCGCCTTCGGTTACGGCGACAAAGCCGTCCGCCCGCTCGATGCCGGCCCTGCGCAGAACGTCGACATCAGTACCGTTGCCAACCACCTGATCGCCTTTGAAGTCTCTGGTCAGCACGCCACGCGTGGAAGCTCGAGAAAACGCGTTTGGGTCCCTATCCACGATGACAACTTCGTGACCAGCCTTGTCCATGTTGGCGGCAATCTGTGAGCCAACCCTTCCACACCCAACGATGACGAGCTTCAACGCCGTTCGATTATAGGGACGGCCACGTTTGGCCTCGGGCGGCCCGACCGGAGGTTGCTAGGATTTGGTCGCGTGCGTTTTCCGTTCACGTTCATGGGCCTGCTAGCGCTCGCGATCGGGCTGTGGGTGGTCGTTTACCTGGCGGGGCACCGGACGCTGGACCCGGTCTCACAGGAGCTGGCAGGAGGCACCGCGCTGGTGTGCTTCGGGTTCGCAGCCTACGTCCTGATCCGGCGGGTGATGCGCGGCCCGCAGCACTGATGGCCGAGCGCGGCGCGCACGCTCACCCGACGACGTCGCACAAGGTCATGGTGGCGGTGGGCGGGCAGGACATCGACGCCGAGACGGTGCGCCTGGCGTGCCGGATGACGGATCCCCACGGCCGGCTGTACGGCGTGCACATCATCGAGGTGAACCGGGCGCTGCCGCTGGGGGCGGTGCTGGACGACGTCGTGGAGCGCGGGGAGAAGATCCTGGATGAGGTGGAGAAGCTGGCCACGGCGGCGCAGCTGCAGGTGGAGACCGAGCTGGTGCAGGCCCGGGACACAGGCCCGGCGCTGGTGGATGAGGCGGTGGAGTGGGGGGCCGACTTGATCGTGATGGGTCTGCCATACAAGAGGCGGTTCGGTGAGTTCAACCTCGGCAAGACCGTACCGTACGTGTTGAAAAACGCTACGTGCCGGGTGATGCTCTTTCGAGAGCATCGGGAGCACCGAGAAAGCTCGTCCTGAGCCCGGCCCCCGCGTCCGGCCCCCCATTTGGGGCCCTCCTCTTCAAGGTCGGCACCTTGGCGCTAAACGTTGCTGTGGTGGGCTACCTGGCTTACCGCAAGCGCCTGTTTGTCGGGATCTGACACCGGCGTCAGCCACACGCACGGAAATCCCGCGCGGTGCAGCACATATCGAACAAGGGCCCCGAGCGTCTTGAATCCATAGACAGTTGACGTAACAAAGCTCGTCGAGCTTGCATCTTCGTGGTACCGGCCGATCGCGGGTACCTCCCCGATCTTGAATCCGAACGTCGCCGCCTGGATCAAGACCTGGGTGTCAAAAACGAAATCATTGCTGTTCTCCAGGAACGGAATGGCCTCGAGGAACCGCCGGGAGTAGGCGCGATAACCGGTGTGATACTCAGACAGCCTCAGGCCGAGGACTCGGTTTTCTGAACCGGTCAGAAATCTGTTGCCGAACCGCTTCCACCACGGCATACCCGCGTTGGCTGGATCCAGACCGAGCCACCGCGACCCCAGCACGATGTCCGCTTCACCGCTCTCGATGACGCGGCACAGGTTCGGAATGATGGCGGGGTCGTACTGTCCGTCCGGGTGCAGCATCACGACCACGTCGGCGCCCATAGACAGCGCCTGGCGGTAACACGTCTTCTGATTCCCGCCGTAACCGAGATTCCGACTGTGTCTGATGACGTCAAGTCGCAATGCGGTCGCGACGCTGACCGTGGCATCGGCGCTTGCGTCATCGACCAGCAGGATTCTGTCGGCGTGACCCTGAGGGATGTTGCCGACTACCTCGACCAGAGTCTTGGCGGCGCGATAGGCCGGCAGCACGATAACTCGTCGGGGCCGTGGTCCGCTCCACTGCAGCTCGCCGAGCGGGATGGGATCGGGCCGCACCGCCATCCGTTCGACCGTCAGGTAGCCCGCCACTGCAAGCGCGCCGACAGCGGCCGACCAGAAGTTGATCGTCAGCGTGAGGTTGATCGCCGCGTAGGAAAAGAAGAGCACGGCGGCCGCCACATGCGGCCAGCGGAGCTGACCTGCCAGCGCAAGGTCGGCCAGCGCAAAGCCCGGAATCACCAGCAGCGCCAGGTCGTGGATGTTCTGGTGAGGACTCAACACCAGCGAGGCGGCAACCGCCAACGCAAAGTCCAGGCGCGGCCGGTCGGGTCGCCAGCTCAGAGACAGCGCCACCAGCGCCAGGAGCAAGACAAGAATCACGAATGCGACAGGCTTGCCCCCGCCCGGGAGTGCCTCGAGGATGTTGCGCAGTGAATAGACCGCAGGGTCGGTGTACACGAGCTGTCCAGTGTTTGGCAGCCGACCGGTGATGGCCCACGTGCCGACAGAGCTCAGGTAAGTGATCACCGGGCCGATCCCAAATCCGGCAACCGAGATCAGCCCCAGAGCAGCGAGCACCCCCGCGAACGCTGCCAGCGCGCGCCACGCCCGCCTGGCGACAAAGAGCACCGGGATCAGCAGAAGCAGTTGAGGTTTCGCTAGGGCCAGAGCGCTGAGAGCCCCGGCCGTGCCTTGGCGGCCGCGCGCCCACGCGGCGTAGGCGCCAGCTAGCGGTACGAGCACGACGAGATCGGACTGGCCCTGCAGGATGGTGATGAAAACGGGAAAGAAGCCGCCGATCATCGCCGCCGCCACCAGCCACCCTTTGCCGTGCACGCGAAGGCTGCTACGAGCTAGGAGCACGATCAAAGCCACAAGCAAGAGCACGTTGAACGCAGCCATCAAGTAATACGCGTGCCGGTAGTCGAGAAGCGCAAGCGGTGCGATCAGCAGGGTGTAGTAGGGGGGATGAAAGTACGGCAGCACGATGAAGCGTGAGGGATCTTGCCCGGTGATCTGCAGCTCGACCTGCTTTTGCATGGCGACGTCGTAGACGGCTGCGCCGCCATTGAAGACGTAGAGCTTTGCCGCAGCGTAGAAGTTGAAGAAGTCAGGCCCGCGCAGGTTGCCGCGAACAAACCAGAACCAGTAGATCACCCAGAACACCAGCGAGCCGACGCCGACGCCAGTCGCGGCGGCGTAGCCAGCGCGCACAAGGCGATTGGCGAGACGCGGGTTCATCGTCCGCTTTCGAGGCGAAGGGCGAAGCGCTCCGGCAGCCTGGCTTTTCTGATCGCGCGCTGCGCGCCTTTGATGTCGTAACGCACACGGCGAAACTCAAAGGTCTTGGCTTCCACGTCCCACACGCCATAGCTAGCCATAGGCAAACCGTCACGTGGCTGGCCGACGCTGCCCGGATTCACGAGCGCCGGGCCGTTCAGCTTGAAGGTGTCCACCCGATACTCGTGCGTCACGGTGTCACCGGCCAGTCCGAAGATGCCAGGCACGTGAGTGTGGCCGTGAAAACACACACCGCCATTGAGCAGCTCAAGGTTGGCATGTGCCACGGCACTGTCCAGCACGTACTCATAGATGTGGTCGCGTGGGCTCGCGTGAACGAGAAGCACGTCATGCTCAAAATGGCTGTCTGGCAGCCCCCGCAACCAGTCGAGGCGCTCCTGTCCTATCACCTCAATTGTCCAACGCACGACCGCGGCCGCGTCATCGTTGAACCACTCGAGAATCTCGGGATCTGTGCAGGCGCGGTCGTGGTTGCCGATGAGCGTCAACCAATTGTGTTTTGTGACCTCGTCGACGCACCGCTTGGGATCACCGCCGTAGCCGACGACGTCACCTAGACAGAGCGTTTCGTCAACAGCCGGACAGTCTCGCAAAACTGCCTCGAGCGCCTGCCAGTTGGCGTGAATATCCGAAAGAATCGCGATTTTCAAGCAGGCCTCTCGTAGAGGCGCGGATAGATGTGGTCAAAGAGAATGCGCAACGTCGCGGCAATCGGCACGGCGACGAACATGCCAAGTATTCCGCCCCAGCTGAACCCGGCGATGAGCGCGACGATGACGAGTATCGGCGGCAGGCGAACCGCGTCGCCCACGACTTTCGGATAGATGATGTTGAGAACGACGTTCGAGATCAGCAGGTACAGGAGTCCGATCAGAAGCGCCTTGCCTGGGGATTGAGACAAGCCGACCAGAATCGCAGGCACGGCGCCGATGAATGGCCCGAGGTACGGAATCAAAGCAGTGACGCCGGCGATGAGTCCGAGGGCAATCGGATCGGGCAGTCCAGCGAGCCAGCATGCGAGGCCTGACAAGACACCGATGAGAGCAGCCACGATCAGCTGACCACGCACGTACGCGTAGAGCATCTTGCGGACTTTGCGCCAGATCTGGTCGAAGTCGGTGCGGTAGTCGTTGGGCACGAAGCGGCGAAGGTCGCGGCGCACAGCGGGAGCTTCCAGCGCCAGCAGAAAAGCAACGATGAACATGAGGAGGAGCTGCAGCGCTGTCGTGAGCGCCGTCAGGCCAAGCGTGACCGCGTTGCCGAACTGACCGAGCAGGTACTCCCGGAGGTGCCCATTGATGGTTGCCACCAGCCCTTTGAGGTCGATGTCGATGCCGAAAACACGCACCGGTTGAAGGCTGTTTAGACGATCTTGTGCGGCGGCGGCAAGGGTGGGTGCTTGGACCTGGAGCTGAGAAATCTCATTCACGCCGAGAGGCACGATCAGGAGAACAAGACCGGCCAGGGCGACGATGATGGCGACGAAAACCAGCGTGATCGCGAGGATGCGCGGGATACCGGCCGCATGAAGGCGGGCGACGGCCGGCTGGATGAGGAAGGCAATCGCAGATCCGAGGACGAAAGCGCCGAGGAAATCCCGGAGCAGGAAGAGGACAACGATGAAGACGATGAGGGCGGCGACGCCGAAGCCGATCTGCAAGTAGCGGCGACGTCGCTTCGGATCGAGAGACCAAGCCGAGACGGCGACCCCGCCGATCGGGGTTGGGCTCTCGAGTTGTTTTCTCTCGTGGGGCGCTCCCGGGTGCGGGTTCGGGTTCGGACGCACGTTATGCAATCACTCGCAGTATGACGAGCGGACCGGCGACCCGGTCCCGGTTAGCTCTTGGCCCGCTGCAGGGCGGCTTCCTCGTAGGC
>DATEGC010000057.1:0-3107 GCA_035280285.1 Candidatus Dormiibacterota bacterium | reverse complement strand
TGGCAGAAGGCGCAGGTGCCGTCGGAGAAGGCAAACGGCATCACCACCAGGTCGCCGACCTTCAGGGTGCGGACGTCGGCACCGACGGCCTCGACCACGCCGATCGCCTCGTGGCCCATGCGACGGGCGGGCTCGCTCCGCTCCATCAGCTTGTACGGCCAGAGATCGCTGCCGCAAATGCAGGCGCGGCTGACGGCGACCAGCGCGTCGGTCGGCTCGATCAGGCGGGCGTCGGGGACGTTCTCGATGCGAACGTCGCCGGCGCCGTACAGGACGGTCGCTCTCACATCCTGTATCCCGGTGTCTTGTACAACTTGTCCGCGTGCTCGACGATGTCGGGTCGATAGACCTTCTCCGGCCAATCCCGTGCTGAGACCTCTTCGATCGCGACCGAAACCGACTCTGCGCCGTAGTGCAGCACCTTCATGACGTCGTCGACGATTGCGTCGGTGAGTCGCCGCTTCTGCTGCTCGGATTTGCCGGGCCACACCTTTACGATGACATGAGGCATGGTGCTCTCCTGGTTCGAAGCAATCGTAAGGGCGCGGTAAGTCCTGGAGTAGCGGGCAAAGTCGACAAGGGTTTGTGAGTATCATTCACAAATGGTGCGCGACGAGCTGAGCGTCCTGTCTGCGTTTCTCCTTGTGGCAGAGGAACGGAGCTTTACGCGGGCGGCGCGACGTCTGGGTGTGTCTCCCTCTGCGCTGAGCCACGCGATCCGGGGGCTGGAAGGGCGTTTCGGGGTCCGGCTGCTCGCGCGCACGACGCGCAGCGTGGCCCCGACCGATGCCGGAGAGCAGCTCCTCATGCGGCTGCGCCCGGCGCTCGGCGACATTCGCGGCGCGCTGGACCTTATTTCCGGGCTACGCGATCGACCGGTGGGGCGCGTGCGCTTAGTCGTGTCGCCCCTGGCCGCGAAGACGGTGCTCGCGCCGAAGCTGGGACAATTCGCGCGCGACTACCCCGACGTCGTGCTCGACGTCACGAGCAGCGAAGCCCGCGTCGACCTCGTCGCCGCGCGCTTCGACGCCGGCATCCATCTCGGGGAGTTCATCGAGCGGGACATGGTGGCAATCCGCGTCTCCCCGGATCGCCGCCCGGCGATCGTGGGATCCCCGGGCTATTTCGCGTCGCACCCCAAGCCAGCCTCGCCGCGGGACCTGACCGGCCACCGCTGCATCAGCTTTCGGCACCAACCCGATAGCGTGTACCGCTGGGAGTTCGACAAGGGCCGGCAGTCGCTCACCGTCGCCGTGCAGGGGCCGCTGATCGTGGATGACGTGGAGCTCATTGTCCATGCCGCGATCGACGGCGTCGGCCTCGCGTTCATGGCTGAGGAGACCGCGGCGCCGCACCTCGCCACTGGAGCACTCGTGCGTGTGCTGGAGGATTGGTGTCCGCCCTACCCTGGCTTCTTCCTCTATTACCCCATGCAGCGGCACCTGCCGCCTGCACTCGCTGTGCTCATCGACACCTTACGCCTGCGACGGTGATGATCTCACGGCGATATTTTCCGGACGCTGAGACCTCGCGTTCGTATAGCTCGAGGAGTCGTTGGTTCTGCTTATCGCAGAGAAGAGTCGCGAAGCTGCGGTCTGTCGCACGTGGCGCACAGCCGGGCGGGACGTTCGTCGCGCCGGCGTGTCGGAGGGCGAGATGGTGGAGCTCTGTGGGTGGGACGCGCTCGATGTTCGACCGCTACAACGTCATCGACGAGGCGGACCTGGCCGTCGCGGTAGCGAAGCGGTTTGGCAACGGCACACAAACGGCAAACATGACGCCTTCCGCGCGCGCGCCTAACTTCGAGCCGCAACAATTCTTAGATCCGTGCCTCACAATTCCTAGAGCACCGGTCACCCAAGCCGGTGCGCCTTCCGCGCGCGCCCCGCATTCTGTAACTTCCAGCCGCAGCAATTCTTAGTTGGTAGAGCACCGGTCTCCAAAGACGGCGGGTCCATGCGGACCCGCCGTTTTTGTGCTCATCCAGCGCCGCCCAGGACCGCCAAATCCCTCCAGGTCCGTCCCCGAGCGGCAAACATTACGGCAAACATTGGCGGTGTCGGCCGGCCATCATTCGGTGGAGCGTGGTGCGGCCTCGGCGTCGGCGCGCCCCTGGTAGAGCGTGGAGGTCTCCCACAACTGCCGCCTGATTTCCACTGCCGTTGATGTATCCGAAGAAGTGGGGCTCAGATATAGTGTGGAATTCGCAAAGACGTCGTTCTCCACGGCCTCGAGGATGACATCCATCGGCTGGGGCTCCTCGGGAAGTGGTTCTTCGAACAAGGCGGCGATAGCGGGCTGACTCCTCGCCGGGGTGACGCGAGCCCGATCCAAGCCTCTGTACAACCGAACCACCAGGTCGGCCGCCATCAGCAAGTTCAGACTGAAGGTCGTGAGATCCGAATCCAGACTGACTTCCTCCGTTGAGATCTGTTTGGTCGTCATGAGTTCCTCACCACAGGTGGCTGGCTCAGAGCCAGCGTCGCACTCGGCGTCGGTAGACGCGATATTCCTCGCCAAAGCGGTCCTCGAGATACCGCTCCTCCCTACCGACGACACCACACTGGACGAGGAGCAGCGCAGGGACGATGGCAACGAGCACCCAGCACGCGTTCAGGACGAGCGACACTCCGCAATAGGCGATGGCTTGGCCTAGATAGTCCGGGTTGCGACTGAACCCGTACGGGCCAGAGACCACCAGACGCTGACTTGCTTGACGTGGAGACACGGACGTCCCCGCCCGTCGAAACGCGTGCACCACTGTCGCACTCAGGGCTAGCCCGCCGGCGATCAGGATCGCGCCTGAAATCTGCGCGGCGAGCGCGTTTACGAAGAGCAAGGCGGGGCGGACAGCCTGGAGCAGCACACCGCTCGTCAGGGCGCCGAGGAAGATGAACGGTGGCGGCGCGATGACGTTCGCAACGCGTTGGCCTTTGGCCGAGTCGAACTCTCTACCCGGTGGCACTGTAAGCCGTGGTCCACGCGCGGCGTATCCGCAATAGCATGGCCGGATACACGAGGAAGCGTCGGAAGGGCTCGATCGCGATCAGGTATGGGCGCGTCAGCCACGAAACCGGGAGAACATACACTGCGAAGTAGAGCCGGTA
>DATEGC010000056.1:0-2800 GCA_035280285.1 Candidatus Dormiibacterota bacterium | reverse complement strand
GGACTCGGCGGCGCACCGGGAGACCCGCATGTGGCGATCCCGACGGACCCGGAATCGGAGGCCCAGTGGTCTCGAGTTCAAGCGCCCGCGTTTGCAGCCGGCATCGCTGCGGGCGCGGACGCGGTGATGGTGACCGCGGTTTACACGCCGGGCCTTGGCTCGAGCTCGACGCCCGCGCTGTTCTCGCCGGCGATCATCGGCCGGTTGCGCAACCAGCTGGGATTTGGAGGCGTGATCGTCACCGACTCGATCTCGATGGGTGGCATCGACCAGAAGTGGCCGCTGCCGGAGGCGGCCGTGATGGCACTTTCCGCGGGCAACGACATGGTGCTGTTGGGAAACGGCGATCCGAGCTACGAGATGGATGCAATGAACGCAGTCCGCGCGGCAGTCCTGGCCGGCCATCTGGACCGAACGAAGCTGCACGAATCGGCGGTCCGAGTGAACGCCCTGCGTGACCGCTGGGGTCGCACGCCCGCCGCGTGCCCGAAGCCGGCGGCGGCCTCATTGGCGGGGTAGAGTCAGCCGGGTAAAATCGAACCTCTGGCCGAGCGGGAGTAGCTCACTTGGTAGAGCGCGACCTTGCCAAGGTCGAGGTAGCGGGTTCGAAGCCCGTCTCCCGCTCCAGCTTTTGAATTCAGAATCCAATCAGAGGAACTGTCTTGCCCCCTACGCTGCCCCCAACCCGATGAGCGGACGCAAGTGCTGGATCTGCGGTGCGACTCCGGCGACTGAAGAACACGTCTGGCCCAGATGGCTCAAGAGCATCACATCGCATCGGACCAGTTCTTACCGGATGGGGATCGCCGACGATCAGTCAACCTGGCGTGAGTGGAACGGCGCGACCTTTGAGCACACGGCGCGCGTTCTCTGCAAGCCGTGCAACAGCAGGCTCGGTGAGCTCGAAGGCCGGGTGCGCCCGATCGCCGAAGACCTTATCGCAAGTCGTGCGACTTCAATCGATGCCGATCACCAACCGATCCTGGCGTCCTGGCTATACAAGACCGGCTTGATGGTTGCGAGCACCATCAAGCAGGAGGCGGCATCGCTCCCGCACGAGCATTACTCGGAACTCAAAGGCGAGTTCGACCTGCCTCCCGGCAGTGTCGTTTGGGTCGGATTACTCGATCGACGCGTCAACGAGGCGGCGTTGCACATCCAGCGGTTTGGTTGGTGGGACCGCCAAGCCGCGGAGCCGGTCCATTGCGGCGGCTACATCCTCGTCCTAGGCATTGGAGAATTGGCGTCAATCATTGGCGTTCTCGATACACGCCAATCGCCGGCGTCAGCTGATATGGAGTTCCCCTTCATCCTTGACGGACCAGGTGTTGGCCGCCTCCTTCGCATCTGGCCGCCGAGCACCCATTACGGGCATCGGTGGCCGCCCTCCGCCACCATTCCCGGCGCGGCTCTCGCAGGGATTACATCAGCATTCGCGCGCTGGGCGGAGAGTAAAGGGCAAGCCCGATAGGCGCCAGGACCGTTTCAGAGTCGCGTCGTATCCACCACCGACAACGTCACGTGGCCGCCGATCGTTGGTTTCCCAGCGGTGGATTGCCCGCTCCAGACTCCGACTCGGACGGGCCCTAATTCAACGGCGACCAATCTGTCACCTTCACCCACTTATCTTCTTCGCGTTCGAATGCCGCACCGACCGGCGCGTCGAGGAACGGCACGATGCTTGGATCGAAGTTGGCGATGGTGTTGACGTCATGTACGCCGGCGTTGTCAGGGTTGCTGAGGTAGTCGTCGTCCTCGCCAATACCCGAAAAGAAGCGCCAACCGCTGTCGTCTGCATGGTCTGGCTCCTCGCGATACATCCAGCGAACCGGCAGGTGGTCCACGGTAATCCGCTTGGTGGCGAGGCAGGCGCCCAGCCCGAGCTTCAGAGGCTTGATGTCCCCCGAATTGCGCTCGCTTGTGGGCGTGGTCGCCTTCGGCTCGTCACGGATGTACCGAAGCGAACGCCACGTATTCAGCGCCCAATCGCGGTCCCCTGGAGGGTCCGAGATGAGGACGGACTGAACATAAGTACCGGGCCGGATCGTGTATCCATACAGCGAGTGCTGGAGAGCACGGGTCCCGGGTTCTGAGTACCAGGAGGCATACCGAGCCTCATCAGCCTCTAGCTCCTCGAACTCCTCGGCATCCTTGGGATGTGCAGTACGCGCCTCCGCCCTAATCCAGGCAAGCGTTTCCGAAACGTCGACGCCTGGCTTACTCCAAACGTTGAGCCATATCGTCCGGCCGGGGGCCCTGAAGCGCAGCTGGCCCTCCACGATGTCTCGCTCGTAGTCGCCGTCGAGGTCGATAGACCAATCCTCTGTGATGCCTCTTCGCACGCGCGGCAGTGTGACTCAGATTCGAGCGAGCCGCCAGCCTGACCGATCCCAGTGAGTGCATTCACTCGGCAGTTCGGACCCGCATACTGCAGCACTGATCCGTGAGCTTCGATCTGGCGGTTCTTTCCGCGTCGCGGCCACTCCACGGTGATGCGGCGGCCGACGCCTATCAGCGACTTCCGCACCGGATGATCGCCGGGTGCGGAATTGCGGCAGCGATTTCGCATCGGATGGCTTTGCGGTGCGTATTTGACGTGGCAGCACCGCACCTACCCCGATCGGAGCACAACCGTCGCGGATACTCCAGTCGGGTTGGATGGCGTGAGGAGCAGCTGTCCGCCGTGTGCGCTCACGATCTCGTGCGCAATCGCCAGGCCGAGGCCGCTGCCCGTCGAATTTGGACCCTTGGCAAACCTTTCGAAAACGTGAGGCAGCAGGTCTGGCGGGATTCCTGCTCC
>DATEGC010000055.1:0-14942 GCA_035280285.1 Candidatus Dormiibacterota bacterium | reverse complement strand
ATCCCGGCGCACTCGGTCAAGGCATCGCACGTGGCCGAACTCCGGCGCAAGGTCGGCGTCGTCTTCCAGGACTACAAGCTTCTGCCGCGCCTGACCGCGCTCGAAAACGTCGCCTTCGCGCTGCAGGTGGGTGACCTGCGGATTTCCGACGACGAGGCCCTGGACCGGTCGCAGGATGCACTGGAGGCCGTGGGCCTGGGCGATCGGGGCGGCGCCTTCCCCGACCAGCTGTCCGGCGGCCAGCAGCAGCGCGTCGCCATCGCCAGGGCGGTGGTCGCGCAACCGCCGCTACTGATCGCGGACGAGCCCACCGGCAACCTCGACCAGAAGAACGCCTGGGAGATCATGGACCTCTTCGCCGACATCGCGGGCTGGGGCACCGCCGTGCTCGTCGCCACGCACAACGGCGAGATCGTGACCCGGCTTCAGCGCAGGGTCCTGACGCTGGTCCAGGGCCGGCTCGTGCGCGACCAGCCGGCGGGGCAGACGGGGAGGATGGCGTGGCTGGCGTCGTCGTGAAAGGCCACTTCCCGCGACCTCGGCGGCAAGTGATCCGGACCATCCTCGCCAACATCTTCAGGTTCTTTTTCCAGGGCGCGGCCCGCAGCTGGGCCCGCAACTTCGGCAGCACCGCCCCCGCACTCGGCTCCATGACGCTGCTCCTGGTCATGACCGGGCTTGTCGGTTTGACCGGCTTTGCGCTCCACAACCTGGAGGTCATCGAGTCGGGGCAGGCCAGCCTTCTGCACGTCTACCTCCGCGACGACGCTCCCGACGCGGACGTCGTCGTGTTGTGGAACCGCCTGCACAGCGATCCGCGGGTGAGCCGGGTCACTTACGTCTCGAAGTCACAGGCTCTCGAGCGGGCGCAGCGCATCCCGGGCCTGCCCCAGCTTGCGGACTCGACCGAGAGCAATCCATTCCCGGCCAGCCTCGACGTGCAGGTCAAGAACATCGACGACGTGGCGGCGATCGACACGATGGTTCGCAAGGAATTGGTCGTCGACCCTGTGTATCCGACGTCGTACGACCGCAATGCCTACCAGCGCATCCAGGCCGTCCTCTTCGGCACCGGCGTGGCAGGCCTGGCGTTTCTCAGCCTGCTCGGGTTTGTCGCCGTTACCGTGACGATGAACAGCATCAAGGCCGCGATCCATTCACGGCGCGACGAGATCACGATCATGCAACTGGTCGGCGCGCCGCGCTGGATGGTGCGCGGCCCGTTCGTAGTTGAAGGCGCGATCACCGGTGCGCTGGCCGGGGTGATCGCCGGCCTCATCACTTTCGGGCTGGCAATGGCAGGCATCGAGACGGGGTCAGGCTCCTTCACGCAATTTGCGCCAGGGGTCACGATCGCCGTGGCGGCCGTCGCTGCGACGGCTGTACTCCTGGTCGGCCTCGGCCTCGGCTCGGGGTCTTCGCTGGTCAGCCTGCGGAGGCATATGGAATCGTGAAGAGGCTTCTCTGCGCCATCGCAGTGGCTTTCGTTGTCCTCGGAGCGGACCAGGCCGCGGTCTCGGCAGACACGACGCCGGCCGATCCCCAGCAGCAGCTCGCGGTCATCGACCAGATCCGCGCGCAGCTCGGCAGCAACCTCGCCGACGCGATCGCGGCTCAGCAGCAGTTGCGGCAATCCCTGCAGGACAACGCTGTGCAGCAGCAGGAGATCCAGGCCAAGGTCAACGCGGCCAACGAGAGGATCGCCGACCTGGAAGCTCAGATCGCCGAAGCGCAGCGCCACGAGGCGATTCTCGGGCGCAGGATCGAAGCTGAGCGCGCCCAGCTGAGGCAGCTGGCGCGTGCGGCATACGTCTCACCCGAGTCGGTCCTGGTCGTGCTCGCCGAGTCGCAGAGTCTTGCCGATCTGCTCACGCGGATCTCTGACCTGAACGTGGCCGGCTCACGCGCGGCCGAGCTCAAATCCTCGCTGCACGTGGATCTCCTGGCGCTCACGGCGGAACGCGAGCACGAACAGGCGGCGCGTGACGAGCAGGTCAAGCTGCGTGCACTGCTCCACTCCCAGCTCGCCCAGCTGCAGGCACTCCAGGCCCAGCAGCAGAAGGCCGTGGAAGACCTCCAGGTGAAAATCGATCAGACCCGCTACGAGATCTCGCGCCTCAACACGCAGTCAGCGCAGCTGGCGCAGGCAGTGACCGAGATGCTGCAGCAGCAGCAGGACGCAATCATCGCCGCGGCCATGCAGGCGGTCTGGGCGCAGCTTCAGCTGTGGCTGCAGTCCAACAATGTGGGCCAGATTCCAACGAGCGCCGGCCATTCGACGCAGTACCGCTTCATCTGGCCGGAGCCCACAGCCCAGATCTCACAGCGTTTCGGGCCGACCACCTACTGGTTCGAACCTCCCTACGCCGGCTACTCGCACTTTCACACCGGGATCGACCTGGTCGCGCCATTCGGCTCGCCTGTTTACGCGGCCGATGATGGGGTGGTCGCGCTAGTAGGGACATCGAGCACCGGGTACGGCAACTACGTCGTGATCGCCCACTCGGGTGGGCTCGATACCCTGTACGGTCACCTGTCCACTTCGCTCGTGCACGCGGGACAAACCGTGACCCAGGGCACGGCGGTCGGACTCGAGGGTTCGACCGGAAACTCGACCGGAGCGCACCTGCACTTCGAGCTGCGGATCGGTCAGCGACCGGTGGATCCTACGCCGTACCTGCCACCCGGTCCGCCGTCCGCATATCACGCGTAGCCGGACGTCTGGCACCCGTCGACCACGACCTCGATATCTCCGCGGCCATCCTCCAGTGCTCGGCCGCGGCGCGTAGGTCGCCGCGGGCGTCCAGGATCTCGGCGTAGCCCATATGAGCGTCACGCAGCCTGTCCGGCATGTCGAGTCCCGTTAGGATGCCGAGCGCCGTTGTGAATGCAATGTCCGCGGCCTCCGAATTGCCCAGTTGCTCCTGAACCTGACCCGAAAGGATTTGGGCACCTGCCACCACGAGCTTTTCGCCGCTCGCCTCCCCTGACTCGATTGCTTCCGAAAGGAGTTGCTTCGCCCGGTCCAGCTGACCCCGCCGGGTGTAGAGCTCACCCAAACCGTTGAGGACAAAACCACGCCCACGACGGTCGATATGCAGCTCGGTGCAGCCGGCGAGGGCTCGGGTCAGATGCTCTTCCGCCGCGTCGAGCTGACCTTCCTGCAACAGGAGATCGCCGAGGTCGTTCTCGACGCGGTACACCGCGCTCAAGTCGGACTCCAGTGCGTATAGAGCCAGCGCCCGATCGAAGTGCTGGCGAGCCCGCGCCGGCTGGCCGATGCGCTTGTACGCGTTTGCAAGCCCATGGTGCATCTTGGCCTGCTGGAGCAAGTCTTTGATCTTGCCGGCGGCCTCGACCGCGGCCTCGTAAAAGCGCATCGCGTCCGCCCAAGACTGTCGAACTACGTGCAGGTTTGCGATGTGGCCCAGGATTCGCGCCTCGGTCTGCGGCGGCTTCGGATTCAGCTTGCGGCACCGCTCGAGCGCGTCATTCGCGAGGGTTAGGGCGTCAGGGCTTTCGAGGAGACCCAGCGCCGCAGCCTCCCAGTCCAGCGCCTCGACGGCCAGCCACTCGTCGCCGAGGGCCTCGAACGTCCTGCGCGCGGTTCGGAGGTGCTCGAGCGCTTCATCCGGCTGGACCAGGCGGCAGTACGCCTGGCCGACGAAGAAGTTGAGAAGCGCTGCGTCGCCTTTGGTCCACCGCCTTTCGAGAAGAGGTACGCCTGCCGCTAGCACAGACTCGAAATCACGGGCCAGAGTCAGACGTTCGATCTCCTGCAGGCGGGGTTGATCGGGCGACAGGCCTGCCACGTTGCTGGGCGGCAGGAAGTAGGCCACGGGCTTACTGGTCTGGCGCGCGATCAGCTGCAGTGTTTCGAGCGATGGGTTGACGCGGCCGTGCTCGATGAGGTGGATCGCCGTGCGGCTCAGCTCGCTGCCGGCGATATCGGCGAGGCTCAGTCCCGCCTCCAGCCTGGCTTCACGGACGGAGCCCTCCCGAATTCGGATTCCCTTGCGCCGGCCACGATATTTGCTGCCGAGCATGGCGGTGAGCATACCGCCATACTCGACAATTCGCTTAACGAAAACAGTTACGGTGTCGGCCCGATCGTATCCGCGAGAGCCGGCAACGTCGCCGCGGCCAACGCCAACAGAGCGATCGCCAAACCAAGCAACTTGCGCATCAGCGCACCTCCCTGAAAGTGATAGCGGGAGTGTCGGCTGACTTGACAACCGTGTCAACTCAGGCGGGGTGGTGGGGGCCGTTCTCACCCAGCCGACGTGGAAGGCTCGGGCTTGACAGGCGCCGCTTGACAGGTGGTCGGAAGCCCGGCCCGCGTAGGGCCGGGCCTGGGTTGGGGAGCCTACATCAAGCCGATGACGTGACCCTCCGGGTCTGCGAAAAGGGCGATGGTCGTCTCGGGCGCGACCTGGGTGAGCGGCATGACCACCTTGCCGCCCAGCTTCTCGATCTTCGCCAGGGCCGCCTTTGCGTCACTGGTGTGCACGTAGAAGGTGACGCCGCCGGGCGACCCCTGCGGCGCGGCCCCGATGCCGCCTGTCAGCTTCTGCTCTTCGTCCCGCACCATGCCGTAGCCGCCTGGGTTGTTGGTGTCGATCTTCCAGCCGAATACCTCGGCGTAGAAACGCTGGAGCGCCTTCCCGTCCTTGCCCGTGACCTCGAAATGCACGACCTGATCCGCCATGACCAAACCTCCATTGAGAGCTGTCCGGTGATTTCCGGGTTCACCAGCTACGACGAACCGAAGCGGTCGAAATCGACAGCCCTATACCTCGCCCAGATGCGACTCCAGCCCCGCGACTTCAGCTAGCAATCGACTCGGTCATCGACCCCGCCGAGCCGCCTATATTCGGCGGCGGCCGACAGGCGGTCTGCGATCTCCGCGCGCACGATCTCGACGAGGTCGTGCGAGATGCAACCCTCGGCGCGCCACGTCGGCCGCGCCTACGCGAGATGCGGCCGTATTCGGTCGGGATTCGCGACTGCTGGAAACGGATGGGCTAGTTCCGCTCGAGGTTTGCTCTCGGGTCGGGCGAAGCCGAGTCGAAGAGGTGTTCCAGGCCCTGGTGGCGCAGCATGCGCAACAGGTGGGATTCGCCCTGCGCGTCGCCGGGTATCAAGCGCGTCACCACCTCGCGTAGCGCGGTCAGATCGACGGGCTTGGTCAGGAATCCGTCTATCCCCGCCGCCTCGACCTCCTCGCGCAGGCTCAATGATTCGTCCGCCGACAAGGCGAGAAACTTGATGCGCCTGACGAAAGGCTTCTCGCGCAGCCTCTCAAGTACCTCCACTCCGTCATACACGTCCATGTGCGCGTCCAGGATCACGAGCTCAATGTCATCCTCGAGGTCCATGTTCAAGGCCCGGGAGCCATCGGCCGCGGTCGCCACCCGGTAGCCGAGCCACTTGAGGAAATAGGCGACAAGCTCGCAGCTCGCCGGGTCGTCGTCGACGATGAGAATCCGTCTGCCGCTCATTGGGCCATCGCCCGCCTGACGCGTTCAACCGGTCGCCTAACCTCGTCGACCATCAGCTGCACGATCTGCGGATCCCATTGACCGCCCGCTCCGCGGCGCAGGACTGCGAGTGCTTCCTCGAGGGGCTGGCCCTCGCGGTAAGGCCGGTCGCTGGTCAGCGCGTCATACGCGTCGCATACCGAGACGATTCGCGCCAGCAGCGGGATCTGATCGCCCGCGAGCTGGTCGGGGTATCCGGTGCCGTCGTAGTGCTCGTGGTGATGGCGGATCATCGGCAGGAGGTTGGCGCCGGTCTGCAGCGGGGCGACTATGTTCTCGCCGATCAGAGGGTGCATGTGCATCCGGGTTTTCTCCTCCGGATCGAGCGCACCAGGCTTGAGCAAGATCTCGTCCGGAACCCCGATCTTGCCGATGTCGTGGATGATGCCTCCGCGATAGAGCGCCTCCAGGTCCTCCTGCGGCAGGCCCATGCGGGCGCCGAGCCGCCGTGCGGACTCGGCCACCCTCTGCGTGTGGGCCTCCGTGAAGGGGTCCTTCGCTTCCACGGCCGCCGCCAGTGCGTAGATGACCTGCTCTGCGCTGTCCAGCGAGTCGTAGACGCCCTTCAGCCTCAAGGCGGAACGAACGCGGGCGACCAACTCGACCCGATCGACAGGCTTCGACATGTAGTCGTCGGCCCCCGACGCAAGCGCGCGGACCCGGTCGGTCGACGAGTCAAGCGCCGTGATCATGACGACTGGAAGCAGGCTGCCCTTGGGCCCGGCCTTGATACGCTCGCACACCTCGTACCCATCCATATCCGGCATCTGCACGTCGAGCAGGACGAGATCAGGCGGCGACTGCTGGACCAGGACCAGGGCCGTCGGCCCGTCCTCCGCCGTGTGCACCTCACAATCGATCCCGCCGAGGCACGCCTTGATCAGCTCACGGTTTGGGGCCGCGTCGTCGACGACGAGCACCACCGGGATGCGCCGGCCGGACCGCTTCGGCGCCGGAGCGGACATCGACCGTGATTCGTCGCCGGCGGTGCCAGGCCACGCCGCGGGGCGCAGCGCAGTCACGAGGCTTGCGGCGTCGGGAAATCGTTCGTTCGGATTCTTGGCCAGAGCGCGGCGCAAGACGTCCTCGACGTGGGCCAACAGCTCGCCCTTCAGCTCCCGAGGCGCTGGCATGGGCCGCGTTATGTGCGAGAGGAGCACCGCGGCAGGCGTGTTCGCCTCGAATGGAACCCGGCCGGTCAGCATCTCGTATGCGACCACGGCGAGCGAGTACAAATCGGATGCCGGACCCAGCGGTTGATCACTCGCCTGTTCCGGCGACATGTACTCCGGCGTCCCCATCACGCTGCCGACGGCGGTGAGCCTGCGCACGGCCCCGGCCAGCTGTGCCAGGCCGAAGTCAGCAAGCACTGGGGTGCCGTCCTTGCGCAGCAGGATGTTGCTTGGCTTGATGTCACGGTGCAGGATTCCTTTCGAGTGTGCGTAATCGACGGCAGACCCCAGAGGTAGGAGAAGCGCGAGCGCGGTCTTGAGCTCCATTGGGCGGCGGCCGAGTTGCTCCGCCAGCGTGCCGCCTTCGACGAGCTCCATGACAATGTAGGCAGTTCCGTCCTCGACTCCGAAATCGAACACCTCGAGGATGTTCTGATGTCTGAAACGAGCGATCGCTTGCGCCTCGTGCTGGAAGCGCTCGCGATAGGTCGCGTCCTCCGCGAAGTACTCGGGCAGGACCTTGATCGCCACATCGCGGTCGAGCGCAGGTTGGTATGCGCGATAGACGGTGGCCATGCCGCCGCGCCCGATTCGTTCCATCAGCATGTAGGGACCGATCGCGGAGCCGGAGTGCAACGTCATCGCTCGTCCAGCAGGTAGGCGCAACCTGTCTGATCGCGAAACCCAAGAGGTTCCACGTTGCGGCCGGTCAGCCCTTCCAGGATCCCCGCGTGGAACAGGCAGATGCTGGGCGCACGCCGGCAAACCTCGGCGAACAGACAATTCACGCAGGCGATGCGACCGCCGGGCTTCTCCTCGTACTCGCCGCCCATCTCGATCAGCGGTTCCAGGGCCCCCGCGAGAGATGAGCCTGCTGGCACCGCCAGGCCGCGGCCGAGGGCGCGGCCGACATGCTTGATGGCGCGCTTGCCCGCCTCGCCCATCTCTTCGTAGGAGCGCGCCAGCGCCTCAGCGAGGATGTCGTAGCGCCGCATCGGGTGGCTGATCTGCAGCGGGCCGGCGGTGAGGCGGTAGATCTTGGCCGGCTTCCCGGGCAAGCCGCGCCTCCGCTCCGCCTCGAGATAGCCGAGCGCCACCAGCCTCTCGAGGTGGTCGAAAGCGACGGAGCGATGGATGCCCGCGTCGTGCGCGACGTCGTCGACGCTGCGCGCCTTCCGGTCAGCATAGAAGCGCAGCAGGATGTCGCGTCGGGTGAAGTCGCGAAGCGCCCCGAGGGCGCGTTCCATGTCTGGCGCCATGCTCAGCAGGAGCTCATTCGGGGGGCTTTCGCGCGGCTGAAAAAGCCCCAGACCGGCGGGGGTGGGCCGGTCTGGGTCAGACAGGGGGGAAGGCAATTTATGCCGTGGCCGCTGCTCGCTGCTGGCGGCGGCGTCCGATCGCCACGCCGAGCACGAGGAAGAACAGGGCGAGCAGGAGCAGGAGACCCAGCAGGGCGGCGATGGCCAGCAGGCCAGGACCTTCGTTCGCCGAGCCGTTGAGGAAGTAGCCGCTGTCGAAGATGCGGTTGAGATTCGCCCGGCTGTCGTTGTCTCCGAAGGCGCCAGGTGAGCCGGCGCCGGCGGTGCTCGCACCGCCGGTCGTGGACGACCGATTGCCGTATGCGCTCTGGCCTGATCCGGCGTTCTGGCCGCTCGAAGCGGCGCCGGCGCAGGAAGGCGTCGAGGTGCCACCGGTGCCGACCGAAGTGGGTTGGGCCGAGCCGCCCTGGCCGCCGACGCTGCCGGCGACTCCACAGTGCGAGGCGCCTGCGTTCTGGCCGTCAGAGCCGGCCTGGGATGTGCCCGTCGACACGCTGGCTGAGGCGCCCTGCTGCGCGGGATTGCCGGCGGAGACCGTCGTCGGCTGCAGGGTCACGGCCCCAGGCGGCGGGCTGGGATTCGACGCTGCCGAAACCTGAGCGGCGCCAATGGCGATCATCGTGGCGAGGACGATCGCTGTCGCGGTGGGCCTTAACATCTCTGTACCTCCGGTTTGTCGGGTTGTGACCCACTAAACCCTAAAGGAGCAGTTTTGTCAAGTCCCTAATAAATGAATTTTTAGGCTGTCTCCCTCCGCGGTTTGCCCACGACTCCCAGGCGCAGGTCGCGGATCACGCCGCGCCTCGACTTGACGGCGTACATCTCGGTGTCGGCGCGGCCGAGCAGGCTCACCACGTCGTCAGTCCGCTCGAGCTGGGCGACACCGACGCTGAAGCGGATGCCAACCTTTTCGGCCTCTGTCTGGATCCAGCTCAATTTCGCTCGGGCGGCATCGGCGACGGTGTCGGGCAGGATGCAGACGAATTCGTCGCCGCCGTAGCGCATGACCAGGTCCTGGCCGCGGAAGCCTGACTTGAGGGTTCCGGCCAGATCTTTGAGCATCTCGTCGCCAGCTTTGTGGCCGCGCGAGTCGTTCGCCTGCTTCAGCCCGTCGACGTCGATGAACGCGACCGCCAGCGGGCTCTTCTGGCGGCGAGCCCGGTGGATCTCGCGATCAAGGGTGTAGATCCCAGCCGCTCGCCGCAGGACGCCGGTCAGCTCGTCAAACGCCGCCTGCTCCCGGAGCTTGAAGAGTCCTTTGGGAGTGACCGAGACGAGCTCGCGCGGGCTCAACCCCAGGTCATGGGCGATGGCCAGCCTGACCTGGGCGTCGCGGGAGCGCCGCGCTTCCCTCCAGGTTCGGCCGAACAGGAGCATCCAGAGGCTGAACAGGAGCGGCAGGACGGCGAACGCCCCCAAAAGGGCAGCATCCAGCGGCGAGGAGATGACGATCGGGGTGAACGGGATCTGAATGCCGCCCCCTGGTCCACCGCTTCCGCCCGAGCCGCCGGTGCCTGTTCCGGAGCTGCCCGTGCCGCGCCCGCCGGCAACCGGCGAGGCGCTGGGCGAGGGCGGGCTACCCGGATTTGATCCGGGAGTTGGTGATGGCGTGCCCAGTGTCACTGGCAGGCTCGGGGTTGGCACGGGCAGGCTCGGGGTCGCGGTTGGGAGCACCGGGGGTGAGATCGCCGGCACCGTAGGCGGAGGCGGGAGGGTGGGCGGATTGACGGGAGGGAGGCTTGGGGTGGAGACCGGCACGCTCGGGCTCGGCAGAGGCAGGTCATCGGCGACCCGCGCCGCGGCCGGAGCAGCCGCTATGAACAGCGCGCCGACAGCAGCAATACCCGAGATGAGCAGCGTCGGCTTAAGCCATTTCAGGGCGGACTTGCCCTCGATCCCGGTAGCGCCGCTATGTCGCACCCCGACCCTCGCTTGCGGGATCGATCGTAAGGAAGCTACGAACCCCCTCCATGCGTCTGTTGGGTAGTTTTAGTTATCGAGTGGGTAGTTCTGTTAACCAATTGGTAAGCGTCTCGCCAGGCGGCGTCGACCTGCCGTCGGTCGTGATCGGTCCCAGAATTCGCTATCTGAGATGGACGCTTACTCGACCACCAACTGGGCCGGCGCCTTCACCGCGATCTCGAGCTCCTCCGCCGCGCTGACAGGCCTGCTGTTCGTCGCCCTCTCCATCAACCTGAGCCAGGTCATCAAAGGTCCGGGCTTGATTGGCCGGGCGATCGAGGTCCTGATTCTGCTGATCTCCGTTCTCATCGTGTCGACCCTGCTGTTGATGCCCGGGCAGCCGACCGGCTCCGTGGCGAGCGAGATCCTGAGCGTGGCCCTGGGGGCTGCGGTCCTCTTGACCTACATCCACATCCGCGCCCCGCGCCGCCTTCTGCGGGTGACCCGGCTCATGTTCGCGATGCGCGTGATCGGAGCCCAGGTCGGCCCGATCCTCCTGATCGTGGGAGGCATCAGCCTGCTGGCGCACAGCGGCGGTGGTCTTTACTGGGTTGTGCCGGCGATGGTGGCGGCGATGGTCGCCGCGATCATCGGCGCCTGGGTGATGCTGGTCGAGATCGTGCGCTAGTCGACCACGGCGTCGAGCAGCACGCCCCCCTCGAGGAGGCAATCGCGCAGCAAGCTCGCGGGCAGCGAGCGCGGCGTGGTCTTCGACGCCACGGAAACCGCAGCTGCCGTGCCCGCCGCCTGGCCCATGGCCATGCAGGTCGCCATCGAGCGCGCCGAGGCGTGGGCGTCGTGAGTGGCCGAGAAGCAGCGCCCCGCCACGAGCAGCCCCTCTGTGCCGGCGGGCAGGAGGCATCGGTAGGGAATTCCATAGACGCCGCCGTCGGGCACGTACGTCCACCTGGTGTCCGCGCCGGCGGCGTGCTCTTCGATCGGCGCTCCGCACAGCGCGACCTCATCTTCGAAGCGGCGGGCGTGCAAAACGTCATCGCGCGTCAGGCGGTAGTCGCCGATCACGCGCCGGCTCTCCCGCACGCCGATCGCTGGGCTTGTCGCCACCAGCACCGACCGCTCGAAACCCGGCACCCGGTCGCGTAGGAACCGGTGGTACTCGCGCACCTGGCGCCTGCCTTCGATCTCCGCGTGCGTCAGCTGCTCTGGGTCCGTCGCGTCGACGTTGGGGATCCGCGTCATGTGCACGGTGACAACGCCAAGATGTGGAGTTCGATGCCAGGAACCCTCGAGCCGCGGCAGTGTGTACTCGCCAGATTCCGCGCCGCGCCTCATCATCGCCCACAGCTCGGCCTTGGGCAAGGCCGACGCCTTCTCGACGTTCACATTGGCGACGCGGAAGATCGTGGACACCGACTGCAGGTTGGGCGTCGATTTCGCGTCGTCGTAAGCCACGCCCGCCATCGCGCACACGTCTGCGTCGCCCGACGCGTCCACAAGCGCGTCCGCCTCGACGTGCGACTCACCGCCTTTGTTCCAGAGGCGAATCGCCACGGCACGCTCGCTGCGCACCTCCACCCCTGTCATCCATGTGTGCAGCAGCACCTCGACCTTTGCCTCCTCGGCCAACTCCTCCCACAGCCCCTTGAGGACCTCGGGGTCGTACGTGATGCCTGTGCCGGCGCCGTACGTGTTCGGGCGTTCGAATGCCATGCCCATCGATTTCAGCCGTTCGGCGACCTCCCATCCCACGCCCCCGACGACGCGGCGCGGCCACTGCCCAGGCGTGTAGAACGCGTAGAAGGTGTCGAGCACTGCGGTCGATGTGCCGCCGAGAAAAGGCAGTTTGTCCAGCAGTAGAGTGTGTGCGCCGAGGCGGGCCGCGCTGATCGCGGCGCTGCTGCCAGCCGACCCCGCGCCGACGACTACGACGTCAAACCGGCGGCGCATCGTTGTGCCACGCAAACGCCTTCGCCGGATTATCGACGAGGATCCTGGTGGTCGGCTCGTCGCCGATCCGCTTGCGGAGCCGGGGCGCAAACGTCCCTAGCAAGTAGGTAAGGCCGGGCCCTCCGCCATACGCGCGAAAGTAGTCGCGCTGCCCGAGGTCGAGGCCGAGCATGACCGCGCCGTGGTGTCCCGTTTCGAGCATTGCCTCGACGAGGTCAAGCAGCTGGCTGTCGGGGCGGTACTTGATCCGGCCAGGCGTGTCGTACTCGAGCCATACGCCTCGCGCCGCCAGTTCGCGATGCAGCTCCACGTCTGGATTGCGGTCGAGGTGGGCGAGGATGATGCGGTCAGCCCGGACGCCCTCGTGCGTCAGCAGGTCGACGATCTCGTGCCCGCACGTGCCGATCTCGGTGTGGATGAGGATGGGTGCGCCGGTCTGCTTGCTGCCCACCGCCGCCGCCAGGAGTCGCTCTTTCTCGAGCGGGCTGATGCGCTGATATGAAGCCCCGGCTTTGATCACGCCCGCCCGCGCCGCATCGAGGGGCGTGTCGGTGTGCCAGTCGTCGGGATGCATACCTTCCCGCAGATCGGTGAGGATGCGCTGGGTCAGCAGCTCGAGGCTTGCCTCGCGCACCCAGTGGTCGCCTGGGTAGTGCGCATCGCGGTGATAGCCGGTCGCGGCCACGATGTTCACGCGCGTTCGCTTCGCCACCTCACGCATGCCTGCCGGACGGCGTCCGAGGCCAATCGGTGTCACCTCGACGATCGTCCGCAGGCCGCCGCGCACGGCGTCGCGCACCTCTTCGATGGCCCGATTGACGTCATCGAACTCCTGACCCGGGAGCGCAGGGCTGCGCAGAAAGAGGTGCTCGTGTGCGTCCGTCATTCCTAGCTTCGCCGGGTCGATCGGGCCCAGGACGGTAACGATCTCGCTCATCGAGTGATGACGCACTATAAATGCCGATGTCCCTCCACCTTGGCCTCGACCTCGGCGGCACAAATCTGAAGTGGGCGGTTGTTGACGGCGGCGCTCAGCCGCGCCTGATGAAGACGGACCGCGTGCCGACCGACACCAGCGAGGGCGAGCGCAGCGTCGTGCGCCAGCTGATCGAGGTGGCGCGGACGGTGATACGCGACCACGAGCGCATCGACACGATCGGACTCGGAATGCCCGGATTCATCGACCCCGATGCGGGCATCACGCGCCTGATTCCGAACATCCCGGGCAAGTGGGACGGCGTGCCGGTGATCGCCCAGATGACCGAGGCGCTGGCGATGCCGGTCGGCCTGGTCAACGACGCCCGCGCCTTCACGCTCGCCGAGCACCGCCTCGGCGCCGGTCGCGGCGCGACCTCGATGCTTGGGATCACGCTCGGCACGGGGGTGGGCGGAGGCCTGATCCTTGGTGGCCGGCTGTACCTCGGGCACAGCGGCAGCGCCGGTGAGTTCGGACACCAGACGATCCTCCCCGACGGGCCGCGCTGCAACTGCGGCAACAAGGGATGCCTCGAAGCTGTGGCGCGCGCGGACGCGATCGCCGCGGCTTGCGGCCAGCCGACTGCGGAGGAGGCTGTCGCCGCGGCGCGGGCGGGTGACCTGCGCGCGCAGGAAGGCCTGATCGACGCGGGCCGCTACCTCGGCATCGGCGCTGCCAACGTCGTGGTCCTGCTGAGCGTGGACCGCGTGGTCGTTGGCGGCGGGGTGGCGGCGGCAGGAGACCTGCTGCTCGAGCCGTTGCGAAAGGAGCTCGTCTCCCGCGTGCATGTCTCGGATGTGGAGCGCGTGAAGGTCGCGCGCACTGAGCTCGGCGTGTGGGCCGGCGGCATCGGTGCGGCACTTTTCGGGGCGGAGCCCCGAGCGTCGGACTTGCATTTTGTCTAGATAGCTATACATTTAGCCGCATGGCGCTCGCGGATGTATCTCGCGACGACACCTTCACGCCTCGCTACCGCGAGATCGAGCGGGCGATGCGGCAGCGGCTGGCCAAGCTGAGTCCTGGAGCTGAGCTGCCCTCCGACGCCGAGCTGTGCCAGGAGTTCGGCGTGAGCCGGATGACGGCGCGCCACGCCATGAATCGCCTGGTCCAGGAAGGATTGCTGCTGCGGGCTAGAGGCCGAGGCACGTTCGTCGCCGATCCGCCGACCCACCGCCGCGCCAACAGGCTGCTCAGCTTCTCGAACGAGATGAGACGCCAGGGCCGCGTCCCGACCTCGCGCATCCTCGGCCGCGCCCTGCGCCCCCCAACCCGCGAGGAGGCCGCACGCCTCGCGCTCAAAGACGGCGAGAAGGTGTTGTGGCTGAAGCGGCTCAGGCTCGCCGACGGCAAGCCAATCGCGATCGAGTCAGCCCGGCTCAACCGCCGTACCGCGGAGGCGGTGCTGGCGGCGTCGCTGGAAAAAGAGTCGCTGCACACCGTGCTGGTGCGGGCCGGATTCCCGCCCACGAAAGGGCGCGCCACCATCGCCGCCGAGGCGGCAAGTGCCGATGACGCGCGCTGGCTGAAGCTGCGCCGAGGCGATCCCATGCTGGTCGAGCGGCGTGTCATTGCCGACGACCTGGGGAGGCCCCTGGAGTTCACCGAGTCTCGCTATCCGGCGGACCGCTACGCCCTGGATGTCGATTTCGTCGTCGAGTGAGGAGGTGGAATGACTGAATTCTTCGATCGGCTGACGTACACGGAAGTCGCCAAGACGATCGACCACTCGCTCCTCAAGCCAGAGCTGGACGATGCGTTCATCGACGACGGATGCCGCCTGGCCGCGCGCTATGACGTGGCGTCGGTGTGCGTGCGGCCGCGTGACGTGGAGCATGCACGAGATCTCCTCGCGGGCACCAACGTCGCGGTGGGAACCGTGATCGGGTTCCCCCATGGCAGCTCGCGCACCGAGACGAAGGTGTTCGAGGCGCGGCTGGCGCTGCAGAACGGCGCTCGCGAGCTTGACATGGTGATCGACATCGGGGCCCTCGTCTCCGGCCGCGACGCCTACGTGCAGCAGCAGATCGCGGACGTGGTGGAGGTCGCGGACGCGGAGGGTGCGCTG
>DATEGC010000054.1:0-3409 GCA_035280285.1 Candidatus Dormiibacterota bacterium | reverse complement strand
TGAACGTCGACCTGGCGATCGATGCGGCCGCTGTGCCGGTCGTCGACGAGATGGCTGCCATTCCTCTCGATCTCGTCGCCCGCGAGCGCGGCTACTCGAAGATCACCACCAACCTGATGGGCTTCTGACCATGGCTGTCGAGATCAAGGCCGGCGAGTCGTACGGCTTCTTCACCGATACCAGCGTCTGCATCGGCTGCAAGGCGTGCGAGGTCGCGTGCAAGGAGTGGAACCAGCTGGAAGGCAACAGCCCGAACTTCCTGGCCGACAGCTTCGACAACACAGGTGACCTGGACGCGCAGAACTGGCGCCATGTGAAGTTCGTCGAGCATGTGCCGGATCAAGCTGGGGCCACCGCCGGCAACGGCACGGCGTGGCTGATGATGTCGGACGTCTGCAAGCACTGCAAGCAGGCGAGCTGCATGGAGGTGTGCCCGACCGGGGCGATCATTCGCACCGAGTTCAATACCGTCTTCATTCAGCAAGACGTTTGCAACGGCTGCCGCAACTGCGTCGCCGCGTGTCCATATGGAGTCATCGGCATGAATGCGCAGACGGGCACCGCGCACAAGTGCACGCTGTGCTACGACCGCCTGCAGGGTGGGCTCGAGCCGGCGTGCGCGAAGGCGTGCCCGACTCAGTCCATCCAGTTCGGTCCGCTGGCCGACCTGCAGCAGAAGGCCGACGTGCGGCTCGCGACACTGCACACACAGGGTGTGACGCAGGCCCAGCTGTACGGCCGTGATGAATCTGTCTACGGCGGACTGAACGCCTTCTTCCTGTTGATGGACAAGCCCGAGACGTATGGACTGCCCAACGCGGACAACGCCAAGCTGCCCAGCCGCAACGACTTCGGCGGATATCTCGGCGCCGGGCTGACCGCACTGCTGGCGATCGTGGGAGGACTCGTGGCGTTCAGGCGGCGCGCGGAGAGCCCGCAGGACGCCTCGCCGGACATGCCGGCCCGATGATTCTGCTGGCCGAGCACTTCGTCCGAGCCCCCGAGTGGCTCGGGTGGGTTCTTCTCTACTTCTTCTTCGCAGGCATCGCCGGGGGAACGTACCTGATTGCTACTTTGCTGCGCCTGTCCGGCGATCCACGAGACGAGCCGGCGGCCCGAATTGGATTTCTGATCAGCGCTCCCGCCACCGTTGTCTGTCCGATCTTCCTGACCGCCGACCTCGGCGCGAGCTGGACGAAGTTCTGGCACATGCTGGTCAATGTCACGCCCGGCGGCCCGAGCCTCAGCTTCAAGTACTGGTCGCCGATGTCCGTCGGCGCCTGGGCTCTCCTCGTGTTCGGGTTCTTCGTCGCGGTGTCTTTTCTGGATGCATGGATCAGCGTGAGACGCGGCAAGCCCTTCGTGCCGCTGCCGCTGAATCGTGTCTTCAACGTCGTGGGCTCGGTGGTCGCGATCTACATCGCGTCCTATACCGGCGTCCTGATCAGTGTCAGCAATCAACCGGTCTGGAGTGACACACCGACGCTTGGCGGCCTCTTCCTGGCATCTGGGTTGAGCGGCTCGGCTGCACTCATCGCTCTTTTGATCCGCAACCGCCCGGACCCGAGCTACAGCCTTGGCCGCCTGCATCAGGCGGACGGCTACTTCTCAGTCCTGGAGTTGGCGCTCATCATCGTTTTCTTTGCCACCATCGGCGCCGCGGGCGCCGTCGCTCGAGAGCTGCCCTGGGCGCCGCTGTGGGTGCTGGCCCTGGTCGGGGTGGCCGGCTCCCTGGTCGTAGCGCGGGAACGGCTTCGCATCCAGGCCGCGGGCGGTGGATCGGCGACCGTGGCCGGCATCAGGATCGATACCGTGGTCGTCTCGGTCCTCGTGCTGATAGGGGTACTCGCGCTGCGGGCCGCGGTGATCTTCAGTGCCCAGTAAGGAAGACATACTCACCGTCCTGTCCGCGATCAAAGACCCGGACCTCGGCCGCGACGTGGTCAGCCTGGGGATGATAAAAGACCTCGCCGTCACGGAGGCGGGGAAGGTCAGCTTCACGTTCGAGTTGACCACGCCGGCGTGTCCTGTCCGCGACCGTTTTCAGACCCTCGCCCGGCAGCTCGTCAGCGACATCCCGGGCGTCACCGCAGTCGATCTGAAGATGACCGCCAACGTCCGCGTGCCGTTCAACGGCCGCGGTCACGAGCCTGCGATTCCGGGCGTCAAGCATGTGATCGCCGTCGGGTCGGGCAAGGGTGGCGTAGGCAAGTCGACCGTCGCGGTCAACCTGGCCGCGTCGCTGGGGCTGTCGGGCGCTGCGGTGGGCATCCTGGACGCCGACATCTACGGACCATCGGTGCCGGGGATGCTCGGCGTGACCGATCAGCCGCAGCTCATCGGCCAGAAGCTCGTTCCGCTCGAGGCGTACGGGATGAAGATGATCTCGATCGGCCTGCTCGCGGGGGCCGACAAGGCGATGGTCTGGCGTGGCCCCCTGGTCGCGCGCGCCATCGAGCAGATGTTGACCGACGTGCGGTGGGGTGAGCTCGATTACCTGGTCGTCGACCTGCCACCGGGCACCGGTGACGCGTCGCTCACGCTGGCGCAGGCGGTGCCCTTGACCGGCGTTGCAGTCGTCTGCACGCCGCAGGAGGCGGCGTTGAAGATCGCGCTGAAGGCCCTCCAGATGTTCAGGGGGCTCAACGTGCCGCCGCTTGGGTTGGTCGAGAACATGAGCTGGTTCGTGTGTGACGACTGTGGCAAGGAGCACTTCATCTTCGACCACGGCCGTGCAGAGCGCGCCGCGCAGCGCCTGGGCGTGCCTTACCTCGGCGCGGTTCCACTCGAGGGTGCGATCCGCGAAGAAGGCGACGTCGGGGCGCCGGTCGTGGTGTCGCGGCCAGGAAGCGCGGGCGCCCAGGCCCTGCGCAAGGTCGCGGAGGCTGTGGCCGCGCGGGTCTCGGTGCAGAGCTTCCGGCAGCTGCCGGTGATCAACGTCCGCTAGAAGCACCGGGTGGAGCTGAAGGCCGGATTCACTCCGGCCGTCCCTACGCGCCAACCAGACGCCGCCAGACAAGGTGTGTGGAAAGGGGGGTTCCGCGGGGGGATCCTGATCCCCCCGCGCTTTTAGAGACACCGGGTGGAGCTGAAGGCCGGATTCACTCCGGCCGTCCCTACGCGCCAACCAGACGTCGCCAGACAAGGTGTGTGGAAAGGGGGGTTCCGCGGGGGATCCTGATCCCACCGCGCTTAGAGACCGGGGACCTCTCGCTCCAGCTTCTGCCGCACCTCATTGATGAACTCCGCCACCGCGGCGTCATCCAGGTCGGGCTTCTCAGCGCGTAGGCGCTCAGCCGCCACGCCGGCCAGGTAGCTGGTAAGCGGAGCGAACCGCCGCTCCTGTGTATGCGCCGCCACTCGCGCCAGCTCGAGCAGCTCCAGCGCCACGCGTGAGTCGAGTGTTGGC
>DATEGC010000053.1:0-3854 GCA_035280285.1 Candidatus Dormiibacterota bacterium | reverse complement strand
AGGCTCCAGTGCTCGGTGGCAAGGATCTGCAGGGCTTCCGAGTCTTTGCGTGACGGCGGTATCTCGGTCGACATTTAGTCTCGAGGAAGATACCGAGGCAAGTCCGCGAGCGTTTTGAAGCCACGTGACTCGAGGAACGACGCCAGCCCGTCGTGCACCTCCTCGATCGCCTTTGGATTGACGAATGTCGCCGTGCCCACCTGAACCGCAACACACCCTGCGACCACGAACTCCAGCGCGTCCTCCGCGCTCGTGATGCCGCCAATGCCGATCACCGGAATGCGCACGGCACGCGCCGCATGGTGGGCGAGATGGACGGCGAGCGGGCGGATGGCCGGCCCCGACAGGCCGCCGGTGCGGAAGCTCAGGCGAGGCCTGTAGGTGTTGAGGTCGATCGACATGCCGACGAAAGTATTGATCGCGCATAGCGCATCGGCGCCCGCCGACTCGACCGCGCGGGCGATGACTCCGATGTCGCTGACCATAGGTGTCAGCTTCACCCAGACCGGAAGCTTCGTCCGCCGCCGTACCGCGTCGGTCACGGCGGCCGCCGCGCGCGGGTCGTTGCCAAAGTAAAGCCCGCCCTGCTCGACGTTTGGGCACGAGATGTTGATCTCGAATCCGGCAACGCCAGGCACCCCATCGAGCCGCGCCGCCAGCTCCCCGTACTCGGACGCCGACTCTCCGTTGATGTTGACGAGGACCGGGAAGTCCCACCCCGCCCACTGCGGCGCGAAGTCGCGGATCAGTGCCTCGACGCCGGGTCCCTGAAGCCCGATCGCATTCAGCATCCCAGCCGGCGTTTCGGCGATGCGCGGTGGCGCGGTGCCTTCGCGTGGCCGAATGAAGATCCCTTTCGAGACCATGCCGCCGAGCGCCCGGCGGTCCAGCAGGGGCACCTCCGTGCCATACCCGAACGTACCCGATGCCGCCAGCACCGGACCGCGCAACCTCAGGTCGCCGATCGCGACCGACATGTCGAGCGTCATGCGACGTAAGGCAGATGCGCCGGGAGCATTGACCAGTTGACAGCAGCGGCCGTGTAGACAGGGCCTTCCTTGCAGGCCCGGTCGTAGCCGCCTCGCGCCAGCGGCACCGCGCAGCCGAGGCACACCCCGGTGCCGCAGCCCATGTATGTCTCGACGGCGACCTGGGCGTCCGGCCAGCGTTCGGCGACGGCGGCAAGCATACGGTTCGGTCCGCAAGCGAGAACCAGGCCGGCATCGGTGGCTGCGGCGACCGCCGTGCCGTGAAAGCCCCGCGACCCGTCGTCGGTCGCCCACACGATCTCGTCGCCGTCGGCTTCTGAACAGAGCTCAGCCCCTGTGCGAGCGCCGTGGACCCACGTCACGCGGGCACCCACACTCCTCGCGTCTCGGGCGGCCAGCGGCATGGGCGCAACGCCAAGGCCGCCGCTGATCAAGAGGACTCGTGAGCCGGCGATCTCGAAACCCCTGCCGAGCGGGCCGAGGCAGCTGACGCGGTCTCCGTCCTCCATCTCCAGCAGCTGCGCGGTCCCGACCCCGACCGCCTTCAGCACGACCTCGATGTCCTCCCCTTCCGCGCGATACACGGAGAACGGGCGCCGAAGCAGCGGCCCACCCGACCAGCCGAGGTTCACGAACTGCCCTGCCCGCACCGTGGCCGCGATCTCAGGCGCGCGCAACGCAATCACGAACATGTCCTGCGCGACCTGGCGTTTCGCCGTCACCGGCGCGTCAAGCAGGAACACCGACCCTCCACTCGTCGATGGTGCGGACCTCCATCTCATCGGGCGCCGCGACCGCCGACTCGAGCAGCGCTGTCGCCGTGTCAAGCGAAGTGAGGCACGGGATGCGCCGCTCGACGGCCGCGCGCCGGATCTCGAAGCCGTCCTTGAAGACCGGGTTCCCGTCGCCGCGATCTTCATAGACGTTGGACATCGTGTTGATGACCAGCTGCACCTCGCCGCGGACGATGACGTCCACCACGGTCGGCCCCGCCTCGCCGATCTTTGCCACCACGCGTGGCGAGAATCCGGCGGCCCGCAGAGCTCTGGCCGTGCCGTCGGTGGCGACCAGCTTGCAGCCCAGCTGCACAAGGCGCGACACGATCGGAAAGAGCTCCGGTTTGTCGGCGTCGGCGATGGTGAGGAGTGCCGCGCTGCCGAGGTCGACGTGCATCCCGGACGCCGCGAATGCTTTGCGCAGGGCCTCGTTGACGTTGCGCGCAATCCCGATGGCCTCGCCCGTCGACTTCATCTCGGGCCCCAGGTACGAGTCGACCGCGGGCAGCTTGTTCATCGAAAACACAGGCGCCTTGACCGCAACCAGGTCGCGCGGCGGGGGCACGAGACCTGTCGACCACCCGATCGCGGTGAGCTTCTGGCCGAGCATCACATTGGTCGCGATGTTGACCATCGGCACGCCTGTGACCTTGGACAGGAACGGCACTGTACGCGACGCGCGCGGGTTCACCTCGAGCACGTAGACGTGGCCTCGATGCACGACGTACTGGACGTTGACCAGCCCTCGCAGCCGCAGATGGCGTGCGATGCGGACCGTGTAATCGACGATGCTGTCCAGCTCGTCGCGTTCAAGACCCTGCGCAGGGTAGACGGCGTATGAATCGCCCGAGTGAACGCCCGCCCGCTCGACGTGCTGCATGACACCTGGAATGACAACCGTCTCGCCGTCGGAGATGGCGTCGACCTCGACCTCCATGCCCTGCAGATACTTATCGACAAGCACCTGGCCACGCGGCATCGCCCCGATGGCCCAGACCATGTAGCGGCGCAACTCCTCGCGGTTACGCACGATCTCCATCGCCCGGCCGCCAAGCACGTAGGAAGGCCGCACCAGGACCGGGTACCCGGCCCGTTCCGCGATGGCCTCGGCCTCATGAACCGTCGTCGTCGTGCCGCCCACCGGCTGCGGAATGCCGATCGCGTCGAGCGCTCGCGCGAACGCGCGACGGTCCTCAGCCAGATCGATCGCCTCGACGCTCGAGCCCATGATCGCGAGCCCGCTGCCGTGCAGCGGCTCGGCAAGGTTGATCGCGGTCTGGCCGCCGAACTGCACCAGCGCGCCTGACGCGTGCTCGGTTTGGGCCACGTGCAGGGCCCCGTCGAGGTCGAGGGGCTCGAAGTACAGGCGGTCTGAGGTGTCGAAATCGGTGGACACCGTCTCGGGGTTGGAGTTGACGAGCACGGCGCGCACGCCGGCGTCGCGCAGGGCCCAGGCGGCGTGGACCGAGCAGTAGTCGAACTCGATGCCTTGGCCGATTCGAATCGGCCCGGACCCGATGACGACTTCAGTCTGTCCGTGAACTGGCAGGCTCTCGGTCTCCTCTTCCCAGCACGAGTAGTAGTAGGGAGTCGCTGCCTCGAACTCACCGGCGCAGGTGTCGACCAGCTTGTAGGTAGGCATGCCGGGCTCCACCGCCTCGCCGCGCAGGGCAGTGATCATCGAGTCTGAGAAGCCGGCTCGCCGCAGCTCACGCACGTCGCCCGCTGCCTCGAGCCGCGTCAACGCCGCCAGCCTGTCGATGAACCAGCGATCGATGCCGCTCCGCTCCGCCAGCGACGCCGCGTCGGCGCCGTTGCGCAGCGCATTCAGCAGCGCGAACAGGCGGCGGTCATTCGGCTGCTCGATCGTCTCAGGCCCCAGCTCCCACTGCGCGGGCTGCTTTTGCTCGAGCGAGCGCATGGCCTTCGTTAGGGCGGCCTCGAAGGTTCGCTCGATCGCCATCACCTCGCCGGTCGAGGCCATCTGCGTACCGAGTCGTCGGTCGCCGGCCGGGAATTTGTCGAACGGCCACCTCGGGATCTTCACGACGCAGTAGTCGAGCGCCGGCTCGAAAGCGGCGAACGTCCT
>DATEGC010000052.1:0-39327 GCA_035280285.1 Candidatus Dormiibacterota bacterium | reverse complement strand
CGCCAGCTGCGCTTCGGCCGCGTTGGTAAGAAAGAGCGGCTCGACCAACGCGCCCGGCATCTGGCTGGGAGTCTCCACCCAACCCGGCGCCGCCGGCCCGAGCTCGATCAGATGACCGTAGGCGGAGCCTGACTCCGTCAGCTGCGGAGCTGTCAGCTGCTCATCCGTCGACGCGCCGCGATCCGTCGTGCCCAGCCCGCTGACTAGCGAGGCCTGGAGATCGCGGGCCAGGCGCTGGTTTTCGGAAGCGAAGGGCCGGGCCGCGTCATAGAACGTCTCGGTGCCGCCCACCGAGGGATCGTCGAACGCGTCGAAGTGGATCGACACGAGCACAGATGCTGAGGCGGCGTTGGCGCAAAGCGCACGCGCCAGGAGGTCGCGGTGCACCGCCGAGGCAGTCAGGGCCCCGCCGACAGCGTCATCCGCGGACAGCTGGTGCACCGAAGTATCACTCGTGCGCGACATCACGACGCGATAGCCGTCGCGATGCAGCAATGCGGTCAATCGCGTGGCTACCGCCAGGGTGACGTCCTTCTCCCGCACCTGCTGCCCGCCTGCCCTGCCGACAACACCGGGATCAAGCCCCCCATGTCCGGGGTCGAGGAAGACCGTCTCCCGAGAACTTCTCCCGTTCGGCTCAAAGCTCATGCACGCGCCCGCTTCAAGGCCGCTCATCGCCACGCGCGCCGGCGATGAGGGGTTCACGTGCTGCACAAAAGCCACGTAGATCACCGGCAATGCAAAGGCGAAAGTGGCCGCCAGCGCGACGACGAGCGCTGCGCGGAACGGCAGTGACGATTCATGCCGGCGCCGACGGCGGGCTGGAACGTTGGCGTGCTTTGCGATCGGCCGCGTCATTCTAGTGGCCCGTGTGACAGGTTCATATGGAAGGAACCGAGTCGACGGCGCCGGCTACTTGATCCTGCTGTTCTCCGAGCTGGCAATCTTCTTGCTCGCCGAACCGTCGACGTTGAGCACGGCCAGGATGACCATGAACGCTTTGTTCTGCCACACGGCGATGTAGAAGGTCTGATTCCCGATCGCCTGCGAAAGCGTGATGGAGTTGGCCGACAGCCCCGTCTTTTCGCCTTCCACCACCGGCTGGCCGCTTGCCTTCAGTTGGGAGGCGCTGAAGTTGAAAACCTTCTCACTCGTGTAGCCCTTCGCCGCTTTCGTTTCGTCCTTGAACTGGATCACAAAGTTGACCACCAGCTTGTAGGTCGCGGAGCCGAGGTCTCCGCCATTCGATGTGATGCCCGCGCAGTGGGAGCTGCTGTCGGTGTAGAAAGCCGTGTAGGCGGCGGTCGCACCCCTCGACTTCGCGTCATCCCACTCGGTCTTGGTCGACTGATACGTGGCTGGGTCCGCCGATTTCTCTTTGTTGAGGAAGTTGTCGATGTCGCCACTGAGGTCGCACCTCATCATGCCGGGCGGCACGTCGCCCTGCTGCACAGCCACGGTCGCTGCGGTCGGACCCTGGGGCGACGAAGACGAGCCGCCACACGCCGCAATGCAGAGCACGAAGATGAGCACGATGGGCGAACGGGTCACAGGCCCAGGCTAACAGCGCGACACGCGGTCTATCATGTGGCCGGCCTCGACATGCCCCTCGACCTGCAGGCCGCCGCCAACGAATACCTCGGATGGCTCCAGCTCGAAGCCAACCGGAGCCCGAACACGGTCCGCGCGTACGACTCCGAGATCCGAAGGCTGCTCGGCTTCCTCGCCGCCAGCGGTCACTCGCTCGACGTCGACGCGCTTCGTCACGAAGACCTCCGCGCGTACCAGCGACACCTCGCGACGCGTCTCAAGAGCGCCGCCTCACGAGCCCGCGCGCTGGTGGCCATCCGCTCATGGCTGCGCTGGATCGCGCGCGAGGGCTTGATCGAGCGTGACCTCTCGAACGGCATCACGCTGCCGAAGCTCGAGCAGCGGTTGCCGAAGCCCATCGACCCAGACGAGCTGACTCGGATGCTCGCCGCGCTGCCCCACGAAACGCTGCTGGAGAAGCGGGACCGCGCCCTGGTCCAGTTCCTCGTCAGCACCGGCTGCCGCATCTCCGAGGCGTTGGGCCTGGACCGCACTGACTTTCCACGCTCAGGCAATCGATTGGTCGTCACGGGCAAAGGCTCCAAGCAGCGCAGCGTCTACCTCACCGCCGACGCCCGCGAGGCGATGGAGGAGTACCTCACGGCTCGCGATGATGCTTGCCTCGCGATGTTCATCAACTTCGACCGCTCAGCGGGCGATGACCGAGAACGCAGATTGACGTCAGCCGGCGCGCGCTACATCGTCAAACAGATCCGCAAACAGGTCGGCGCGTGGTCGTTCAAGTCACCGCACGTGGCCAGGCACACGGCAGCCACGACGCTGCTCGAGGTGACGGGGGGCGACGTGCGGCTGGTTCAGGAGGTGCTCGGCCACGCCAACCTCAACACGTTGCAGGGCTACACGAAGATCGTGGACAGCCGAAAGCAGGAGGCGTACCGCCGGTACCAGGAGTTCCTCGATGGGAAGAAGAAGGGGTCGGGCTCGTAACTGCTGAGCCGTGCGTCCGTTGCAACCATCCATGAAAGGCCGCCACGCGCTGATGCTTGGCTTCGGACTCGGCGCATTGACGATCCTCGGTCTGGTCGTCTTCTTCAACCGAGCCGTGTTCGTGACGCCGAGCTTCACAGCCGGCGGTGATGCCACCACGACATCTTCACCCTCCACTTCGGCATCCCCCTCCGCCACCCCTGAAGTCGCCACGCCAGGAGCGAGGGCCGGCGCGGTCCTGGTGTACGACCCCGAGAACAAGGGCGTGATGATGTTCGGGGGAGCGATGGTGGTCCATCAGCCGGATGGCACCAACCCCGCCGTTTCGCTCGCTGACACGTGGCTGTGGAACGGCAAGCGGTGGGAGCGGCTGGATGTGCAAGGCCCGCCGGCCCGCAGCGCCGCCATGGCCGTCTATGACTCGGTGCGACACGTGATAGTTCTCTTTGGCGGCTCAGGTCCGCAGGGAATTGGTCAGGGGCTGTACTTCCAGGACACGTGGACCTGGGATGGCCAGCAGTGGCAGGAGCAGCATCCAGTCCACACGCCGAACCCAAGGATGCGCGCCGGGATGACGTTTGACGAACGGCACGGCGTCGTCGTTATGTTCGGCGGCGAAGGCGAGACGACGTACACGGCCACGTGGACGTGGAACGGCGCGGACTGGACGTTGATGGATCCGGCGACGGTTCCTCCGGCTCGACATTTCGCCGGCATGGCCTACGACGCGGCTCGCGGTGTCACTGTCCTATTTGGAGGGAGCCTCGGCGGCGCTCGGCTCAACGACACGTGGACGTGGGACGGCGCCAACTGGACCAGGCAGACGGGTCCGGCACCCACTGCCAGCGGTTGGGCCTCACTCGTTTACGACGCGGCCATTCAGCGGCTCGTGGCCTATGTCTACTACGCGCTAGACAATCATCCCGTGGCCGAGTACACGATCACCTGGGACGGCACCAAGTGGATCGACCGCACCACGCCTGACGACCCGAGCCCGAGGGCCGAGACGCGGATGGCATACGACCCTGTGAGCCGGCAGGTGATCCTCTACGGCCCAACCTCTGAGACCTGGGTCTGGGACGGCTCGAAGTGGTCCTTGTGGGAACAGGCAGGCGGCGCATAGTATTCGGGCGTGGTCGACATCAAGCAGGCGAAGCTCTTCGAGGGTCTGCCCGACTCTGAGATCAACTCGATCCAAAAGCAGATCAAGACCGTCAAGCACCCGGCCGGCCACGAGATCGTGGTCCGCGGCGAGGGCGGGGTCGGCTTCATGGTCATCATCGACGGGTCGGTGACCGTGAAGACCGTGCAGGGCAAGACGCGGAAGCTTGGCCCCGGCGATTCGTTTGGCGAGATGGCACTCCTCGATCACGAGGGTCGAAGCGCGACCATCACCGCCGAGAGCGACGTGACGCTGGCCACGATCCCGGAATGGAACTTCAAGCCGTTCTTGCACGAGCACCCGGAGGTGGCGTACCGCCTGCTGCAGACGCTGAGCCGGAGGGTTCGGCAGGCGGAGGGAGACCTCTAAGCCGGCCCGTATTGGCGCCGCTATAGTCCCTCAGTGACTTCGCCCGACCGTCCCATCGGATATGGGATCGACTTCGGCACCAGCAACAGCTCGGTCTCCATTGCATACGGCGACCGGGTCGAGGTGCTTTCGCTCGGCGCCTCAGGTTCGAAGACACTGCCGTCCTTCGTCTATCTGCACCGAGCCGGACGGCGGTTGGCCGGCGATGACGCAATGAGAACGTTCCTCGTCTCGGGTCACGAGAAACACGATTGCTGGAACTGCCCGCTCGCGCCGTACGGCTGGGACACTGACTGCCGCCAGTACCGCAAAGGCGGCGGCTGCAACCGACGCGCGGTTGCTTTCTGGCGTCAAACACGAGCTGGCCAAGCTCGGCTTCGCCGGCACCAACTCATGGGCGACAGACTTCAGCGTCGGATCATTGGTGAGCGTCGTCCTGCGACGGCTCAAGCATGAGGCGGACCAGTCGACGCGGCATTCGGTCGAGTGTGTGGTCGTCGGCCACCCGGTCGTGTTCGCCGGCGCGGATCCGCAGCACCGCGCCGCCTCTGACACGGAGGCCTTCCGCAGGCTGGAGCAGGCGGCGCGACATGCAGGTTTCACGGAGGTTGCGTTCCTACCCGAACCGACCGCGGCCGTCATCGGCGAGCACGCCCATCGAGGAGTCGAGGTCGCAGTCGACTTCGGCGGCGGCACCTTCGACGTCGCCGTCCTTGACTCGCGCGGCGGCGCGCCTCAGGTGGCGGGGACCGCTGGCATCGCGATCGGCGGCGAGACGCTCGATGGAATTCTTTTCGAGACAGTCGTCGGACCGGCGCTTGGACTCGATACGCTGCCGAGCTGGCTCTTCAACGAGCTGAAGACCGCGAGCTCGGTCCGCCTGATGATGGCGGATCCCGGCATCCCCGCGATTTTGGCCCGAATCGGGGGCAGCACAGCCGAAGTGGTCGACGCCATCCTGTACGGCGGCCAGGCTTACGACTTCTACCGCGCGATCGAGTCGGCCAAGATCGAGCTGTCGAGCGTCGCCTCAACCTCACTCGCTTTCGGTCCGCTCGATCTTCACCTCGAGCTGAGGCGGTCGACGTTTGCGTCGATGATCAGGCCTGAGCTGGACCTCATCGCAGCGACGATCAAGCAGGCGCTGACCGCAGCCGCCGTCCGGGCCGGCGATGTCGACCGAGTCCTCCTCACCGGTGGCTCGGCATACATCCCGGCGTTTCGAGACGACCTGGCGCGCGTGTTTGGCGCCGACCGGCTCGAGCAGCGCGACGCGTTTACCGCGGTCGTGCACGGCTTGGGCGTGCGGGCCCAACAGCTGTGGGCCCGCGTCAAGGTCAGGCGTTGATCAGCTTGATGATCTCCATCGCGGTGTTGAAGTCCTGAGCCATGCGGTTCTTGGTCAGGCCAAACGCGATGCCGGTCGCGGCGTCTCCATAGGCGAAGCTGCCACCGACTCCGCCCACACCAAACGCGGTTTCGCTGTTCGAGCCGGGGGCACCAATCGAGTAGCCAAGAGCCCATTTGGTCGGCATGCCGAAGACCTCATCGATACCACTGAAGGACTCCGTGGTCGCTTCCCGCAGCCTTTCGGGCGGAAGCAACTGAACGCCGTTGACCTCGCCAAGCAGCGCCGCGTACATCTTGGCGATGGCCCGGGAAGAAGTCTTGCCTCCCGCCGGGATGTCGGCGGCCAGGGTGTCGGGCCGGTTGCCGAACGCTGCGTTTGGAAACAGTGACATCGGCGCGGCCTTGAACATCGGAAGGTCGGGCGGCAATTCAGGCATCTGGAAGCCTGGAGGCATCGGCGCGTCCTCGAGGACAGCGAGCCTGTGGTGCTCGGAGCGAGGCATGCCGAAGTACAGCTCATTGGAGATCCCGAGCGGAACGCAAATTTTTTCGAGCAGGACTTGCGAGATCGGCTTGCCGGTCACGCGGCGAATGATTTCGCCCACGATGTAGCCGAACGTGTAAGCGTGGTAGCCGATTTTGGTCCCCGGCTCCCACCACAGCTCGGAGTCGGCGATGGCCGAGCACATCTTGTCCCAGTCGCACAGGTCCTCGATGGTCGTGGTCAGCGGAACGCCAGGCACGCCCGCGGTGTGGTTCAGCACGTGACGCACGGTCACGCCCTGCTTGCGGTGGGCGGCGAACCCCGGCCACAGCTCCGCCACCGGCGTGTCGTAGCCGAATCGGCCACCCTCGACCAGCATGTGGACGAGAGTGGAGGCCGCGGCCTTACACACCGAGTAGCAGTAGACGGGTGTGGCGGAGGTGTAGGGCCGCCCGCTTTCAGGGTCGGCGACGCCCGCCACCGCGTCGACGACCAGCTCGCCCTGGCGGTACACCGTCACCTGTAGACCACGCTCGGTGCCTGAATCGACCATCTCGTCGATGGCCTCCTGGATTTTGTCTTGAAGGTCGACTGTCTGTGTCTTGCTCATATCACTAAGACTGACTGGACGGCCGGAACTCATCGCCGGCCCGGCCTGACCAGAAAAGGGAGAGCCGGGCCCCGCGTTGGCGCCCGGCTCTTTGTTTGCGCTAGAGCGCTCTTACTCGTCCTCGATCTGGTTGTACATGAGGCTGTCCTGGATCTCGTAGAGAGCATCCATCGCCTCCATCACCGAAGCCGGCTTGGTCTGGGCGAGGACGGTGACCTCGGGCGACTCCTCGATCACCTTGTTGACCGCCACCGACAGCACGGGCGGCATCTGCCGCTGGTCGGCGAGGTTCAGCATTTCGAGCTCGTTCAGCAGCCTGTCAATGTGGTGCATCTTGTTCCGGCGGGCATATTTGGCCCGCTGGATCCGACGCTCCCGAGCGGTCATGTGCTCGATGGCCCGACTCGCCTGCTTGATCATCGGCATCTCCCTTTCTGACTCTCTGACTATCAAGTTTAGGGACAGACGCCTATTTGTCAAGGACAACCTGTAATAAATAGGCTTACCCCCTTCCGGGCTGTGCTAGCATCCCGAACTAGCGACCGGATGAGCCCTCAATGATTGCCGGCCGTTCGACCCGCCTGGAAGTCCTGGAGCTGCTGCGGCGCAAGGGCCGCTCGAGCGCGGAAACCATCGCCGGCGAGCTCGGCGTGACCCCGAACGCCGTCCGCCAGCATCTCACCAACCTGGAGCGCGACGGCCTGGTCGTCAGCCAGCCCGAGCGGAGCGGGCGGGGCCGTCCCTCCCTCCTATTCGCCCTCACCGAGAGGGCCGACGCCGTCTTCCCGAAGCGCTACGGTCAGCTGGCGACGATGGTCCTCCAGGAGGTCCAGGAGATGGGCGGGCCCGAAGCCCTGGACGAGGTCTTCGCGCGAGTGGCGGCACGCCATGCCGCAGCCATCGAGAGGGACCTGGAGGGCCTCGAGTTCGATGACAGGCTGCGCCGGGTCGTGTCCTGGATTGGGCGGGCGGGCACGCTGGTCGAGCAGTCCGAGACTACCGAAGGCGTCAGCGTGACCATTCACAACTGCCCGTTCCGCAACACCGCCCTGAAGTTTCCGCAGGTCTGCACCATCACGCCGCAGCTCATCTCGCGGCTCACCGGTGCGGCTGTCTCTCAGTCGAACTCGATCCACCGGCGCGACCCGTACTGCTCCTTTGTCGTCCAGCGACCTGCCAACGCTTAGCGGCGCGCAGGTCAAGAAGGTCGACGCGCTCACCGAAGAGCGCTTCGGGATCCCGACGGACTGGCTCATGGAGGCCGCCGGCTGGCAGGTTGCCCGCAACATCAGCGGCTCCGCGGCGGTGGTATGTGGCGTCGGCAACAATGCGGGCGACGGCCTGGCTGCAGCGCGCCACCTGCACCGGTGGGGTCGGCTGGCGAGTGTGTGCTGTGTCGACGCGAGCCGGCTTCGGGGCACGGCGCAGCGCGAACTGAATTCACTGGCCAGGCTCGGAATCGAAGTGGCGGACGATCTTCGTCTGGAAGACGCTGACCTCGTCGTCGACGCGATCTTCGGCACCGGCCTCTCCCGCGCTCCGGAAGGAAAGTTCGCGCAGTGGATCGAGGCCATCAACCTCTCCGGCAAACAGGTCGTCTCAGTGGACCTCCCGTCGGGGCTCGACGCCGACTCCGGTCTCGCCTACGCTCCTTTTGTGAGAGCGGATGTGACGATCACGCTTGGCCTGCCCAAGCCGGGGCTGTCGACGTTCGGCGGGCGTGTGCTGATCGTCGACATCGGGATTCCGTTCGCTGCTTACGCCGCGGTCGGCGTCAAGGTTCCGCCTGACCTGTTTGCTATGGGGGACCGCGTCACGCTGTGAGGACCCTAAAGTGACCCGTGAGGTCGTCTGGGACCACGGCGTCGCGCTACCCGGCCATAGCCTGTGGTTGGATCCGCTGGTGGTCCGCAGCTTCGCCTTCATCTCTCACGCCCACACCGACCACGCGCGCCGCCACAAGGAGGCCCTGCTCACGCCCCAGACTCTCGCCCTGATCCCCGAATCGCGGCGCCCGCGAGGTTGGCGGATGCTCGGCTACGGCGAGACCATGCGTCGGGGCGAAGGCAAGGTGACGCTGCATCCGGCCGGCCACATGCTCGGCTCGGCGCAGCTGCATTTCGAACACGACGGCTGGTCCGTGCTCTACACGGGTGACATCAAGCTCCGGCTGCCGGGGCGGGCCGAGACGTTCGTGCCGAGGGCCGACGTCCTCATCATCGAAACGACGTACGGGCGGCCACATTTTCGCTTCGGCGATCCGGACGAAACTCTGGAGCTGATCGCGCGCTGGTGCCAGCGAGCGCTGGACAGCCAGGTCACGCCCGTCCTCCTGTGTCATGCGCTGGGCAAGAGCGAAGAGGTCATGCTCCAGCTCGCAAAGTTCGGGTTTGCGTTCGCTTTGGAGAAACGATGCGTGCCTTGCGCCCAGCAATACGCGATGGCCGGGCGTCCGCTGCCCGACTGGATCGAGCTGGACGGGGAGCCGATCACGGATCGTGTCGTCATCGCCCCGCCTGTGGGCAAGGACGACATCCGACGCCTCGGCCGGTATCGAACCGCGCTCATCTCAGGCTGGGCGCGAGACCCGGAGTTCGCGCGCCTGTTTGGCGCCGACGCGACATTCGATCTCTCGGACCACTGCGACTTCGATGAGCTCCTTGAAGTGGTTGAACGATCAGGCGCCCAGCAGGTCTACACGGTGCATGGTTACACGGAGGACTTCGCCCGGTTCCTGCGCCGGCGCGGGATCAGAGCCTGGGCCCTGGAGCAGAACGAGCAGCTGGCCCTCGCACTTTGAGCCTGCGGCCGCTTTGGACATGCCCTCGATGCGGCAAGCAGTTCGTCAACCCGAACTCCTATCACTCGTGCTTGAACTGGCCACTCGAGAGGCACTTTGAGGGCAAAGGCAATGCGCGCGAGCTCTGTGACGCCTTCCGAGCCGCGGTCGAGAGCACCGGCCCCGTGACCCTGGTCTCGAACACGACGAGCCTCGGCTTCATGACAAGGACGCGGTTTGCGGGCTGTCAGCCGCGCAAGGACTATCTAAGCGCGGCGGTCTGGCTGAAGCGAAGATTCAGCTCACCGAAGGTGCGTCGGATCGACCAGTACGGACCTCATGACTTCGTGATCAGGTTCGACATCAAGAGCCCGGCAGACATCGACGACGAGGTGCGAAGCCTGATCGCGGAAGCCAGGCTCGTCGGCGACCAACGCCACGAGCAGCAGGCGAGAATGTATCGAAGGTCGCGCTAGCGCAGGGCCCAGCCGGAACGCAGCACCGCCCGGCGCAGGTCGTGGTCCTTCGCCGCGGCGTCGCTGAGCTTGGTCAGGAGTAGATCGACCCACGCCGCCAGCTCGACCGCGGGAGCCAGCTCCAGGTCCTCGTTCCTGACGCGAGCGCGGAAGCTGCGGCCATCGACCTCGATCGCCAGCTCCGTGATCGGCCCCCGGTTGAGATGACCGCGCTTCGCATGGGCAATGGGCAGTCGTTCGACCAGGTAGTCGAGCAGATGGTCCGGCGAATCGTGCTCGACCAGAGGCGCGTGGCAGAACACGCAGGCCTCATCGATGGGCAAAGCAGGAGCCGAACAAACTGGGCAATTCATTTTTGTGGCGGGTGTAGGAGCGGATGTCAGTCGGTGTAGCGGGTAATTGTGTGGTCCTCGCGCCGTTTTTCATCCTGGTATAACGGGCAATCTTCGAAATTACGCACGCAGATCGGCGGGCTGTCGCTCAGCGCGTACTTGCGCTTGGACTGATGGTCGACGTGGCAGTCGAAGCGGTACACGCGGAGGATCGCGTGCCGATCCTTGACCAGCTCCTCTAGATAAGGGCACCTCCGCATCGCGATTTACGATAGGTCACCTTGCTTGAATTCGCTCGCGCCGGCGCCGCTGTGGGCGCGACGTCCGCCACTCTCGAAAAGACACGGATTCTGGCCGGGTACTTCCGCACCTTGAGCGAGAACGACCTCCGGCGCGCGGCAGTTTACATGAGTGGACGCGCCTTCCCGCCGTCGCAGCGCCGCACGCTTGGCCTGGGCTGGTCGTCGATCAACAAGGTCATCTCGTCGATTTCGGGGCGTGACGACGAGGAGCTCGGCCTGATCTTTCGCAAGCATTCCGACCTCGGCGACTGGGCCGGCGAGGCGCTCGACGGCGCCACGCAACCCGAGGACGTTTCCCTGCAAGAAATCGAGAGGGCGCTCGAGGCAATCCGCAACGCGCGCGGCGCTGCCAAGACTGCGCCGCTCGAGGCAATCGTCGTCCGGATGCAACCGGAGTCGGCGCGCTTCCTCATCAAGATCATCTCCGGCGAGATGCGCATCGGCCTGAGCGAAGGCCTGGTCGAAGCGGCGATCGCCGAGGCGTTCAACGTCCCAATCACGCATGTCAAGCGCGTGCACCTCGTCACCGGGGACATCGGCGAGACCGCGGTTCGGTGCAAGCGCGGTGAGTTCGAAGCCAGCAGCATCACGCTCTTTCAACCGGTTCGCTTCATGCTCGCCAGCCCCGTCGAGACGCCAGGCGAAGCCTTCGAGCGCATGGGCGCGAACGCGGTCTGGACTGAGGAGAAGTACGACGGCGTGCGCTGCCAGCTGCACCGTCAGGGCCCGCGAGTCGAGCTTTTCTCGCGCGACCTGAAGGAAACGACTGCAGCATTCCCCGAGCTCGTCGAGGCGGCGCCTGCAATCGGGCACGACGTGCTCTTCGACGGCGAGGTGCTGGCGCACCGCGAAGGACGCGTGCTTCGGTTTTTCGAGCTGCAGCGACGGCTCGGCCGCAAGCACGTCGACCTGGCGCTGCGCAGCGAGGTGCCGGTGGTGCTCGTGATCTTCGACCTGTTGTGGATCGACGGCCGGACGCTGCTCGATGAGCCGCTCACGGCGCGGCGCCAGCTGCTCGAAGGCCTCAGCCTCGAGCATCCATTTCTCCTGGCGCGCCTCGAGGAGGCGTCAGACCCGCAGCACCTCGACCGGATCTTTACCGAGACGCGTGAGCGGGGCAACGAAGGCCTGATGGTCAAGGATCCGTTGAGCCCATACACGCCAGGACGGCGCGGCCTGGCCTGGCTGAAGCTGAAGCGGCCGTTGGCGACGCTCGATGTCGTCGTCACGGCCGTGGAATGGGGACACGGCAAGCGCAGAGGCGTGCTGTCCGACTACACGTTCGCGGTCAAGGACATGCAGACGGGACGTCTCGTCAATGTGGGCAAGGCTTACAGCGGCCTGACCGACGCCGAGATCGCAACATTCACCAAACACTTCCTCGAGATCACGATGCAGGATCAGGGGCACAGACGAATGGTCCGGCCCGAGGTCGTGCTGGAGGTCGCGTTCGACTCCATCCAGCATTCCGATCGGCACCTCAGTGGTTACGCTCTGCGCTTTCCGCGCATCGTCCGCATCCGCGATGACAAGCCCGTGGACGAGATCGACACGCTCGAGCGCGTCGCGGAGCTGTACGACCGGTACTTCGGAGAGAAAGCAGAGGTCGCGCTGTCAGAGGTCGCCGAGACATGAAGCTGACGTTCATGGGCACGGCGGGCGCGCGATTCATGGTCGCCAAGCAAGTAGCGGCGTCGGGCGGTCTGTTCATCGAGGACGGCAGCGCGAGGCTGAGCCTTGACCCTGGACCTGGCGCCGTCGTCCAGTACGCACAGCGCATGATCGACCTGACCACGCTGGACGCGATCATAGTGAGTCACCGCCACCTCGACCACGTGGGCGACGTGAACGTGATGATCGAGGCGATGACGGATGGGGGCTTTGCTCACCGCGGCGCGCTTTTCTGCCCATCCGACGCGCTCGACGAGGACCCAGTCGTGCTCAGGTACTTGCGCCGGTTTCCTCGCGAGATCGTCCGCCTCACGCCTGACACCAGCTATTCGGTGAACGGCCTGACCTTCACGACTAGCGGGCGGCACGTTCATCAAACCGAGACGTACGGTTTTCGCTTCGGCGACAGGCTCGGCTGGGTCACCGACTCCGGCTACTACGACGGCATCGCCGAACAACACAAGGCCGACGTGATGATCATCCACACAGTGCTGCTCAACTGCCGGCCCGAGCTGCCACACCTCTGCATCGATGACGCCGAGCGCATAATCCGCGACGCCAGACCGAAGCTGGCCTTCCTCACCCACTACGGGATGACCGTCTGGCGCGCGAATCCAGCGGCAATCGCGGCCGGCCTCACGCAACGGACGGGCATCGAGGTCCGCGCCGCGACAGACGGTTTGACGGTCGACCTGTGAAGACGCCCGTAAAGTGAACCGCTGGCGCTGGCGCGGCTCGGTCGCACTGGTCGCCGTCGGCCTCGCCTTCTTCATCTATCCGTTGCTGCCGAACGACGACGTGATCAACTCCGACTGGCCGGCCTTCGCGACCGGAGCGCGGATCATCGTCTCCGATCCTGGCCACCTGTACGACTTCAATGTGCAGCAGCGCGTCGAGCTCGACGTCACGGGCGGGCGCGCACTTGTGACACTGGGCATCAAAGGCATCCTTCCGTTTCTCGCCCCGGCCTGGGTGGCGCTGCTGGCGGTGCCGTTCGACCTGCTCGGGCCGAACCTCGGCGGTCATGCGTGGGTCCTCTTCGGACTCGCCTGCGTCGTCGCCGGTCTGTATCTCGCGATCCGACCTCGGCCACCCAGCGAAATCCTCCCCGCCTTCGCGAGCGTGCCCACCGCGGTGATGATGCTCAACGCTCAGCTGGACGGCATCGTCGCGCTCGGCCTCGGGGCGGCGATCGCGATGTGGTCGCGGCCGTATGTCGCCGGCCTGGCCCTGGGCCTGACCCTGATGAAGCCACAGCTGGTCCTGCCTGTGGCGGCGGCGGTCATCCTCGCCCGCGAGTGGAAGGTGCTCGCGGGCTGGGCGGCCGGCGGTGTGGCTCTTCTGGCGCCCACCCTCGTCCTCAATCCGCACTGGATCTCCGACTGGCTGGGCCAGACGCGCGGGACCGTGTCCCCTGGCAGCCGCGAGGTCGACCTGCCCCACCTCGGCGTGCTCCTGCCGGCGTCGAGTCAGACGATCGCGATCGCTTCGCTGACCGTGATTGGCATCGCGATCGCGCTGTACCTTGCGCGGCGCACGCGCGCTGGGAAGATGCGGTCGGCCGCGGCCGTTCTCATCGCAGGAGGTGTGCTGGCTGCCCCCCACGCCCTGACCGCGGACCTGGTCCTGGTGGCGTTCGGGCTGGCCGTGTGGGGTCGGACGCGATGGTTCGACTGGCTGGCGGTGTCCCTCGGAGCTCTCGTTTGCGCGCTGGCCCCGGCCCCGGTGCCGGCGTTCGTAGGCATTGCCGTGATTGGCTGGTGTCTGCTGCGGATGGCGGGCGTCGTTACTTCGAGGTCGCCAGAACCGGCACCCGCGTCTGCTCGATGATGCCGTCGATCAGGCCGTACTCGACCGCTTCCGGCGGTGACAGGAAGAAGTCGCGATCGGTGTCGCGTTCGACTCGTGCCAGCGGCTGCCCAGTGTGCGTGGCGATGAGCTCGTTCAAGACGCCACGGATGCGCAGGATCTCGCGGGCGTGGATGTCCAGGTCGCTGGCCTGGCCCTGGAGGCCTTTGCCGCCGATGAGCGGCTGATGCATGTGGATTGTGGCGCTCGGCAGAGAGAATCGCTTGCCCTTGGCGCCGGCCATCAAGACGATCGTGCCGAAGCTGGCCGCGCGCCCAATGCACACAGTCGAGAGCGGAGCCTGGACGTACTGCATGGTGTCGTAGATGGCGAGGCCCGCGGTGACAGCACCGCCCGGCGAGTTGACGTAGATCTGAATCTCCTTCTCGGGGTCGTCGGCCGAGAGATAGATGAGCTGAGCGACGACGAGGTTGGCCACGACGTCGTCGATGGGCCGGCCGATGAGGATGATCCGGTCCTTGAGCAGCCGCGAGTAAATGTCAAACAAGCGCTCGCGATTGCCGCCTTCGTTCTCGACGACGGTCGGAATGTAAGCCAATCTGGATGCGAGCTTACGAAAAATGCTGCTTGCTCCATCTGACTTCTTCGCCGGCTTGCGCAAGGAAATCAAGCCGAAGCTGCCTACGCCGATGCGTCACTTCCGCACCATGCGCCAGGGGCGGCTGATGAAGATCCACTTCGGCGAGCCCGCCTTTCACTACGAGGCATGGCACCACACCGGCGCCGGTAGGCTGGAGGTCGGGTTGCACTTCGAGGCGTCGGCGGCGGAGAACCAGGCGGTGTTTGATTTCTTCCGCACCCGAATGGTCGAGGTCAAGGCGAACCTGCCGCGAGCCGAGCTCGAGCCGTGGGACCGCGGCTGGTCGCGGCTCTATGAGACGCTGCCGGCGGCGCGCCTCGACGATGACGTGCTCGGCCAGACCGTCGGGCGCATGACCGAGTACATCGTCACGCTGCAGCCCCTGCTCGATGAGTTCTTGAGGAGTCGCGAATGAGAACAGTCGAAGTGACCGACCAGTTGCAGGCCTACATCGACGGCCTCGTGCCGCCGCGCGATCCCGTGCTTGCCCGCCTGGAAAAAGAGGCCCGCCGCGAGGGGATCCCGATCGTCGATCCCCACGAAGGCATGCTGCTCTATCTGCTGGTGAAGATCGCCGGCGCGAAGCGAATCCTGGAGCTCGGCACCGCCACCGGCTACAGCGGGATCTGGCTGGTTCGGGGCAGCGACGGCGGTTCGCTGACCACATTTGAAGTTGATCACGACCGTGCCGAACGGGCGCGGGCCAACTTCGCAGAGGCCGGCGTCGGCAAACAGACGCAGGTGCACGAGCAGGACGCCGTCAACGGGCTGGAGAAGCTCGACGAGCGATTCGACGCGTGCTTCATCGACCTCCTCAACTCCTTTCCGTCCGAGAAGGTGACCGAGCGCGTACTCGGGCTGTGTGTCGATCGGCTGGGCGATGGTGCGCTGCTGCTGGCCGACAACGCGCTGCGCCAGGGTGAGGTGAAGAGCCCGACCAACCAGCAGGCGCGGAACGTCGCTCATTACAACAGGCTCGTTGCGAAGCACCCGCGCCTGGAGAGCGTGGTGATTCCGATCCGCGACGGTCTTTCGGTGGCTCGAGTGAAGGGCTGAGGCCGAATCGATAGGCGCCCTTGGCGCCCAAGTGTTTGATCAGAGACCCATGTGGCGCCAAGCGGGCCGGCGCATCCGGCAGACGCCCATCGAATAGGTGAATAATCTATTATTCAGATATACTGCCGGAGTGCCTATCTATCGCACGCCTCCCAAGTCGCCGGTGCTGGAGCGCCGGCTCTCCGTGCTCGACGAGCTCAGGCGATTCCTGGCGCGGCACCTCGGCGAGTCGGCCCAGCCCTGGGTGGGCGCCTTGCGACGCCTCGCGGCGGCCGAGGCGACGGTCGGCTCGACGTCGATCGAGGGGTACGGAACCAGCCTCGAGGACACGGTCGAAATTCTCGCCGGCCGGCATCCCACCAAAACCAGCGAGGAGACCCAGCGCATCATCGCCGCGTACGGCCAGGCGATGGACCGCACTGCCGCCCTGGCGGACGATCCCGATTTCAGCTGGTCGACCGGGACAATCCTCGAGCTCCATTTCCTGATCTGCCATCCCCAGCCGGACGCGAGGCCAGGCCGCCTGCGCGAGGGAGCCGTGATGGTGACGCGAGGTGCGGCAAGTGATCCGTACCGGCCTCCCTCCTCGTCGGAGGTGAGGGGTCTCGTGAAGGAGCTGGCCGCGTGGCTCGAATCGGGCGACCTGTCCCGACATCCTGTGGTTCGGGCGGCGATGGCCCACCTGAACCTGGTTTCGATTCACCCGTTCCGCGACGGGAACGGACGCGTCGCGCGAGTCGTGCAGTCACTCGTGCTTTCGAGAGAAGGACTCCTCCGGCCTGAGCTCGTTTCAATCGAGCCGTACCTCAGCCGGCACACGCGCGACTACTACTCGGTTCTAGAGGAGGTCCAGGGCGCCGGGTTCGATCCACAACGCGAAGCGTCGCCGTGGGTCGAGTTCTGCATCGAAGCGCATGTGGCGGAGGCAGCTGAACGCCGACGCTGGCTTGAGACGGCGATCGCCCGCCACGATTTCTGCGAAGGCCTCGCGCGCGAGCAGGGTTATCCCGACCGATTCGTCATCGCTTTGGACCAGGCTCTCCTCGGCCTGCCCGTGACGAACTCCGAATACCGGCGCGAGTCGGACATCGCCAGTCCAACCGCGGTGCAAGACCTGGGACGACTGAGGCGGGACGGCTGGCTTGACCAGCAGGGCGACGGCCGGTCCACGCGCTATGTCGCCGGCGACAAACTCAGGGACCGCTGGTCGGCGGCGCGAGTTCGCTAAGGGGACGGCTTCGCTTCGTCTCCTTCGATCCAGTACGTGCCGTCCGCCGCGTGTTCCTTCTTCCAGATCGGCACCGACTCCTTAAGCCTGTCGATGCCCCACTGGCAGGCGGCTATCGCCTCCGCTCGGTGCGGGCACGAGACCGAGACCACCACCGACGCATCGCCGATCTGCAGCTTGCCAGTGCGGTGCGCCATCGCCACGCGCGCCTCGGGCCAGCGCTGCTCGATCTCATCCCCGATCTTGCGCATCTGTGCAGTGGCCATCTCCGCGTAGGCCTCGTACTCGAGCTCCGTCACGGAATGCCCGCGCGAGTTGTCTCGCACGATGCCGGTGAAGGTGCAGATTGCGCCGGCGCCCGCGTGCGACACGGCGGCCTCGAGGCGGCGGGCGTCGAGCGGGTCGGTGGTGAGCTCGAAAAGGATGCCGACCTTGTGCGCGCCTCCACTGACGGGAGGGATGAACGCAACCTCGTCGCCGTCCGACACCACGGCGTCCCAATCCGCGAACTCCTGATTGAGTGCGGCGCGAACCGACTCCGGCGCCGATAGCGCTGGGTGCTTGCCGCGCAAGGCCTCATACACGTCGCGCAGCGTCGAGCCAGGCGGCATCTGGAGGGCTTCAGTTTCCGCCCCCGCCTGCTCGCGCAGTCGGGCGAAGAAGCGCACCCGAACCGCGATCGCTACCGCCACGGCCTCAATTTACTCGGGCGATGAAGACATGGACTTCTTTGCCTGAGTCCAGAGCCCTGTCGACAGTCGTCCGGGTGCCTTTCGAGGCGCCATCCCAGAACGCGACCAGCACGTCGCAGGCGTCTACCAGGCGCTGGTTGCGCGCGGCGGCCCTGGTGGCGTCACCCAGCTCTTCGAACGACGCCGGCATGATCTGGACAGGAATCCCTTTCTCGCGTGCCGCCTTCGTCGCGGCGGCGTCCACGCCGCTCGCGCTGCCGGTGATGATCGAAGCCCCCGTGGGTAGCCCTTTCACGTACTCGGTCACACGGTGCGGCGCGGCGAAGCGCCTGCTGCCTACGATCGCAACCCGCAACTAACCCGCCGTGGATGCGCTCTTGCCGATCATGCCGATGTTCTTGTCGAACATCTCGCGCAGCTTCCTGGCCTGCCGGTCGTAGTCCTCAGGGTTCGGCCAGCTGTCGCGCGTGTCGAGCACCTCGCGCGGAACTCCAGGCACCTTGTTCGGGATCTGCAGCCCGAACACAGGGTCGAGATGCGTGGAGATCCCACGCAGCTCGCCCTGCAGGACGGCGCGCACGATAGCGCGCGTGTGCGCGATCGACATTCGCTCGCCGACTCCGTATGGACCGCCAACCCAACCTGTGTTGAGCATCCACACATCCGCGTGGTGTCTTTTCACGCGCTCCACGAGCATGTCCGCGTAGCGCTCCGGCGGCAGCACCAAAAACGGCGCGGCGAAGCACGTGCTGAAGATCGGCTCCGGCTCCGTGACGCCGCGTTCGGTACCCGCGACCTTCGCCGTGTAGCCGCTCAGGAAGTAGAACCGGATTTGATCCTCGTCCAGCCGGGAGACAGGCGGCATCACGCCAAACGCGTCGGCGGAAAGAAACATCACGTTCTGGGGATGGCTGCCCATGCCGGTCAAGACGGCGTTCGGAATCAGGTCGATCGGATAAGCCGCTCGAGTGTTCTCGGTTTTCGCGTCGGAGTCGTAGTCGGGCACCCGTGTGCGCGGGTCGTAGACGACGTTCTCCAGGATGGTGCCGAAGCTCTCGGTCGCGGTATAGATCTCGGGCTCGGATTCCTTGTGGATGCGAATCGTCTTCGCGTAGCAGCCGCCCTCGAAGTTGAAGACCCCGCGGTCGCTCCATCCGTGCTCGTCGTCCCCAATGAGCCGGCGCGACGCCTCGGCCGACAGCGTCGTCTTCCCGGTGCCGCTCAAGCCGAAGAACAGCGCCACGTCGGAGCTGTCCGCGCTGGTGTTGGCCGAGCAGTGCATCGGAAACACGCCTTGCGCCGGCAGCAGGTAGTTCAATGCGGTGAAGATCGACTTCTTTATCTCACCCGCGTAACCAGTGCCGCCGATGATCACCATGCGGCGGCCGAGGTTGACCAGAATGAACGTCTCGCTCCGGGTGCCGTCGCGCGCAGGGTCAGCCTTCACTGACGGCAGAGCCATCACGGTGAAGTCGGGCTGGAAATCCAACAGCTCGTCGGCCGTCGGCCGGATGAACAGGTTGCGCGCGAAGAGACTGTGCCATGCGAGCTCGCTGATCACGCGCACGCGCAACCGGTAACGAGGGTCGGCGCATGCGAACACGTCCTGCGTGTACACGTCGTTGGTGGCGGCGAACTCCTCCATGCGGGCCAGCAGCTGATCGAAGCGCGCGGGAGGGATCGGCTGGTTGGCGGGATGCCACCAGATCGCGTCCTGGCTGGTCGGTTCCTTGACGAAGAACTTGTCCTTCGGCGACCGTCCGGTGTGCTTGCCCGTTTCAGCGGTCAGCGCTCCCGTCGAAACGATCGCAGCCTCATCGCGCCGGATCGCGTGCTCGTACAGCGCGGCAGGGCTGAGGTTGCGACGTTCGAGCGCGACTTGATCGGTGGCCCGCACCATCAGGCGATACGGGCGCGGCGGGTGCCGGCGCGGCGCCGCTGCTTCCCGCTGACGTAGTCGACCAAGATGTACTCGCCGAGCCGGTCAGGCGAGACGAAAAATGCGCGGCCCTTGTTGATCCGCGTCATCTGGTTGATGAACTCGGTGAGGTACGGCCCTCGCTCGAGCATGAAGGTGTTGATGGTGATCCGATCTCGCGTGCAGCGCTTCACTTCGCTCAACGTCTGCTGGATCGTCTTGTATGTCGGCGGATATGCGAACGACGCACGCCCGTTTTCCTCCAGGTGGGCGGTCGGCTCACCGTCGGTGATCATGATCACCTGCCGGTTGCCCCGGTGCTTCGCTAGCAGCGATCGCGCCAGCTGGAAGCCGTGCTGCATGTTCGTCCCGTACACGTAATCGTTCAAAGCCAGTTGGGGCAGGGTCTGCGGCTTCAGCTCGACTGCGTAGTTCGAGAATCCGACGACGTACAGCGAGTCGCGCGGGTACTGGCTGCGTATCAGCGAGTCGAGCGCGATCGCCACCTTTTTGGCCGCCAGGAAGCAGCCACGCAGGAACATCGACCGACTCATGTCGATCATCAGGACCGTGGACGCCTGCGTCATGTGCTCGGTGCGGTGAACGATGAAATCCTGCGCCGACATCCTGACGGGCACCTTTGGCCCCTCCCGCACCAGCGAGTTGAAGAGCGTCTCCTTCATGTCGAGCAGGAACGGGTCGCCGTACTCGTAAACCTTCAACTCGTCGGAGGCGTCTGTGCCGACACCTCCGCGCCACAGCTGATGCTGGCCCATGCGCGTCTTCTTCAGCTGGTCGAAGATGTCGCGCAGCGCCGACTGGCCGATCCGGCGCATGCCTCGCGGTGTGAGCTCGAGGCGACGTCCCTTGCGCTCTACATAGCCGGCCTTCTCCAACACGTCGGTGACCTGCCGCAGCTGGTCGAGGGCCTGCCGCGCGTCAGGGCCGAGCAGCTCCTGGGCCAGCGAGCGGTCGACGTCGTCGGGCCGGAAGCTGCCCCGCTCGAGCTGCGACTCCAGGCGGTCCATCTGCTGGAGCCGCTCCATCAGCCCCATCGCCTCACCCATGGTCAGCGGGTCCTCCCCGAAGAACGGATAGCGCTCGCTCAGCTCGGACGGCGGCATCATCGCCTGCATGAAGCCGCCCAGGCGGGCCAGCTCCAGGCGCAGCGAGTCATCCTGCAGCACGGCGTCCATCATCTGGCGGAGCTCTTCGCGCGCTTCAGGGCTCAGGCTCTGCAACAGCGACTGCATCTGCGCCATCTGGCGCTGCAGGTGCTCCAGGAGCTCGTCGAGGCTGTTGATCCCGGGCGGAAACATGTCGCCGAAGCGCTGCATGAAGCCGTTGAAGTCCGGTGTCCGTCCCTCCATGCGCTGCTCGAGCATCTTGTTCAGCTCGCGCACCATGTCGCGGACGCGCGAGAGGTCCTGACCCTGCATCTGCTGCAGCGAGCCTTTGATGCCCTGGAACATCTGGTCCAGGATTTGCTTCTGCAGCTGCTGCATCAGCTCTTCGAACTTCTGGCGCGCCTCGTCGTCGACGAACTCGTAGTTGCTCAGGCCTTTGACGCGCCCACCCAGGTCATCCGGCAACCGGTCGAGCTGGTCGTTGCGCTGCCGCGCGATCCGGTCGAGCAGCGTGCGCCCGTCCGGCGTCGCCTCCTGCAGCCGACGTTCGATTCCTTTCCGCTCGGTGTCGATCACGTCCTGCACCTTCTGGCGCAGCTCGTCGACAGTCGAATCGAGGTTGTACCGGCCTAGTTCGCGCTCACGTGCCTCGCGGAGCTGCTTCAAGAGCTGCTCGAGGCCCGGCATGTTGGGCGAGCCCCAGCGAAGGAATCGCTGTAGGGCCGCGTTCAGGTCGCCGTAGTTCATCAGATCGTCGGAGACGGCGTCGAGGACGTCCCCCGCATCCAGGTCGTCGAGCTTCTGCGTTCCGTCCCAACGGGAGTAGCGAAACCTCACCCGACCACGCTAGCAGGACGCCAGCCGCCCAACCGCCGTTCGATGGCGCGCGCCGCGCGCAATGCGGTGCCGTCGTGCCAGTTGGCGGCCACCACCTGCACGCCGACGGGCAGATTCTCCGGCGACGTGCCCGCCCGAACGACCACGCATGGGTTGCCGGAAAGGCTGTAAGGGACCGTGTAGCTGAGCTGGTGGTCACCGACAGGCCTGTCGCGGAGGAGCGGCGCGGTGTTCGGCGCGACCGGACTGAGGATGAGGTCAAACCGAGTCATGAACCTCAGAAACGCCATTCGGAACGCGTCCCACCGCTCGTACAGCCGATCGTGGTTCATGTGCCTGCGGCCCCAGTAGCCGAGCGTCACCTGGTATGCCTCGCCCAGCGACGGAGGTCGCTGCTCGGTGACGCTGCATCCAGCCGCGGCAAGCGCTCTGGCGGCGGCCTTGACCGTGGCCGCGATGGTTGGCGTGGGACGGGCCATCCCATCGTCGGCGTACCACGCCACGCGGAGACCGTCGAGCTTCGACGCCCGCCAGGCCTTGACCGGCACAACGCCGGAGTCGATTCCATCTGGCCCCGCGAGTACGCGCAGCGCGATCCTCAGATCGGCCACGTATCGCGCCATCGGGCCCACCTGGCTGCGGACGTCACTAAGTCCGCCGGCGAGACCGTACGCACCCGTGACCGGAATCAGTCCGGCGGTCGGCTTCAACGCCGCCACGCCGCAGTAGTGTGCCGGGAGGCGGATGCTGCCGCCGGAATCGCTGCCCAGACCGAGGGGTGATCCGCCGGCGGCGATGATCGCCGCCTCGCCACTGCTGGTCCCGCCCGGCGAGCGGTTGACGTCGTACGGATTGCGGGTGCCGCCGCGAAGCGGGCTCCAGCCGTCTTCGGCGGAGCCACCGGGCGGGCAGTTGGTCTTGCCGATCAGGATGGCGCCAGCCCGGCGCATCCGTGCCACGACCGTTGCGTCGTGATCCGGGATGCGGCTCCGGGGCATGCGCAGGCCAGCGGTGGTGGGCAGGCCCGCAGTGTTGAAGATGTCCTTCGCGGTGAACGGCACGCCATGAAGCGGGCCCAGCACGGCCTTTGGCTTGTTGCGGCGGTCGGCGGCCCGGGCTTCCTTGATCGCGCTCTCAGCCGTCGCGAACACCACCGCGTTGAGTCGGGGGTTGATAGTGTGGATGTACTCGAGGTGGGCTCGCACCACCTCCATCGACGACAGCTTTTTGGCCGCGATGGCGCGCGCCAGCCAGCCGGCGGGGGCCCCGATCACATCTCGCATCGCCCCGCGAGGATAGAGGCTGGACGCCCGATTTCAGCGGCATACGCAATGCGAGCGGCCTCACGCACGGTCGCGAAAACGAACTAGATGGTGTCTCCGGGCTTCACATCCAGAACCTTCACCGCCGGCCCGACCAGCTCCTGGAGCTGGCTCGGCCGTCCCACCAGGATCGGGAAGGTGGCGAAGTGCATGGGGACGACGGTCTTCACCTTCAGCAGCTGAACGGCTTTGGCCGCACGCTCCGGACCCATGGTGTAAAAGTCGCCGATCGGCAAGAAGGCAACGTCGAACTTGCTCAGCTCGGCGATCAGCGCCATGTCGCCGAAGACGTCGGTGTCACCGGCAAAGTAGATGGTGAACCCGTTCTCGAACTCGACGACGAGACCGCATGCCTCGCCGCCGTAGATCAGGTTGCCGTTTTCGGTGATGCCGCAGGTGTGCTCCGCGTGGACGAGGAGGACCTTGATCCCGTCTATGTCCACGGTGCCGCCCTTGTTGGTGGCGACGATCTTCTCGCCGTCGATGCCCTTGGAGCCCAGCCATACGCCGATCTCGTGGTTGGTGACGATGGTCGCCTTCGTCTGGCGCGCGATCTCGAGCGCGTCGTGGATGTGGTCGAAATGGCCATGGGTGATGAGCATCAGGTCGCACCTGTCGACCGACTTGAGTGTCTCGGGTGCGGCCGGGTTGTTCATGACCCACGGGTCGATCAGGATCTCCTTGCCCTTCGCGCTCCGAGCCTTCCACGTTCCGTGGCCGATCCAGGTGAAGCTGACGTCTTTGTTGAGCGCCATCCCTACTTCCCCCCTTGCTGTTCCGCGCGGAAAAGTCGATTTTCCCACACGGCCAAAACGAAGATCCCGATCGCGGCGAGTGTCCACAGGTTCGGGAAGAACAGGTCGCACGGCTGGCGCAGGAATCCGAGCAAGAACACTGCCAGCAGCGTCAGCGTGACGGCGCGACGCCGTTCGATACTGCGGACGAGGAGGATCAGAAGAACCGGCAGCAGGGGCAGCCACTGGTACGGCCAGACCTCGTTCGGGATCAGCGCCCCGAGTGAAAAACCAAGCGACATGCCATAGGCCGGGTTCCATCCGCTTCGCCACGCGGCCCACGCGGCCGCGCCGGCAAATGCAAGCGCGCTGACATAGGAAAGGAAGAGCGCGAGGCCCGAGAAGTGCAGCGGCGAGGAGACGATCTGGTAGCCGGTGGTGGACGGCACGGCGAAGGGCTCGCCGCCGATCGTGCGCATGAAGAGCGTGCGCACCGAGTCGTATGCGCAGTCGGGGTTGTACGAACCCAGCGACGGCAGCAGCACATGTTGGTAGTAGAAGAGCGTGCCGCCTGCACCTAGAGGGATGAATGTGATCGCCGTGACCACCGCCGTGACCACCGCCAGCACGAAGGCGTACCGAATGCGATGCGCGGGGCGCGGCCCGATGATCATCGCCGCCGGGAAGTACTTGATCGCCGCGGCCAGACCGCCGATCGCGCCGGCAAGCGCCGGACGGTTGCGCTCCAACCAGACTGATGCCATCGCGAGCACCAACAGCACTCCGCCGCGCTGGCCCGCGCTTACGTCGGCGAAAACCGGCGGGAAGTAGGCAGCGGCGAACCAGAACACTGGGCGTGCGAACCGGTTGCTCGTGGCGAGCACGCCATACAACAGCAGCAGCGCGAAGAGCAGTGCGAGAGCGTCGATCGCGGTCCAGACCTGCGCACCAACGCTGCGCGGCAACAGGGCAATCGGTATCGCCAGCACCGCGACCGGAGGCGGGCTCACGAATGCGTCCAGCCCACCCGGTGGCGCAATTATGTGCAGCCGGGCGAGGTATTCCGCCGCGGCGTCGTACATCTGCGAGGGGTTGGTCAGGTATGCGTGCCCGCCCTCCCACATACCCTCGGCGTCGAAGCGGCGCGTGATGAGGATCGTGGAAAGGGCTCGCCATAGGCCGAAGACGGCCGCGAGCACCCAGTAGAAGAGGGGCCGCGACAGCACGTCGGCCGCGGCGCGGCGCAGGCGGCCGATCAATCCGTGGGCGTACGCGCGCCGCGCGAGCCGTTGCGCGAGAGCCAGCTCGTGTCCTGGAGGAAGTCGATAAAGGCCTGCACCGAGGAAGGCAGCTTGCGCTTGCGCAGATGCACGATGTGCCAGTCGCGGCGGATCGGAAATCCGCGCACGCCCAGCTCCACCAGGCGACCGCTCGCGAGCTCGAGCCCGCACGCGTAGCGAGAGAGCACGGCCAGGCCGAGACCCGACTCCACGGCGTGCTTGATAGCCCCGTTCGAGCCGAGCTCCATGGCGACCATGAGCTTGGCCCCCGCCTTGCGGGCTGCTTTCTCGAGCGACCACCGGCTGCCAGACGCGGCCTCACGCATGACGAACGGTTGGTCGGCGAGGTCCTTCAGGGTCAAGCCACGCTTGCCTGCGAGCGGATGGCCGACCGGCGCGACGACAACCAGCTCGTCGCTGAGAAACGGGATGATCGCCAGCTCCGGATCTTTCAACGCCGGACCCACGACCGCCAGGTCGAGCTCGTTGCGCAGGACCTGCTCCTGGACTCGGGCGCGAGTCCCGATCTCGAGCGAGATCACAAGTCCGGGATGCAGCTTCTTGAACGCGCCCAGTGCTGCGGGCAGGAGGTAGATGCCGACCGTTGTGCTGGCGCCGACGCGCAGGGTGCCGCGCCGGATGCCCCGCATCTCCTCGATCGCCACCGTGGCCTCGTCGAGCACGTCGAGCACGCGCCGCGCGTAGTTGTAGAGGAGCGTCCCCGCTTCCGTGAGCTGCACCCGCTTGCCGAGGCGGTCGAGAAGCGGCAGGCCGAGCGCCTCTTCGAGCTCCTTCACCTGATACGAGACCGACGGCTGGCTGAGCTTGAGGCGCTGGGCGGCGAGGCTGAAGCTGCTCAGGTCAGCGACCGTTTTGAACGTGCGGAGCTGGCGCAGGGTGACGGTCTTGTCGAGTTCGAGCTGGGTTGGCGTGCGCGGCACGGCGCCTACGATATGCGCTAATGGCCGCCCGGAAACCTCGCTCCCTTTCGCCCGTCCGCCGAACCACCCCAAGCGTGGAAGGAGTCGAAGCCCCGCAGCGAGAAGAGGCCACCGTCTCCGAGCAGAAGATCAACCAGTACCGCAAGCGCCGCTACCAGGCGCTGCACTCAGAGACCGAGGCCGCCAACAGGCGACGGGCCGCGGGCAAGGCCACAGCGCGGGATCGGATCGAGATGCTGCTCGACGAAGGATCTTTCGTAGAGCTCGACGTTTTCGCCACCCACCGCGCGCAGGGCTTCGGCATGGAAGACCGTTCGATTGCCGGCGACGGTGTGGTCGCGGGCTTCGGGGAGATCGACCGCCGCCCGGTGGCCGCGTACGCCTATGACGCGACGGTTTTCGGCGGTTCGCTCGGTGAGGTGACGGCCGAGAAGATCGTCAAGGTGCAGGAGCTCGCCCTGCGCAACCGTGTCCCTATCATCGGCATCAACGACTCCGGCGGCGCGCGCATCCAGGAAGGGGTCGTCGCGCTGGCCGGCTACGCTGACATCTTCTTCCGCAACGTGCGCTCATCCGGCGTGATCCCGCAGCTCAGCGTCATCGCTGGTCCGTGCACCGGAGGCGCTGTCTACTCGCCGGCCATCACCGACTTCATCTTCATCGTGGCCGGGCAGGGCTACATGTTCATCACCGGCCCTGAGGTGATCAAGGTCGTCACCGGCGAGGCGGTTTCGTTCGACGAGCTTGGCGGAGGGCACGTGCACAACGCGACATCGGGCGTTGCCCACTTCCTGCCCAAGACGGAGCAGGAATGCGCGGCGATGGTGCGCAAGCTTCTCTCCTATCTGCCTCTATCGAACGCCGAGCGGCCGCCGTTCGTGCCGACGACGGACGACCTCGACCGGGCGGACCCCGAGCTGCAGACGACCGTGCCCGAGTCTCCGAACAAGCCATACGACATGCGCGAGGTCGTGTCCCGTGTGCTGGACGGGCGCGAGTTCTTCGAGGTCCAACCGTTCTTTGCTCCGAACATCGTGGTCGGCCTGGGCCGGTTGGGCGGCCACGTCGTCGGCATCGTCGGCAACCAGCCGAAAGTGCTCGCAGGCGCGATCGACATCAATGCATCGGTCAAGGCGTCGCGCTTCATTCGTTTCTGCGATGCGTTCGGCATCGCGATCATCTCGTTCGTCGATGTTCCCGGTTATCTACCGGGGCGCGACCAGGAGCACGGCGGCATCATCAGGCACGGCGCAAAGCTTCTGTACGCGTATGCCGAGGCGACTGTCCCGAAGCTCACGGTCATCACGCGCAAGGACTACGGCGGCGCCTATTGCGTCATGTCTCCGAAACAGATGGGGGCGGACCTGAACCTGGCCTGGCCGACCGCAGAGATCGCGGTCATGGGCCCCGACGCGGCGGTGAACATCATCTACAAGCGCGACCTGGCGGCGGCGTCAGATCCGCCCGCGCGACGCAAGGAGCTAGTGGCGGAATACACGGCGCGGTTCGCCAACCCGTACGTGGCCGCAGAGCGCGGTTACATCGACGACGTGATCGAGCCGAGCCAGACCCGGCGCGAGCTGGTGCGCGGGCTGCAGCTGTGCCTGCGCAAGACCATCGAGCGGCCGCCGCGCAAGCACGGGAACATACCCCTCTAAGCTCCCCTTCGCAGCAGCTGCGCGGCTTTCTTCGAGTAGTCGTCCACGGTGACGATGAACTCGGCGTGCGACCACGTGAGCGGTGAAACCGAAAGCGGCGCACCCGTATGCGGATCCAGCTGCTCGGACAAGAGCCCGCCCGGCAGCTTGTGCTTGATCGCCCAGTCGATGATCTCCTGAGCCGGCTTCAGATCCTCAGTGGTCTTCGCGATCGCGATGTACCACTGGGCCAGCCACAGCGTGCAGATGAACCAGGGGTTGCCGGGAACGAGCCTGGTGTCGGGCTCGACCTTGAAGTAGTAGTCGTCGGTATATCGCGCGATGCCACCGCACGCCGCTTTGTTGGATAGCTGGTCGGCGATCGCCTTCATCGTTTCGACGATCCGCGCGTCGTCGGGAGAGTACATCCCGAAGCGCCACAAACCGTAGAGGGAGCTGTCGAGCACGGTGTCGACCGTCACCGAATCGTCGTCCTCGACCGTGACGCGGCGCGGAAAACGCCCCAACTCCTCGCTGAATAGGTGAGTGTCGGAAGCCTCTCGCAGCCGTTCCGCCGCGTCGCGGTATCGCGTATACGCACCGACGTCTCCGAACAGGTCGGCAAAGTTGCGCGCAGCGTCGAGTCCACCCCACAGCGCGCCGACGGTGAACGCGTGGACGCCCCACCGCTCCTCCCAGAGATCCCACGAAGGGATTGGCAGGCCGTTGCGCGGATCGACGTAGCTGACCATCCAGTCCGCGGCCGGAACGATCAGGCTCGAGTACAGGTCGACGACGAAATCGAGGTTGCGGTGGATCCGGTAGTGCTGCCACAGGGACCAGAGGACCAGCCCGGTCTCATCCTCCTGGATGGGCAGGGTGCGCTCGCCGTGGGAATCGATCCAAGGCAGCCAGGAGCTTCCGGGCTGACCGTAGGGCGTGTACTTGTGCAGAAAGAACCCTTCCTCGACCAGGGCTTCCTGGGAGAAGAGAAAGAACTGGCGCGTCGAGTCCTCATGCTCTGCGCGGTCGAGCGCGTTCGCGACCAGCGCGCCGTCCCGGGGCCAGGCGTAGGCGTAGGTGTCGCGCGCGAACTTGGTGATGTCGAAGTCCGTCGACGCGATGACAGCGCCGCGGTTGTCGACCTGTGTGCGCGCTGTGAGCACGCTACGCCTGTACAGGTCCGTCACGGCCTTGCCCAGCTGTTCGTCGATATGGCGGTGGTCCTTCTCGGACCAGACCTGCCAGTAGGTCTGTGTCCGGGCTCGATAGGTTTCGGGGCCCTTGCCGACGATCAGGTCCTGACCGTAGGTGGAGATCTCGCCGAACCGAGTGCCCATGCACAACCACTGCGTAAGGCTGCGCGGCTCGTTGGGGCCGGCTGCGGGCAGGTCGAAGCCGACGGTGCAGTCGACCGAGCCCTGCTCGATCGGGTTCTTGCCCAGGACGCCGTCCTCGGCGTCGAACCATGTGCCCTGGAGACCGCCGCCTTTCTTGCCGTTCGCCCAGGTGCTGATTCCATACTCCGCACCTGACTGGCCGCCGACCATGAAGTAACGGTTGCCTTTGTATGCGATGACCGCGCGATGGCGGGGCTCATAGAGCACGGTGTTGCCGAGATCGGAGCCTTCGATGAACCAGTCGTAGTGAAAGAAGACGCGCCCTATGTTGAAACCACGGGCTGAGGTCAAAGTGAGGTTACGGAGGAGCCAGTTTCGCGCCAGGTCGACAAAGTCATGGAACTCGGCGGTGATGCCGAGGCCAGGGTGGGTCAGTGTGACGGCGCTGACCAGCGAGTCCTGCGCGTAGCCGAGTGTTCGCTGCCAGCCGTCGCTTGACACCCACGCGAACTTGCCGTCGATGAAGAATCCGGTGCGGCAGAGATTGCCCATGGTCTGGTTGGCGTCGCCCACGCGGGGGAAATAGACGTCGCGCAGCGCGTAGTTCGCGTCGAAACTGACCAGCGTGTTGCCGTTGCCGAGGACAATGCTTCTGGGCACGTCGTTTCGCATCCTACAATTCGGCCCACCTGAGCCAGCCTCCCGTCCGCATCATCACGTCACGCAAACGTCGCCGCACGGTGGCTGCCCGACTGCGCTCCGGAGTCCTGGAGCTTGTGGTCCCCGCGTCGATGCCCATTGTCGAGCGTCAGCACTGGGCCGAGGTGATGAGCCGCCGTCTGCGGCGTCGAGCCGAGCGGTCACGCCCCTCAGACGAGCGGCTGCTCGCGCGAGTGCAGCGCCTCAATCGGCGCTACTTCGAAGGTGCGCTGGGCTGGACCTCGATCGCATTCGCTGATATGGAGCATCAGTGGGGCAGCTGCACGTTTACCGACGGCGCGATTCGGATCGCGCGGCGGGCGGCGTCGCTCCCCGAATGGGTCCTCGACTACCTGCTCGTGCACGAGCTCGCGCATCTCGTACACAGCGACCACGGGCCGGCGTTTCACGAGCTGGAGAATCGGTACCCACTCAGCGAGCGGGCGAAGGGTTACCTGCTGGCGGTGGACGCGACGGCGACGTCAGATCTCGATGCGAACGAAATCTGAGACCCGCTCGCCGATCATGAGCGTCGGCAGATTGATGTTCGCGCGAGGGACGGTGGGCATCACCGACGCATCGGCGACGTAGAGATTGTCGATCCCACGCACCCGGCACTGCTCGTCAACCACGGCCATCTCATCGCTTTCAGAGCCCATGCGCAATGTGCCCGACGGATGGTAGTCGGTGGCGTGGAACTCCTCGACGTGGCGGCGGAGCGCCTCCTCGTCGCGGGCTGTTGCTGAGTCGGGAAGGAGGACCTCGCATCGGGCGCTCTCGGCGACGACATCCGCGACCGCTACGGCCGCCTTCGCTCCAGCGACGATCCGGTCCAGGTCCGTCGGGTCTGAGAAATAGCGATGGTTGATGTTGGGGGGAGCCTGTGGATCGCGTGACACCGCCCTGACCACGCCTTGCGACTTGCAGTTGCTGACTTCGACATACATGGCGTTGAGGCCAGGCATGAAAAACAGTTCCCCGAACATGAATGTGAACTTCACGTCATCCACGTCAAGGTCCGGTTCCGTTCGCAATTTCAGGGTTGGACCTATCGGGATGAAGTCGTCCGGCAATTGCTGTCCAGCGTCCACGACGATCAGAGTCGAGACGTGGTCGAGGAGGTTCTCACCGACACCCGGCAGCTCCAGGACGACATCGACCCCGATCTGCCGTAGCACCTCGCGCGGGCCTATCCCGGTGCGATGGAGGATCTGCGGCGAGTTGTAGGCGCCGGCCGCCAGCACCACGAAGCTGCCCTCGATGATCTCGCCGCCCTCCAGACGCACACCGGCGGCACGTCCCTCACGGAGGACGAGAGTGTCGACCAGCGTGTCGGCGCGAATTGTCAGGTTGGGGCGGTGGCGGGCGGCTGCGATGTACGTCAGCAGAGTGCTCTGGCGCTGGCGGTCCTTCAGATTTCTGGGCAGCGGTCCGACCCCTACCCCACCAGGCGCGTTGAGGTCGTCGACCGCGGCGTGGCCCAGCTCGAGGCAGGCCGAGCGCACCAGCTCCTGGTACTCGGTGAGCGGCTCACGCTCGATGTGGATCGGACCGGATTGTCCGTGATACGCGAGCTGTCCGAAATCGCGGTCGGTCTCCAGCCGCTTGAAATAAGGAAGACATTGGTCCCAGCTCCATGCGGGCAGGCCCAACTGCGCCCAGCCGTCGTAGTCCTGAGGTTGTCCTCGGAGTGCGAAGCTCGAATTGATACTGGAGCTTCCGCCGAGGATTTTGCCGCGGGGAACGGAGCCCCGCGTCTGGGGGTCGAAGTAATTCCAGTCGTACTCGGTGACCCCGCTGCCCATGCGGACGTAGCGGACCGCGTCGGGGACAAGATCGCCTGGGTCGGGACCGGCCTCGAGCAGCAGGACCTTGATTGCAGGGTCCTCGCTCAGCCGGCTGGCCACGACTCCGCCGCCTGAACCAGAGCCGACGACGATGACGTCGTATGGCGCGCTCACGGCAAAAGAACGACCTTTGTCGCCTCGCGGGCGTCAAAGATCCGGTAGGCCTCCTCCGCCTCGTCGAGCTTCATGCGGTGGCTGATGATCTTCTCAGGGTGCAGCCGGCCGGCCGCGATGAGGTCGAGAAGCGGCTTCATGTACATCTGCACGTTGCACCAGCCGGCACGGAAGGTCAGGGACTTCAACCACATGCGCATGTATGGGAAGTCCGCCGACGTGGCGCTGGGCACGCCGACCATCGAGATGGTGCCGCCGCCGCGAACGACGTGGATGGCCGTGTCGACCGCGGAGAGCAATCCCACGCATTCGATGCTCGAGTCAGCTCCGATTCCCTCCGTTGCGTTGTCGATCGCCTCCACGGGATGAACCTGTTTCGCGTTGACGGGAATCCCGCCCAGCTCCTGGGCGACCTCGAGGCGGGAATCGACCATGTCGATGACAAACGTCCGCGCCGGCCCGAACAGCTGGGCGCACATCGTGGCCATGAGTCCGACAGGTCCAGCGCCGACGACCGCGACGACATCGCCTGGTTTGATCTCCGCGCGCTCGGCTCCGAAGAATCCCGTCGAGAGGATGTCGCCGACGAAGATCGCCTGCTCGTCGTCCATGCCGGCCGGAATGGCTTCCATCGTGTTGTCGGCGTTGGGGACGACGACGTACTCGGCCTGCCCTCCGCCCAGGCCCCCGAAGTATTCGCCGTGACCGAACGTGCCCTTGTCGACGCACTGGTTGAACCAGCCTTTGCGACAGAGCGCGCAGTGGCCGCACGCAGTGAAGAAGCTCGATACGACGCGGTCGCCCCGCCGGAACCTCTTGACCTCGGCGCCGACTTCCTCCACCACTCCGACGAACTCGTGGCCGAGCACCGCGCCGGGATTCATCGGTGTGTTGCCGTGGAGGATGTGGAGGTCGGAACCGCACACGGCCCCGAGGGTGACTCTGACCAACGCGTCGCCCGAGCTCCTGATGCTCGGTTTCGGCACGTCCATAACCTTGACGTCGCCTTCGCCCTGGAACGTCAGCGCCTTCATCTCGAGACCACCGCGATGATAGGGCGGTGCGGCTCAAGGGAGCGGTCGTCGTCATCACGGGCGCCTCGAGCGGCATTGGCGAGGCCACCGCGATCGCCTTCGCGCGGCGCGGCGCACGCCTGGAGCTCGGTGCGCGACGCCTGGACAGGCTCAACGCGGTGGCCGAGAAATGCCACAAGGCGGGCTCTCGGGACGTCCGCGTACGGCTGCTCGATGTCGGTGAGCGCGCCTCCGCGCGCGCCTTCATCGCCGCCACCCTGCGCGACCACGAACGGCTGGACGTCGTGGTCAACAACGCAGGCACCGGCTGGATGGGCAGGGCGCATGAGATGCCCGAGGACAAGATCGACGAGGTGATCGCGACCAACCTGAAAGGCGTCATCAACGTCACCCAGGCCGCGTTGCCGTGGATGATCGAGCGGCGGCGCGGCGTGATCATCAATGTTGCATCCGTGGCGGGTTTTCGCCCATCGCCCTATTCGGCCGTGTACGGTGCGACCAAGCACGGCGTGGTCGGTTTCTCGCATGCGTTGCGCGGCGAGCTGTCAGGGACGGGGGTCAAGGTGTGCGTCGTCTACCCGGGCGTGACTAGTGGGACGGAGTTCTTCGAGGGCCGGGAAACGCCCGGCGGTCTGGTCTATCCGGCTTGGTGGGTGGCGAACCTGATCGCCCGGACGGCGCGCTTTCCGCGGCGGGACGCGATCGTGCTGCCCCTGCGCGCGGTGCATCTCGCGGAGCCGTTGCTCGGCGGCCTGATGGACCATGCGATCGGCGAAATCCGGCGGCGCGACCTGTAGTCGCGGGCGAGGTAGACCTCCCCCGCGGAACCCCCGTCCGTTGGCGGCGCCGTTGGCGGCGCCGTCTGGCGGCATTTGGTGGTACACGCTGGGTGACGGCCGGAATGAATCCGGCCTGAAGCATCACCTCGACTTACTGCTGCCAGGCCTCGAGCAGCCGTTCCAGCTGCTGCGCGTTCTTGACCGAGTAATTCGAGTAGTTGTTGTTCATCAGGGCGTGGACGCGGCCGGCCGAGCGCTCCATCTCCTTGATCCGAGGCACCCACTCGGACAGCTCGACGGCGCTGTAGTCGTAGCGAAAGCGCACGTTCGGCGGCACGCCCTTCAAGTCCCACGTCTGGTGGTTGCGGCCGTGAAAGCGAACCACCGCCAGCTTCGACGACGTCACGTCATGGACAGACGGCATGCTCGTGCGGTGCCCCTCGGGCACGTCGACCGCCACGTAAGGAATGTCGCGCGTGCGCAGGAAGGCGAAGGTCCCGTCCAGGTGTCGCGCGTCGAGCCACTCCGGCTTGCGGAACTCGACCGCGACCTGGAACCCGAACATGCGCTCCTGGACCTGCTCGACGTAAGCCAGCGACCGCGACGAGGGCAGGAACCAGGGCGGGAACTGGAAGAAGACGGCGGCCAGCTTGCCTGCTGCCCGCAGGGGTTCGAGGGCGCCCCGAAACCGCTCCCAGACTGCATCCACCAGGTCCTCGGGCAGCTGCTCGACGTAAAGGGTCTTCTTGTCACGGAGACTCGCGGGCAGCTCGCTCCGGATGTCCGGCGGCAGCGACAGCGGCTGCGTCGGGTGGTTCGTGAACAGAGCGAAGGACTTGACGTCGAAGGTGAAACCCGTTGGCGTCTGCGCTGCCCAGGCTTGGGCGCTCTCCGGTTTCGGGATCCCGTAGTACGTCGAGTCGACCTCGACGAGTGGAAACTGCGTGGCGTAGAAGCTGAGGCGCTCGGCGGACGTCTTGACTGAAAGCGGGTAGAAAAGCTTCGATTCGATCAGCGACCTGTCGGCCCAGCCGGCTATGCCGCAAAGGACAGTCACGGGCGATATCATCGCTGCGCCCTTGGGCCGCTACATCCGCTACTGGTATACCTACCGCACCGCTGTAGCGGTCCTGACAGCGTTGGCATTGACCGGCGCCATGTACTGGCTGTACGTGCAACAGCTCACCTGTGACTCGCACGCTGAGGGCTGCCTGGTCAACGTCTCGGTCCATCCCGAAGACCGCCTGTTCTCGGAGACGAGCCCGGACCCAAACATCGTCGTGGTGGGCATCGATGACGCCAGCATCAGCGCCCTCCGCGCATTTCCCGTTCCACGCAGCACCTATGCGTCGGCGCTGCGGCACCTCCAGGACTCCGGAGCTGCTGTGGTCGCTTTCGACGTCAGCATGCCGGACCCCCGCGAAGAAAAGGGTGACGCCGCGCTTGCAGCCGCCCTTCGCACCAGCACCATCCCCGTCGTCCTGGCGTATGGCGGCGAGGACACTATCACGCGGAATGGATTCAGGGAGCAGACGTCCTCGACCACGAATCCGCTGGGCGTAGACCAGATTCCGCTCAAGCAGTTCTGGTGCGGGGACCCAAACACGGAGAGCAACGTCTCGTGCGCCAATCCCTACAGGAACGTGATCCTCGCCTCGACCGACGTTGCGGGCGACGCAGACGGAGTCATTCGCCGCATGCCGATGTTCGTGCAGCCGGCTTGCTACAGCACCGCCGCCTGCCCGATCGAAAGACTGAACCCTCTCGGTTTCGCCGCATTCCGAGCGTTCGCGCTCGGCACTGATTTCGCCACCGGGCCTTCGCTGCAGGAATCAGGCGGACAAGCGACCTTCGGCACGACCTGGCCCACGCCCCTCTCCGTCGACTCGACAGGATCAGCTCTGGTCAACTACGCGGTCGCTCCAGGCGGCTTCAAGAAGCACGACCAGTACCTCAGCTTCAGCGATGTCGCGAATGGCTCTTTCTCCGCCGACAAGGTCAAGGGAAAGATCGTGCTGGTCGGCGCGTATTACCTCACCGGCGTTCACGACGAGTTCTCGACCCCGGCGGCCGGCGGCACGCCGATGCCCGGCGTCGAGATTCACGCCAACGTCATTCAGATGATGCTGCCGGCGCCGCCGAAATTCTTGACCCCGGAGTCCCCGGTCGTTCTGCTCGTGATCATGCTGGTCCTGTCCGTCGCCACCGCGGTGGGCGTGGCGCGGGTCACGGTGTTGTGGGGCTTTGCCGGCACGGTGGGAGCCCTCGTCCTCTTTACGGTCGGGATGGCGGCGCTTTCGGTCTTCAACGGCTGGGTGCCCGACCTCTTCCATCCCTGGCTGGCGATCGCTCTCACCTACACGGGCGTGACCGCCTACCGCTTCCTCTACGAGGACCGAGAGAAGCGCAAGGTCACCGCGCTCTTCGGCACCTATCTGAAACCTGAGATCGTGGCTGAGCTCGCCAAGACGCGTGGCGGCGTGGACGACATCCTTCGCGGTGGCGAGCGACGTGACATCACGCTGATGTTCGTCGACATCCGCGGCTTCACCTCGATGGCGGAGTCGATGGCCGCCACCGACGTGACCGAGGTGGTCCAGATGTACCTCGACCACCTGAGCGGGATCATCTTTACCTGGGACGGCACCGTCGACAAATACGTCGGCGACGAGGTCATGGCCTTCTGGAACGCGCCGCGGCTCCAGAGCCATCACGCCTTGCTCGCCATCCGCTGCGCCTACGACTGCGTCAACCGCGGGCCCGAACTGCAGCAGAAGCTGCTGGCAAGAGGACTGCCTCCGATCCGCTGGGGTATCGGCATCAATTCCGGCCCCGCCGTGGTCGGCAACATGGGCTCGCGCAGCCGGCTTCAGTACACGGCGCTGGGTGACACGGTCAACACGGCCGCGCGATTCTGTTCGCACGCTCCTGCGTTCGAAGTCTTGATCGGACAGGAGACGTACGAGCTGTGCCGCGATTACATCGCGGTCGATCTCGTTCCCGGCGTGCAATTGAAAGGAAAGTCAGCCGAACGGTTCCGGATCTATCGGGTGACCGCGATTCGGGAAGCGCCGGACGCGCCGTGGGTCCAGTTCCCGAGCGAACTGGCGACGCAAGCGCACCAAGCATTCACAACCCAGTACACGCAGCAGACCGTCCTCGCGGCGGCCGAGACAGGATCGAGCGACATCCTGGTCGGTGAGGAAGCCGAGCGGGCGCTAGCGGATCAGGCTCGCGGCCAGAGCCCCAACTGAAGCGCTGATCGCCAGCAGCCCCATCACGCTCAGGCAGCCCAGCGACTTCTTCGCCACCGGCTTGGGAGGCGGCGCCGGGTTGTAGGCGGCGTGGGCCGACCCAGCGGTCGCCGTACGGCCGATCGCCGGCGATGGAATCGGGATGGCCGGCGTCGCCACGGGGACCATGCGCGACAGGTCCGCGCCAGGCTCCAAACTGCGCTGCCAGCCCGGGCACATCCGGTCGGCCACACGCGCCATCGCCTCGTCGAATTCATGGCCGGACTGGAACCGGTCCTCGGGCCGCTTGGCGAGCGACTTCATGATCACGGACTCGAGCTCCGGGTTGAGGCCGGGCTGAAACACGGAGGGCGGCTTGGGCGGCGCCTGGACGTGCTTGGCCATGAGTGTGAACGGACCGTCAGCGTCCGACGCGGTGAATGGCGGCTGACCGGCGACCAGCTCATAGAGCATGATCCCGGCGGAGTACAGGTCGCTGCGGCCGTCGACTTTGCTCGACGCGACCTGCTCCGGAGACATGTACTGCGGAGTGCCGACCGTGGTCCCCGTCTTCGTCGCTGTGCCGCCTAAGCCTGTGTCGTCCATCAAGCGCGCGATCCCGAAGTCGGCGACCTTGACCATTCCCTCGTCGGAGATCAGAACATTCTCCGGCTTCATGTCGCGATGGACGATGGAGTGGCGGTGGGCGTAATCGAGGGCCATGAATACGCCATGCATGACGGCGAAGACCTGCGGCGGCGGGAGCGGTTTTTCATTCATCCACTCGCGCAGCGAGCGGCCACGAATGAACTCCATGACCAGGTAGTTGACGTTGCCCTGCAGCTCCATGTCGTGTACCTGGACCAGGTTCGGGTGACTGGTCCGTGCCATCACCTGCGCCTCCTGGAGAAAGCGACGCAGCGCCACCGGGTCCGCTGACTGGATCAGCTCCTTGATCGCCACCTCGCGGCCGAGGCCGGGTTGCACGGCCAGGTAGACAGCGCCCATCCCGCCTCGGCCGAGCTCTCCCTTGACGCGGTACTTGCCGATGTAGCGCTCGCCCGCGACAGGAGGTGGAGTTGTGATCGACGCGATCGGAGGTGGTGGTGTCGTGGGCGGAGGAACGTGGATCAACCGCATGGTCGCCGCGACGTCCCCGGTGAACGACGGCTGCGGCGGCGCCGTGGCCGGCGCCGGCGGTTCGGTCTTCGCGGGCTCGTCGGTGTGGTCAGGTGCCCACTTCGGAACGGGCGGTTTCGACGAGGAATCTGGCGGCTGACCTGGATCGGTCATTCCGGCCGAGCCTAGCAGAGTAAGTTCGGAGGTCACCTTGGCTATGGCGTTTTGGGGGTCATCCGCCGATAATCTGGCCCGCACACGCCAGCTTCAGAAGGAGATGGATCCATGTCGGAAATGCCCCCGCCGCCCAGCGAGCCAACCCCGGCCCCGATGGGTGGTACGCCAAGCGCATCGGGCAGCAACGCCAAGACCTACGTCATCCTCGCCTACCTTTTGTGGTGGATAACCGGACTTATCTTTCTCTTCGTCGGCAAAGACGACCCTGACGTGAAGTGGAACGCCGCGCAGTCGGTTGTCGTCCTCGGCGGCCTCTGGTTGATTGGCTTCGTCCTCAACGTGGTTCACCTGTGGCCGCTGGGCGCGCTCGTTTACCTCGTGGCCCTCGTCTACTGGATCATCTTTCTCATCGGCGCCTTCAACTACAAAGGCGGCCACATCGAAGCCCCGATCATCGCCCAGTTCACCAACCAGCTGACCGACGGCCTGGCCAACACGGTGAAGTAGTCTCGAGATCGATCAAGGCCCTTGCCCCGCGGCGGGGCCTTCTTTCTTACTCCTCGTCGTCATCGGACGACAGCTGCTCCAGGGCTCGCTGGATGCCGGCCTTCAGCTGGTCTCGTTCCTCCCGCAGCTGCGTCGCCTCAGCGCGAGTGGACGCGAGCTGATAGCGCAGCCGTTCGATCTCGTCTTTCAGCTCGGTGAGCTCGCGCACCCGCTGGTCGTCTTTGCCGCCCGGGTCGGTCTGCGCGTCGGCCAGCTCGAGCTTGAGCCGCTCGACGGCGACCTTCAGCTCGCGGCGCTCTGCGAGCAGCTGCTGGACGAGCGACTCAGACGGCTTTGTCTGCTCTTTCGACATAGCGGCAGAGCCCGGGCTGGAATTCGCGCAGGCGAAGATGTTCCATCTCGCCGCGCAAGTAGCGCGCCTTGATCTCCAGGCCTCGAATGCCTTTGGCCGTCTCATACGGGAAGCGATAGAGCTTGCCGGAGTCGACGAGCAGGCATAAAGAAAGCTGCTCGCCGTCCTTTTCGATCACGTGCTTGTAGCAGGGCACGGTGCGACGCGCGACCTCGATCTTCTTGAAACCGCCGACCCGCCCAGCGAGAACGTCGATAGGGCTGCGCATCCTGGCTCGCCTGAATGCTAGCGGGCCACTACTGGCGGAAGACTCCTTTTACCTCGCTGGTTTCGGCGGACACTTAGGAACGCACGTCTGCTGGCTTTGGGCCGACGCCGGGGCGACGACGACAACGGGATCGCCATCTGCGAAGCGGGTGATGCCTCTGCTCGTTACTGTTGCCGGTTGGTCCGAGCCCTGTTCCGATTGCACGCCGTCCTGTGACCTGACCGACGGCGCCGGCTGCATTGGCCCAGCCGGATCGGTCGAAATGATCGGACGCGGTTGTGACTGGGTCCCATGGGGGAGACCGATGGTGGTTCGCAACGGCGCCAAGGTGTTGTTCAAAGTCATGGCAGCAAAGACGATCAGCGCGGCCAGGATCAGCAATCCGGCCAAGAGCGGCCTTGGGCGCGGTTTGGCAGTGACCACGAGCCCAGATTACCCCTTCAGGGACCGTGTGGGTCAATTGCAATCTTGACGCTGGGCAAGGCAGCCCCGATCATCTTGGGGCTGATTTAGCAGGGCGTCGTTCTGGGGAGGGTGTCCATGAAGAGGCGAATCCTTTACGGT
>DATEGC010000051.1:0-2392 GCA_035280285.1 Candidatus Dormiibacterota bacterium | reverse complement strand
TCAGGCGCACCCGGTGCCTCCGTCCCACCTTGTCGACGAGGACGATGACCTCGCCGTCCAGAAGCAGAGTGCTCACCGGCCCGGCTTGTGAGCGCGAATCAAGCAGTGCCAGTACGCGTGCCACAGCTTGCCGTCGCGACGATCCGGGCGCAGCTGCCTTCGTGCCTCGCCTTGAGCCGACCCGATGATCCCCGCCAGCTCGGCGGCGAGCTCCGGCGACACGCCCTGGTTGCCCATCCATTCCTCGTAGTTCCAGTCGAGCTCGCGCGCCTTTGCCATTTCGACCTCGAACCCGGCCCGGTCCAGCCTGCTCGCCCACTCGTCGACCGTCAGTGACAGGATGTGCGACGGGTCGCGCCGCACCTCTACCTCGTGAAGCAGGTCGCGCGCCGGAAGCGGAGGAGCGCAGTCGATGAACACCGCGTCGCGCCCTGGCTGGAGTACCCGATGCGCTTCGGCCAGGAACGCATCGATGTCGGGGAAGTGATGCGGCGCGGCGCGAACCACGTAGATGTCGAAGGTGTCGTCCTGGAACGGGAGATGGACGGCGTCGCCGATCACCCAGTCGGCATTGAGAATGCCGCGCTCGGCTGCAATCCGCCGCGCCTCGTTGAGCATCTCCCGCGTCAGGTCGAGCCCGATCACCCTGCGTACGTGCGGCGCCAGCGCGAATGCCGTGTTGCCCGTCCCGGTGGCCACGTCGAGAACGAGATCGCCGGGCTTGGGTCGCGCCAGGTCGACCACCTCCTGCAGCCGCGCCGACGACGCGTGGAACGTGGACTTCGCGTAATTCGCGGCCACGCCGCGAAAGCTGTCTCTTACGTCCGCCATGCAGCGTGAGATTACGTCTAGAGCGGGTGGAAGTAGTCGTAGACCAACTTGGCTCCGATCAGGACCAGGGTGATGCCGGCGACCGGCTTCAGCCAGGCGATCCGGTCGATGAGCACAGAGCCCAAAAGCGTGAAGCCGAAGAGGCACAGGGCGGCCAACAGGACGCCCCCGGCCAGCACCGGCAGGCGAGTCTGCTGCGGCAGTGAGCTGGCCACGGAAGAGATGGCAATCGCGTTGTCGAGCTGCAGGGCGACGTCGGTGAACGCGATGACCACGATCGAGAAAAGTATTGCCATGAGGACCTCCACCCGAGAACCGGCCCGAGTAGAAGTCTTGCCGCGGACTGTGGGTCCGCCGCGGTTCCGGGCCCGCAGGCCGTCTTGACGGAACCGCGTTGGTGGCTACTCCCCTCTACGAAACGATTTCGAGTATATGGTCTAGCCCATGACCAAGGCCGTCGCCCGATGGACGGGCGACAAGGTCCTCTTCGACATCGAGTCGGATTCGGGGCACAAAGCGCAGATCGACGAGGCTCCAATGTTCGGCGACAACGCGGCCATGCGGCCGACTGAGATGCTTCTGGGCGCGCTTGGCGGCTGCACCGGACTGAATGCGGTCTTGCTTCTGCGCAAGTTCAAGCAGCCGCTGCGGGGCCTTGAGGTCGAGGTCGAAGGCGACCGCCACGAAGAGTGGCCCAAGGCCTTCAAGAGCATTCAGATCACGTTCCACTGCACGTGGGACGGTGACATCGACAAGAAGCTGGTGGACCAGGCAATCGACCTCGCGTGCAACAGGTACTGTCCGATCCACGCGACCCTCTCGCACGGCGTGAAGATCGAGCATCGCCGTCGGGATCACCGCTAGGCGGCATTTCTCAAGAGCCAAATAGAATTAATCAGGCGTTGCTCGACAGCTATGTCCCAGTTCTGATCCTCGTCCTCATCGTCCTGGGGTTGCTCGGGGCGGTGGTGACGTTGAGCTTCGTGCTCGGCCCGTCCAAGCCGCACAAGAAGAAGCTCCTACCGTACGAGTCGGGGATCATCCCTGAGACTCCGGCCGTTCGGCGTCTGTCGGTTCGCTTCTACCTGACGGCGATGCTGTTCATCATCTTCGATGTCGAGGCCGTCTTTTTCTATCCGTGGGCTGTGCTGCTGAAGCAGCTCAAGTGGTTCGGCCTGATAGAGATGCTGGTCTTCATCGGCATCCTGCTCGTGGCGCTCGCGCACATCTGGAAGAAGGGAGGCCTGGAGTGGGAATAGACGCGCTTGCCGAGTCGCTCGGCGAGAACATCCTGACCACGACACTCGCCAAAGTCGTCGGCTGGGGCCGCGGGAACTCGGTGTGGCCGGCGCAGTTCGGGCTCGCATGCTGCGCGATGGAGATGATCGACTCGGCCACCGCCAACATGGATCTTGGTCGTTTCGGGTCGGAAGCGTTCCGGGCGTCGCCGCGCCAGTCCGACCTGATGATCGTTTCCGGGCGCGTCTCGCAGAAGATGGCCCCCGTCTTGCGCACCGTCTACGACCAGATGCCCGAGCCGAAGTGGGTGATCTCGATGGGC
>DATEGC010000050.1:0-3010 GCA_035280285.1 Candidatus Dormiibacterota bacterium | reverse complement strand
GATGCCCGCGCCGACGCGCCCGTTCATGTCGCCGACCACGATCAGTGCGCTGAACGAGAACTTGCGACCGCCCTTGACGACCTTCGCGACGCGGTTGACGCGGACGACGCGGTCGGCGAGCTCAGACCGTTCGCCGTGGTCGCCTCGTGGGTATCGACTTGCCATGCTGTCCTAAAACTCCAATCCGGCTTCGCGCGCGGCGTCGGCCAATGCCTTGATTCTTCCGTGATACAGAAAACCCCCGCGGTCAAAGACCACGGACTGTACGCCCGCGGCCTGGGCTTTGGCCGCGATCGCCTTGCCGACCTCCTGCGCCTGGGCCATGCCGTTGCCTTTCGTCTTCAGCTCCAGCGTCGACGCGGCTGCGACAGTGCGGCTCGACGCGTCGTCGATCAGTTGGGCGTACAGATGGTTGAGGCTGCGGAACACCGCCAGCCTCGGCCGCTCCTGCGTGCCGGCGACGTGCACGCGCACGCGCTTATGTCGCTTTGAGCGGTTCACCTTGCGGTCCTGTCGCTTGATCATGCGGTCGCCTTGGCCCCCTTGCCGGCCTTGCCAGGCTTGCGCCTGATCTTCTCGCCGCGGTACATGACGCCCTTGCCCTTGTATGGCTCGGGCGGACGCAGGCCGCGGATGTCGGCGGCGACCTGGCCGACGTCCTCGATCGAGATGCCCGAGACCGAGAACTTGGTCGGGTCCTGGACGTCGATGGTGACGCCCTGCGGCGGCTTGAACCGGATCGGATGCGAGTAGCCGAGGTTCAGCACGAGCTCCTCGCCTTGCTTGGCGACGCGGTAGCCGACCCCGACCAGCTCGAGGTATTTGGTGAAGCCCTTGTCCACGCCCTCGACCATGTTCGCGACCAGGCTGCGCACCAGGCCGTGCAGGGCACGGTGACGGAAGTCGTCGGACGGGCGCTCGAACACGAGTGTGCCGTCCGCCTGCTTGACCGTGATGTCTGCGGGAAGGGCGCGCTCGAGCTGTCCTTTTGGACCTTCCACCTTTACGTGTCCAGGTCCGAGCGTGACCTTCACGTTCTTCGGCACCGGGACGGGCAACTTTCCAACTCGCGACAACTCTTTCCTCTACTCCTACCAGACGTAAGCCAGAACTTCGCCGCCGAGCTGCTGGCGGGTGGCCTGCCTTCCGCTCATCACTCCCTCAGACGTGCTGAGGATGGCGATGCCGAGACCGCCGAGAACTCTTGGGATCTCGGTCTTGCGCGCGTACACGCGCAGGCCGGGGCGGCTGATCCTCTTCACTCCAGAGATCACGCGGGTGCGATCCGGGCGGGACTTGAAGATGATACGCATCGTCTGCGTGGTGCCGTCGGCCTCGACGTCGTAACCGGCGATGTAGCCCTCGTCCTTCAGGACGCGCGCGATCTCCAGCTTCAACCTCGACGCCGGGACCTTCACCTCGGTGTGGCGCGCGGCGTTGGCATTGCGGATGCGCGTCAGCATGTCGGCGATGGGGTCGGTGACGATCGCCGCCGCCGGGCGCTTCTTCATGTTCTTGTTGTTTGATTTCGCGACTGCAGTTGCCATCATCACCAGCTCGACTTCGTCACGCCGGGAATCCGTCCCTCGGCGGCAAATTCCCTGAAGCAGATGCGACACATGCCGAACTTGCGCAGGTAAGCGCGTGGCCGCCCACAGATGCGGCAGCGATTGTGGAAACGCACCTTGAACTTGGGCGTTCGCTTCCAGCGCTCGATCGCAGATTTCTTGGCCAAACTCTTCTCCTCTACCTCTTCCTGAAGGGCATCCCGAGCCGTGCGAGCAGGCTGCGAGCCTCGTCGTCGGTTCTCGCGGTGGTGATGATGCTCACCTCAAGACCGCGCAACTTGTCGATCTTGTCGTAGTCGATCTCGGGGAACACGACCTGTTCGCGGAGACCCAGCGAGTAGTTGCCGCGCCCGTCGAACCCGTCGGGGTTGACGCCGCGGAAGTCACGGATGCGCGGCAGCGCGATGTTCAGCAGCTTGTCGAGGAAGTACCACATGTGGCGACCTCGCAGGGTTGTCTTGATGCCGACGGTCTGGCCCGCGCGCAGCTTGAAGGCGGCAACGGACTTCTTGGCCTTGACCAGCTGCGGCTTCTGGCCGGTGATGGTCCTGACGTCGCCAACAGCCGCGTCCAGCGCTTTGTCGTTGTCTTTCGCCTCGCCGATGCCGATGTTGACCACGATCTTGTCGACGCGTGGGACCTGCATCACGTTGCCGTAGTCGAACTCCTTGGTCAGCTGCGCCACGACGGTGTCGCGGTACGCCTGGAGCAGGCGCGGCGGAGCCTCGGACTTGGTGCCCGCGGCTTGCGGGGCCTGTTCTTTCTTCGGCGCTTGCTGCTTCGCTTTCGCCACTGCTGCTACTGCGCCTCCGTCTTGCGCACGCGCTCGTAGGGTTCGTCGCAGTGGCGGCAGACCAGGGCGCGCGCACCGGACTCGAGCACGATGTGCTTGGTCCGCGTCGGTCGCCCGCACGAGGGGCAGACGAGCATGACATTCGAGTAGTCGAGGGCCGCCTCGAAGTCGACGATGCCACCCTGCGCGACCTGCACGCCGCCGCGGCGCTGGCCCGCCTTGGTGTGCCGCTTCAAGAGGTTGACGCCCTTGACCACGATCTTGTGCTGGTCGGGGATGGTGCGCAGCACCTCGCCCTGCTTGCCCTTGTCCTTGCCAGCGATGACGATGACCGGGTCACCGGGCGCAAGGTCGAGCCAGCGGCGCTTGGGTTGCGGTTTGTTTCTGAGCATTCGGTTTCCTAGAGGACCTCCGGGGCTAGCGAGATGATCTTCATGAAGTTGCGCTCGCGCAGCTCACGCGCTACAGGGCCGAAGATGCGTGTCCCGCGCGGGTTGTTGGCTTGGGCGAGCAGCACGGCCGCGTTCTCGTCGAAGCGGATCAGCGAGCCGTCGGGGCGCTTGTACTCCTTGTTGACGCGCACGACGACAGCCTTCACGACCTCGCCCTTCTTGACCTGGCCGCCAGGCTGCGCGGACTTGACCGTGGC
>DATEGC010000049.1:0-7035 GCA_035280285.1 Candidatus Dormiibacterota bacterium | reverse complement strand
GTTTGCGGTGTAGTCGCTGAACTTGTCGCCAAGGGCGGTCTCGATGGGCTTCATCACGCCCTTGCTCACCCAGTCCTTGACCTTGTCCACGCTGGGACCCGGGGCGATGTCGGGCAGACTCGTGCCGGCGTCCACGTTGATCGCGAGCTGGTTGGCGTCGCGCACGGTCGTGAGATGAACCTTGATGCCAGTCGAGTCCTGGAATGGCTTCAAGACATCCTGATACGCCTTCAGCTCGTTCCCACCCCAGGCGCTCCATACGGTCACATCGGTCGAGGAGGCTCCCCCGCCTCCACCACCGCCCCCGGACGTACAGGCGATCAACAGTAAGACGCCGAGACCTCCCGCACTCGCCCGCGAACTAAGCCTTGCCAAGACCCCGGCCATAGGTGCTCTCCTCCCCAATTCGACCCTCACGCGGGTCATCTCGGGTTCCGTACCTACTGCCTTCTTCCCGGGAGCCCCAACCCGGGGCGAGAGTGCGCCGGCAGGAGGTCTTACTCCGAAGATGTGACCAACTAGACGAACGTTCGCCTAGCTAACGTTCGGATAGTAGTAGGCCCCTGGCGGCTTGTCAACTTCAACCTTGGCTCACTGGCTACACTCCGCCGGATGAGCGGGTTACTGCAGTTCCCAGACGGCTTCCTCTTCGGGGCTTCGATCTCCGCCTATCAGACCGAAGGCGGAAACACGAACACGGACTGGTGGTGGTGGGAACACCTTCAGTCCACGCCGTGCCGCGAACCGTCGGGCGACGCGTGCGACTTCTATCACCGCTATCGCGACGACATCGCGATGCTGGCCGGCTTCGGCCTGAACTGTTTTCGTTTCGGGATCGAGTGGGCGCGCATCGAGCCCGCGGAAGGCGAGTTCTCGCGGGCCGAGCTTGCCCATTACCTGCGGATGATCGACGCCTGTCACGAGCACGGCGTGGCGCCGATCGTCACCTTTCATCACTTCACGCTGCCACGATGGCTGCACGACAAGGGCGGCTTCGCGAGCGAGGACTTTCCGCGCCTCTTCGAACGCTACTGCGACCGCGTAGCGCGTGCGCTCGGCGACCGGATCGCGTACGCGTGCACGCTAAACGAGCCGCAGGGCCTGGGCTCGAGTGGCTGGCTGCTCGGAATCAATCCACCCGGCCACACTGACGACCGGGACGGCGCTCAGCGCGCAGTCGACAACCTGCTGGAGTCGCACCGTCTCGGCGCCGCGGCGATTCGCAGTCGGTCTGGCGTCCCTACGGGCGTCACCCTTGCCCTGCCCGACCTTCAGTACGAGGACGGCGCCCAGCCGGGCACGAGCTCCCTCGAGCTCGAGTCGCGCGTGAGCGACTGGTTCTTCGAGCTCGCGCGTGAGGACGACTTCATCGGCGTCCAGACATACACCCGCTTCCGATTCGGACCGGAGGGCTCGCGCAGTCCCGGCCACGACTGGAGCGATTCCATGCGCGAGCTCACCGAAACCGACCAGACGACACAGATGGGGTACGAGTTCTACCCGAAGGCACTCGGCGGCGCGATCAGACGCGCTCACCGAAGCTGTCCTGGGGTGCCGATCCTGGTCACCGAAAGCGGCATCGCGACGTCCAACGACGAGAAGCGGATCGCCTTCATCGACACCGCCATGCGCGAGGTGCTCGCGTGCCTGGCCGACGGGATCGAGGTCCGCAGCTACCTCTACTGGTCGCTAGTGGACAACTTCGAGTGGGCCCTTGGGTATGCGCCCACCTTCGGCCTCGTGGCCGTGGACCGGGAGACGTTCGAGCGCCATCCTCGGCCGAGCGCCGCATGGCTTGGCTCAGCGGCCAGAGCAGGCGCTTTGAGCGGAGCGGCGATCTGAAACTTATGATCGCCATGAATTGATCCGCCCGCCCGTCGAGACCAACTCCGGGCTTGCCGCGGTGCTGCGCGGCGTGGTCGCTGACTTTCAGCACGCCTCGGCAGCCGACATCGTCTCCATCGTCCTCTATGAAGAGTCGAACCACGCCTACTACGCGCCGTTTGCGACGGGCCAGCCGCAGGAGGGCCTACTCGACTCCCTGACCGACATGCATGAGCAGCTGGCCCGCTACCTGGCCGACGAGCGGCAGGGCAAGGTGCCGGACGAGCTGGGCGTGCATCAGTACGGGTCGACCGTCTGGCTCACGGTCACGCGTCAGACGCTCGTGGCGCGGAACGCGCCGGCAGAGATCGACTCGACCTTCATCCGCCGCTACCAGGTGCAGTCGACGATCGGGCTGCCGCTGCTCTTCGGCGACAGGATGCTCGGCCTGATTTATCTCAACTACCGAAACAAAGAGCGCGCTCCTGACGACGCCCGGCTCAAGGAGCTCGAGACCCGCGCGGCCACCGCCGCCGGTCTGATCCAGGTCGCGCTGGAGACGGCCGAGCGCTCGGCGCTGGACGGCCTGTCCAGGCTGACCTCCCTGCTCACCGCCCCCGTGGGCGACGCGCGGACCGATGCCAAGGAGCTGCGCCGCTTGCTTTCGATCGCGCTCGCTGACCTGCTCATGGCCAGCAACCTGGACGGGGCCGCGATCTACCAGCTCGGCACACAGCGCTCACACCTCGAGCTGGTCACGGCGCATCTCCGGGTCGCGGCGCCGATGCGGGTCGAGCGCGAAGACACATCGATGACGTGGGAGACGGCCCTCCACGACACTCTCGACGCAGCGACGGGAGAGGCGGACCTGCATCCAGTCGCCACATATGCCCTCGGTCAGCCCGACGACCCGCATGGCTACCTCGTACTGCTCAGCCGCGACCGCCTGGCTACGGTGAGGCGCGCCCCGGCGACCGACGAGATGCTGAGGGCCGGCGCGCAGCTGATCGGCGGCGCGCTCGCCTCTCAGCGACTGATCGCGGAGCTCGAGAACAGCAACCGCCTGCTCAGCGCCCTCGGCGACATGACCGCGGAGATGCTGAAGCCTGGCGCGTCGCGTCACCAGGTGATCGACGCCGTTGTCGGCCACCTGACCGACTCCGAGCTGCCGGAGTTCGACTTCAACTTCGCGACCGTCTATCTGCTCGACGAGAGGGATGACGGCGAGACGTTGGTGCGCATGGCTGCGGGTGCGGTCACCGCCGAACAGAAGGCGCCCCGGTGGGCGACGCTCGAAGAGGACCGCGCGCTGGCACGCGACGACGTGCTGGTTTACGTGGCCCGCGCCTGGCAGCCCGTGATCGTCGGGGCATATCCGTCGACGGACCGCTCGGACGTGATCTCAGGCGGGATCCCGGTGCCTTCGACGTGGACCGAAGTGCCGATCGTCTACAGCAACGGCATGGTGCTGGGCAGCGTGCTCGCGTGCCTGGTCGGTGAGCGGGAACGCGGCCACAGCGAAGAGGCGCCGTTCACGCTCGCGGGCGAGGTCTTCGAGCGGGGCGGCCACAAGGATCTGATCCGGATCTTCCTTCCGTTCGGCAGCGACCAGGCGCGCCGCGCGACCGGCGTGCTCGAGGTCGGCTACCACCGCTCCGACCAGCGGCGTCCGGATTGGGGCCAGGTCGAAGCCCTGCGGGCGGCCGCCGGACAGCTGGCGGTCGCGGTCGAAACGGCTCGCCTCTACGAAGAGGCGCAGCGGCACGCCGAGCAGCTGGAGCTGGTGGCCGACGTGAGCAAGGCAATCGCGAGCTCCATCGACCTCGACCAGACGTTGACGCTCGTGGCCCAGAACCTGGCCCGTCTGGTCGACGCATCGCTGTGCCAGATCGCGCTTTTTGAAGAAGACCGCGAGGGCTGGTACGGCGCGGCCGCCTCCGACCTGGGGGACCTGTGGCGGCGCCAGCACGGCGAGCGCTCCGACACGTCCTTTCTATTTGATGTTATGGAGCGCGAGCAGCCGGTGGTGATCGACGACACGGCGGCCAACTCGCAGGTCGACCCCGGGTACGTGCGCACGTTTGGCGTCCGCTCGTTGATGGCGTTGCCGCTGATGGCGGACGAGCAGGCCATCGGCGCCGCCATCCTCGCCGAGCGCAATCGCACCCGGACATTCACGCCGGACGAGGTGCAGCGCGCCCAGGCCCTCGCGGTGCAGGCGGCGGTGGCGATCAAGAACGCGCGGCTACATGCACTCGCCGAGGAGGAGCGCCATCTGCAGAAGGACTTCGTGCTGATCGGCTTCGGCCAGTGGGGGCAGAAGGGGTACCAGCACCTGCTCACGTTGAAGCAGTTCTTCAACTTTCGCACCCATGTCGTGGAACAGGACTCACCTGGAGCGCGCGACCGGCTCGGGGTGAAAGAAGAGGAAGTGCGAACCCACGGCGACTCCTTCTACTGGGACAGCCACGGATCGCCCGCCCGCGACCAGCTAGAGCGCGAGCTGGAGTCCAGCTCGTACGTCATCACCTACATCGCCACTCCCGCGGCGACTCACCTGCCGACCCTCGCGCGCTACTACGACCTGAGCGACGTGGTGCTGATCGAGAAGCCGCTTGGCGCGCCGCCTGACGAGTACCGCAAGTTCCTCGATACGGCGCCTGGTGGCGTCGAGATCGTCGCCGCCGACCACTACTACTTCAAGCTCGAGGTCAGGCTGCTCGGGCTGCTGCTGAGTGAAGAGCGCACGCTGCGCAACTTCCTGGACAGCGTGGAGGAGATTCGGATCGAGATCCTCGAGGAGCAGCCGCTGACGGGGGCTGCCGCGGACATCGGCGTCATCGCCGACCTCATCCCCCACGCCTTCGCCATCATCTCGCTGCTTACGCCGATCGACCGGATCAAGCTGAATGCGGAGTCGCCGCTGCTGATCGGCCGCCACGAAGGGTTGACCGGCCAGCGCGAGAGCTACGCGCGCATGAACGCGACCTTCGACTACCAGGGCCGCTCCGTGCGGCTGGTGATCGACGTCGGCAAAGGGGCGGAAAACGCCAAGTGGATCAAGCTCAGCGGCGAGAAGCGCGCCACCGGACGCAGCCCGAGCTACAAGTTCGACTTCGGGAAGGGCGAGGCGATCGACGGCACGCAGGCGACCGTGCGCGCCGCGGTGCGTCGCATCCGCGAACCGGGCGTGCCCGACAACGCGCACCTCAACATGCTTCGCCACGTAATCGAGAAGCGCCATCCGGCGGTGGGCATCCTGTCGATCCGGGAGGCGATTCGGGCCAACCAGCGCGTGCGCGACCTGGAGGCGATGGCGACCGACCTGCTGTCGCGCAACGAGTACGCGACCTACCCGCTTGGATCGCGACCAACTTTCGAGGCCTCGACGCAGCCGATCGGCACGCCGCACTAGGGGCCTCAGCTCCCAATGCTGAGCGCCGGGCAGCTCATCTCCGAGCGGGTGATGCTCAAACGCGATCGCTTCTTTGCCGTGTCGAGCCGCGACGGGTCGATAAACCCGAGCGAGTTTCTCGGTGACGGCCTGTGGGACGAAGACACGCGAATCCTTTCCGAATTTCGCGTCCTGGTCAACGGCGTCGAGCCTCATCATCTGGGTCTCGAGGCAGACGACCGCTTCGCGGCGTTCGAGGGTGAGGCGGCAGGCCTGCATATCACTCGAGTTCGCTTCGTCGAGACCGGCCTGCACGAGAGGATCACGCTGACAAACGTCGGCGCGGCGACGGTCGACGCGGTGCTCGAGGTCGAGGTTGCGGCCGACTTCGCGGCCATGCTGGGGATTCGAGGGGCTGTCGGTGAGCTGGCGCATCCCGAGCCGGTCCCGCAGTCCAGGACTGCCGATGGAGTGCGCTTCGAGCGGGGCCGTCAGGGAACCCGCGTGATCGCTTTCCCCGAGGGCCTGAGGCACGAGGTCCGCCTCCTGCCGGGCGACGACTTCTCCCTGCGCGTGGACGTGGTCCCAGACACGGGCGGGCCCGTGGTTGATTTCGTGGCCGGGCTGCAAGAGTCGAAGGACATCTATGAGCGGTGGGCGGAGGAGTGCGTATCCGTGCGTACAGACAATCCCGCCCTCAACGCGGTTCTAGAGCAGGCGATCGCCGACAGCCGGATGCTGTGCAACCGCTACGACACCGGCCTGTATCCCACGGCCGGACTGCCGTGGTATGCGGTGCCGTTCGGGCGCGACACGCTGATCAGCTCTATCCTCCTGCTGCACGTCAACCCCGACATCGCGCGCGGTGTCCTCCGCTACCTGGCCAAGCACCAGGGCAAGGTTGTGGACGCGTTCAGCGAGGAGCAGCCGGGCAGGATCCTGCATGAGGTTCGCAACGGCGAGGTGGTCGAGCGCGGTTTCTGGCCGCGCATCCTCTACGGCACCGTCGACGCTACCGCCCTGTTTCTATGTGCGCTGACGGAGACGGAGCACTGGACGCACGATCACCATTTCGCGGACCAGGTGTGGCCTGCCGCCGAGGCAGGGCTCGAGTGGTGCATGAAGTACGGCGATCTGGACGGCGACGGCTACATCGAATACATGGGCGGCCGCGCGCGCAACCAGGGGTGGAAGGACTCGGACGACTCGCTGACGAACATCGACGGCAGCGAGGTGGAGCGACCGGCCGCGCTGTGCGAGGTCCAGGGTTATCTTCACCGCGGCCTTGCAGGTATGTCGCGCCGCCGGCCCGCTCTGCGGGAGGACGCCGCGCAGCTTAGGCGGCGGTTCAATCGTGATTTCTGGGTGCCGAAGGAGAAGTTCTTCGCCCAGGCGCTCGACGGATCGAAGCGCCAGGTCCAGGCGGTCACGTCCAACCCGGGCCACTGCCTGTGGACGAGGATCGTCGACCGGCCGAAAGCGGAGCATGTCGTCAAGCGGCTCCTCTCGCCCGACATGTTTTCGGGCTGGGGCATCCGGACGCTGTCTGACCGGGCAATCAATTACGACCCGTGCAGCTACCACAATGGCTCCGTCTGGCCGTTCGACACTGCGCTGGCTGTGGCCGGCATGCGGCAGTACGGATTCGCGGCGGAGGCAGAACGCACTGCGCGCGCCTTGATCGAGGCATCGATCGACTTTCCGATGCACCGGCCGCCCGAATTGTTCTGCGGAACCGAGCGTGAGCCCGACCAGCCGCCAATGGGGTATTGGAACACGTGCACGCCTCAGCTCTGGTCGGCGGCGGCCATGTTTGC
>DATEGC010000048.1:0-2009 GCA_035280285.1 Candidatus Dormiibacterota bacterium | reverse complement strand
GAGGAAAGCTCGGGGGTCACCGACACTCACGTATTCCTGGTCGCGCCACTCCTGGCCGCGCCTGACGATGTGGTGTTTGGGCGTGCGCACGAAGGTGCCGCCAGGCCGCAGAGCGGCGAACAGCGCCAGGATCACGTTGAGCGACATGCCTGCGCCGATCACCTGGCAGAAGAGGGAAGGCAGGCCGGTCCACCAGCGCCTCCCGCGCCGAGTCTGGGCGACCATGAAGCCGATCCACGGCGAGATGGCCACGAACACGCCGAGAAGCAAGGCGTCCCCCAGCTGCCACGGAATCCTGTGCCGCTCGAGCGTTGCGAGAAGAGCCGGGTAGCAGATGAGCTGGATGAGCATGAGCGGACCGACCCCATAAGCGAGGAGGTGAATGGTTGCCTGGACCTTGACCGCAAGCCGGTTGTGGCTTCTCCACACGGGGCGCAGCAGCCGGAAGGCGCACTGGAAGCTGCCTGTCGCCCAGCGCGATTGCTGGTTGCGGTAGGCGTCAATCGAGACGGGCAGCTCCTCCGGCACCACGAGGTCTTCGAGGTACACGGCCTTCCAGCCCCGGAGCTGGGCGCGGTAGCTGAGGTCGAGATCCTCAGTCAGAGTGTTGGCTGTCCAGTCGCCCGCGTCTTCGATTGCCGCGCTTCGCCAAACACCTGCCGAACCCGTGAAGTTCACGAAGTAGCCGCGGGCCGAGCGCACGGCCTGCTCGACGAGAAAGTGAAAATCGATGAACAGCGCCTGGAGGCGCGTGAACCAGGAGTAGCCCTCGTCGAGGTGGCCCCAGCGTGCCTGGACAAAGGCGACGCGAGGATCGGCGAACGAACCGACGGCGCGGCGAAGAAAATCGGGTGGCGGGACGAAGTCGGCGTCGAAGATCGCGATGAGCTCTGCATCGGTCTGCCGCAGACCATGCGCAAGAGCGCCGGCTTTGAAGCCCGCGCGGGAGGATCTGCGTATGTGCGCTACGTCAGTGCCCTTCTGCTGCCAATGCGCGACGCGGCGGGCAATGATCTGGACCGTCTCGTCGTCGGAGTCATCCAGCACCTGAACCGAGAATCGTCCGCGAGGCCAATCGAGCGCGCACGCGGCGTCGAGGACCCGTTGGGCGACGTAGCGCTCGTTGTAGATGGGTAGCTGCACGCATACGGTGATCTGGTCGCCGCCGCCAGGTGTTGTCGTCCGCGTCTCGCGCTGAGTTGCCCGAAGGGTCAAGTACAGAAGGTTCAGGCCGAAGCCGAACAACAGAACGCTGGTCACGGCGAGCAGCGCGATGACAGCGTTTGCGATCACAGCTTGTCGAAGAGCGCGTAGGGCCGCATCGTCGAACGCACGTAGGCGACCCGAGCCAGTGCTTCAGGGCGGTCGCGGCGCGTCCACTGCATGTACCGCCACGCGGATTCGCCCAGCCACCTGGCCGGCAGGTCGAAGAATGCGGGAAACAGCGGCCCGGGTAGCCGCCACCGCGGCGGTGCGATCATGTGCGGCGCCAGACGGTCGGCCAGCTGCGGGAAGTGATCGAGCACTCCTGGGTTATCGTGCACGACTTCGTGGAGCACCTCCACGCCGAAGAGCGGTTCCGCGACCAGGAGCTCGAACGCCATGTCCTCGTCCTGCCGCAGAAGCGGACGACACTGCGACCGCTCGAGGACCAGATTGGCGGTCATCAGGCGCGGCGCGAGAGGCCGCCGAGTCAGATCATCGACGGGCTTGCCACGGTGCGACAGCGCGTGCACCGTGCCGAGGATGTTCAAAACCACGTAGGCGGCATGGCGCATGCCGTCGTCGACGATCAGGTTGAGGTCCACGTCATCCGAGTCGCGGAAGCCGCCACTGGCGAGCGATCCGGCGATCGAGACGCTCCGGATGAACGGTGCGATCACAACGAGCCTGCGCACAAAGGTGGCCGTCATCTCGAGGTACGGCGCCGACTGGAGGACGTGGTCGCGCGCGCGGCTCGAGATCTCGCCGGCTCGGGTCACGGCGTTGCGCTCGACGACGAGCCCGCC
>DATEGC010000047.1:0-2275 GCA_035280285.1 Candidatus Dormiibacterota bacterium | reverse complement strand
CCTGTAGTCCACGCTCGGCGCCGGATTCGACCATCTCGTCGACGGCCTTCTGAACTTTCTCCTGGAGATCGACCGTAGTTGTCTTGCTCATATCCACTTGGACTGTTCCACCCCCCAAAAGTCATCGACGGAACGAGATCGGTTTGAATCTCGTCCACGCAGTCTCGTTGCTCCCTGCGATCACCCAGGCCTCCAGCGCGATCGCCGACTGTGGAAGCGCTCGCGTCAAGACCCTGGCTATGTCGAGACGCTCGGACGCTGTTGCCGTCTGGGTGATCGTAAGGTGAGGCACGACCGCAGCGTGGGCGCCGCCGTAAGGGGCCAGGTCAAATGCCCGGCCGATGCGCTGCGTCAGCGAGATGAACGGCTCGGCCGGTGCCGGCGCGAGATAGAGGACACCGTCCCGAAATCCCGGGCATCGGTCAGTGAGTACTCGAAGGCGTCGACGTCCTCGAGCGACATCTCCAGCTCGGTGAGCGCCTCGCTGGAAAGTCGATCAGGTTCCAGGAACGGATACATGAGGGTTATGTGGGGCGGCACGCCGGCGCGGGCGCTCGGATCATGGCGCTGCCGAAACTCCCCCACGACCGGATCCAGCTCGAGCGCGGGGCACAATCACGGCGCTTTCGTCTCGAGGACGCGAAAAGGCTGGGCTCACTCAGCGTGAGCCGCCGATCAGGAGGCGGTCAGCAGTCCGGCGAACACTCCGCTGATGCCGAGGTCGCGCAGCTTCACCATGCTGCTTGCCTGGTAAAGCGAAAGCTGGCCCGACTGCTGGTCCGCCGCGACCACGGTGTTCACGTTCAACCAGCCCACCGCGACGAGTTGCGACGACGCGGTCTGCCCGTGGCGTGCCGGCGACGCGACGCTGGACGCCGTGAACACAGCGTTCCGCCCCGCAACGGCGTTTCCATCCGGCGATAGCCACAGTCCGAAGTAATAGTCGTCAGTCGGAAGGCTCCGCTGCCAGAGGATTGCGCCGGCTGAGGTGCGAACGCTGAAGCTCCTCCAGTCGGAGTCGCACAGCACGGTGCCGTCGGGAAGTTCGTCTGCAGCCGCGCAGTCGGCGCCCCCGATGGCCTCCAGGTGCGTGCCGTCGGACGCTATGTGAATCAGCTTGCCGAAGATGTGGGCCGAGGGCGGAGCTTGCTGCGCGCCGAGGTTCGTGCTTAACGTTGCCAGCGGTCCCTTGTTGTCCCAACCGACGATCTCGGTCAGCTGCGGCACCGGATAGGTTGGTCCGAGGTCGCGCTCGAAGGTGGTTGTCGTTGGCCCGCCCGAGTCAGCCGTCTGGACTTTGACGCTCCATCGCCCGCCTACCTGGTACAGCGGGTCGCCCAACGATTGAGGCGGCGGGTTGTGGACCGGCGGAAGAGTGACGACGATCGCGATGAGATGGGCGCCGTCCGGGCTCACTGCGTACGTGAGCTCCTGCTGCGGACTCGTTAATGGGAAGGTCGCGACGATAGAGGTTGCGCCATCTGGCATGAGCTTGTGGACGGCTCCCGCGTTGTCGGAATAGAACGCGGCACCGGCGGCGGTTCGCACAGGGGACTGGAGAAGCACGGCCGCTGGTCCGATGAGGGGCGCGGGCGGGGGCACGAAGGTCGCCGTCGCGCGTACCTGCCCGTTGGCGTCCACGATCTTGACCGAGGCGGTCGCCGGCAGTGGATAGAAATTGACCAGCTGCCCGCCTGGCAGGCCAGAAACAACGGCAAACAAGGGAGCGTTCGGTTGTCCGGACGCGCTCACGCGCGACGACGACGCCGCACCTTGCGAACCGGTCGAGCCGCATGCGGTGACGCCAAGGAGAGCTGCGAAGGCAAGGAACTTGATGCGCATTGCTGGTGGATAACGGTTGACCAAGCAGAGTGGTTACTTGGGGCCCGGAGCGAAAGAAGGCCGGGCGGTGAAGCCCGGCCTTTCGCTATCTGCTAACTGCTGTTACTCGTCCTCGATCTGGTTGTACATCACATGGACTACTCAGGCGGTTCTTGAGAGCGCCTTTCGTATAGGCGTACTCCATCTGGTTGCTCAAGGGGCCACCACAGACCGACTTGATGACGAACGTGAAATTGCGTCGAATAGCGGGTTCATGTTGGCCAGCGTCTGGTCCGCGGCCAGCTCCTCCTCATACTGGTAGGCGTCGCGTTCAGGACCCCCGACGCGGGCAGCGGAGTCGATCGGGCGGTCACCCACGTGGCCACCTCGACGCGTGAACGTGCTCCTAGCTTGTCGCGGATGTGATCAAGGTGGGCTTCGATCGTGCGGCGAG
>DATEGC010000046.1:0-11831 GCA_035280285.1 Candidatus Dormiibacterota bacterium | reverse complement strand
TCGCCACCAAGCTGATGCGCGGCCTGGGACTGGTACATCTAGAGCAACAGGCCAGGGTTTGACACGGCCCCACGGTGGTCAGTTTGGCCGCCACATTCGGAAGGGGAGCGATGACCAACCACTGGCGCGACATCAAGAACGCCGATCTGATCCTGATCAACGGCGCCAACCCCGCTGAGGCGCACCCGGTCGGCTTCCAGTGGTTCATGCGAGCCAAGCTCGATCGCGGCGCGAAGATCATCCATGCCGACCCCCGATTCACGCGCACCTCCGCGGTGGCGGACACGTATCTCCGCATCCGCACCGGCACCGACGTCGCCTATTTCGGGGGCCTGATCAACCACGTTCTGCAGAACAACCTGTTCCATGACGAATACGTGCGCAACTACACCAACGCCTCGTTCATCGTCAGGGATGGCTTCGCGTTCAATGACGGCCTGTTCTCGGGATACAACCCCGCGACGCGCTCGTACAACATCTCGACGTGGAGCTACCAGACCGATCCCTTCACCGGCTTCGCCACCAGGGACATGACACTGCAGCATCCGCACTCAGTGTTCCAGCTGATGAAGGCGCACTACTCGCGCTACACGCCGGAGATGGTGTCGAGCATCACCGGCATCCCAGCTTCGGACTTCAAAGCCGTCGCCGAGCTGGTCGGGCAGATGGGCAAGCCCGACAAGGTGATGACGATCGTGTATGCGGTTGGCCTGACCCACCACACGACCGGCGGTCAGCTCATCCGCTCCGGCGCGGTGCTGCAGCTGCTCCTGGGCAACATGGGCCGGCCGGGCGGGGGTATGAACGCCGAGCGAGGTCACGCCAACATTCAGGGCAACACCGACCACGCGATCTCGTGGGAGATCCTGCCGGGCTATCTGAGGATCCCGGCGCCCGGACAGAAGAGCATCGCCGACTACGTCGCCCAGAGCGCGCCCAAGAAGTCGGACAAGAACTCATGGAACTTCTTCGGCACGAACTACTCCAAGTTCATGGTCAGCACGCTCAAGGGCTGGTACGGCGACGCGGCCAGCAAAGACAACGAGTTCGCTTTCGACTTCATCCCCAAACCCGCCCAGAACTCGTCCTGGATGTCCATCTACGACCAATCGCTGAAGGGAAAGATGGAGGGCCTGATGCTCTCCGGCATGACCGCCGCCAGCATCGGCCCGGACAGCAACCAGGTCCACGACGCGCTGAGCAACCTGAAGTGGCTGGTGGTGATGGACGCGCTGCCCACGACCAGCTCTGAATTCTGGCGCGCCCCAGGCGTGGAGGCGAGCCAGGTCAAGACCGAGGTCTTTCTGCTCCCCACCACGCACTGGATCGAGAAGGATGGTTCGTTCGTCAACAGCGGCCGGTGGTCTCAGTGGAAGGACCAGGTGATCCCGCCGCAAGGGCAGGCCCGACACGATCACTGGATCCTGGCCGACCTCTTCCAGCGGGTCAAGAAGCTGTATCAGGCGCAGGGCGGCAAGTTCCCCGACCCGATCATGGCCTTGACATTCAACTACGCGGACCAGATGAAGCCGACCCTGGACGAGATCGCCAGGGAGATCAACGGCAAAGACCTCGCCACGGGCAAGCAGATGACGTCGTTCGCCAACTTGAAGGACGACGGCACCACCACCGTGGGCGACTGGATCTACACCGGCAGCTATCCCGACGCCGGCAACCTCATGAAGCGGCGCGACGGCATCCAGGACCCGGCCAAGAACGACCCGACGGGTATGGGCTTTTACTCGAGCTGGGCCTGGAGCTGGCCGCTCAACCGCCGCGTCATGTACAACCGCGCATCCGCCGACCTCGACGGCAAGCCGTGGGATCCGAAGCGTCCTGGCATCACGTGGAACGGGACAAGGTGGGTGGGCGACGTGCCCGACTATCCCGCCACGATGGATCCGCACGACCCCAACGCGTGGCTGCCGTTCATCATGAACGGCGAGGGCGTCGGACGCCTGTTCAGCAACGGCATGGTCGACGGGCCGTTCCCCGAGCACTACGAACCGGTCGAGTCACCGGTGGCCAACCCGCTTCATCCGTCCAACTCGGCTTCACCGGTCGCATTCCTTTACGACAAGGCGGCCGGCAGGCCTGACCGCTTCGGAACGGCGAAGGAGTTTCCATACATCGCCACGAGCTACCGGCTGACGGAACACGAGCACTACGTCACGCAGCACGTGCCGCACCTGGTGCAGCTCCAGCCGAAACCATTCGTCGAGATCCCTTATGAGCTGGCCAATGAGAAGGGCATCAAGAGCGGCGACTCGGTTCGTGTTTCGTCGAAGCGAGGCAAGCTGGAAGTGCTGGCGTTGGTCACCAAGCGGCTTGGTCCGATGACGGTGGCCGGGCAGAAGGTCTACCAGATCGGGATTCCGATTCACTGGGGCTATGTCGGGCTCTCCGCGGACAGCGACCCGAACCACGGGCGCTACTGGCTGGCCAACGCGCTGACGCCCTTCGTCGGCGACGCCAATGCCCGGACGCCCGAGTTCAAGGCCTTCCTGGTCAACCTGGAGAAGATCTGATGGCCGTAGCGATCACCACCAACGTGTGGGCCGAGCGCCGCGGGCGGGTGGCCGAGCTGCGCATCAGGCAGGGGTTCGTCCGCCAGCTGCTCGACTTCTACGGCGCGCTGCTGAACGTGCAGGAGAAGGCCGCCGCCGATGCAAAGTCAGCCTCGCCCGCACCACCCGATATCCCGGCGTTTATCGCCGAGGTGGTCGCTCCGGGCGTGATCGACGTCAGCGTTGCGACCGGGCCGGAGCGCCTGCGTTCGGAGCTGATCCACCGCCTCCAGGCCGAGCATCCGCGGAACATGGTGGAGCGCTGGATAAACGGCGTTGAGCAGCCGATGGTCGACAGATTTTTCGCCCGCGCGTGTCTTGAGCCCGTGCTGGAAGCGCTCGAGACGCCGGCGCGTGCGGCCTGCCTTGGCGTGCGCGACGCTCGTCACTGCCCAGAATGCGAAGGCCCGCCGCAGCTCAGCTACTTCGCACCTGCCAAGGAGGACCTGGCCGCGGGGCCGCGGATGCTGCTCTGCGCGCGCTGCGCCTCGACATGGACGTATCCGCGCATGACATGCGCAGGCTGCGGGGAGAGCTCGACCGCGAAGCTGCCCATCTTCAGCGAGCACGGCACGACGTCCGGTGAAAGAGGGAGTGTGGTGCGCGGTGTGCCCGGCACCGCGCCGCCTGTGCGGCATCCCGCGGTCTTCCCACACATTCGCATCGACGCGTGTGAGACGTGCAAGCGCTACTTGCTGAACATCGATCTGGCGACCGAGCCGCGCGCGGTCCCGGTCGTGGACGAGATGGCCGCCATCCCGCTCGACCTGTATGCGCGAGAGCGCGGCTTCACGAAGATCACCACCAACCTGATGGGATTTTGAGCATGGCGATCACCATCAAGGCAGGCGAGTCGTACGGGTTCTTCACCGACACGAGCGTGTGCATCGGCTGCAAGGCGTGCGAGGTGGCGTGCAAGGAGTGGAACCAGCTCCAGGGCGACAGTCCCACGTTCCTGGCGGACAGCTTCGACAACACCGGCTCGCTGAACGCGCAGAACTGGCGGCATGTGAAGTTCATCGAGCACGTGCCGGACCAGCCGGCTACCACTGGCAACGGCACGGCGTGGCTGATGATGTCGGACGTCTGCAAGCACTGCAAGCATGCGAGCTGCATGGAGGTCTGTCCGACCGGGGCGATCATCCGCACCGAGTTCAACACGGTCTTCATCCAGCAGGACGTCTGCAACGGATGCCGCAACTGCGTCGCGGCCTGTCCGTACGGCGTCATCGGCATGAACCAGCAGACCGGCACGGCGCATAAGTGCACGCTGTGCTACGACCGCCTGCAGGGAGGCCTCGAACCTGCGTGCGCGAAGGCGTGCCCCACGCAGTCGATCCAGTTTGGCCCGCTCGCGGATCTGCAGCAGGCCGCTGACGTGCGGCTTGCAACCCTGCACAGCCAGGGGATGACGCAGGCGCAGCTGTACGGCCGTGACGAGTCCGTGTACGGCGGTCTGAACGCCTTCTTCCTCCTGATGGACAAGCCCGAGACCTACGGCCTGCCCAACGCGACCAACGCGCAGCTGCCCAGCCGCAACGACATCGGGGGCTACGTCGGCGCGGCGATCACCGCGGTGCTGGCCGTGGTGGCGGGCCTGGTCGCGTTCAGGGGCAGAGGCACCCACTGATGCTCTATCTGGCGGCCGAGCATTTCGTCCGCTCTCCACAGTGGCTGTGGTACATCCTCTTTTACTTCTTCTTCGCGGGAATCGCCGGCGGCACCTATCTCATCGGCACTCTGCTCCGGCTGTCCGGTGATCCGCATGACGAGCCGGCGGCCCGGATCGCTTTCTTGCTTGCCGGCCCCGCGACGGTGATCTGTCCCATCCTGCTCACGGCCGACCTGGGCGCGAGCTGGTTGAAGTTCTGGCACATGCTTGTCAACGTGACGCCGGGCAGCACCAGCCTCAGCTTCAAGTACTGGTCGCCGATGTCGGTCGGTGCGTGGGCGCTCTTGGTTTTCGGATTCTTCGTTTTCGTGTCGTTCGTCGACGCGTGGCTGAGCCAGCGGAGCGGGCGGCCGTTCTTGCCGCTGGCGCTGAACCGCGCCTTCAACGTGGTTGGCTCCGTGCTCGCCATCTACATCGCGTCGTACACCGGCGTCCTCCTCAGCGTCAGCAACCAGCCCGTGTGGAGCGATACGTGGGCGCTCGGCGGCCTGTTCCTCGCGTCAGGTCTCGGTGGATCCGCAGCGCTGATCGCGATGATCATCCGCAACCGTCCCGAGGCCAGCTTCAGTCTCGGCCGCCTGCACCAGGCTGACGGCTACTTCTCAGTGCTCGAGGTCGCACTGATCATCTTGTTCTTCCTCACGGTCGGTGCTGCCGGCACGCTCGGCCGCGAGCTGCCGTGGCTGCCGCTGTGGGCGCTCGCCATTGTGGGCGTCGCCGCCTCTCTGGTCGAGGCGCGCGGTCATATTCGTATGCAGGCTTCCGGAGGGGCGGGCACGATGGCGGGAGCTCGCATCGACACTCTGGTCGTCTCCCTGTTGGCCCTGGTCGGGGTGCTCGCGCTGCGGGCCGCGGTGATCTTCAGTGCCCAGTAGGGAAGAGGTACTCACCGTCCTGTCGGCGATCAAGGATCCAGACCTCGGCCGCGACGTGGTCAGCCTCGGGATGATAAAAGACCTCGCCGTCACCGATGCGGGACTGGTCAGCTTCACATTCGAGCTCACCACGCCCGCCTGTCCGGTGCGCGACCGGTTTCAGACCCTTGCCCGCCAGCTGGTCAGCGACATCCCCGGCGTCACGTCTGTCGACCTGAAGATGACGGCCAACGTGCGCGCGCCATTCAACGGCCGCGGCCACGAGGCTGCGATTCCGGGTGTCAAGCACGTGATCGCGGTCGGCTCTGGCAAGGGCGGCGTGGGCAAATCGACGATCGCGGTCAACCTGGCGGCCTCGCTGCAGCTCGCGGGGGCACGCGTCGGCATCCTCGACGCAGACATCTACGGACCGTCAGTGCCGGGCATGCTCGGCGTGAGCGAGCAGCCACAGGTGCTGGACCAGAAGCTGATGCCACTCGAGGCGTACGGCCTCAAGCTGATCTCGATCGGGCTGCTCGCCGGGGCAGACAAAGCCATGGTGTGGCGCGGACCGTTGGTGGCCCGGGCCATCGAGCAGATGCTGACCGACGTCCGCTGGGGCGAGCTCGACTACCTCGTCGTCGACCTCCCGCCAGGCACGGGTGATGCCTCGCTCACGCTAGCGCAGGCCGTGCCGCTGACAGGCGTGGCCGTCGTCTGCACGCCGCAGGAGGCGGCTTTGAGGATCGCGCTGAAAGCGCTGCAGATGTTCCGCGGTCTCAACGTGCCGCCGCTCGGGTTGATCGAGAACATGAGCTGGTTTGTCTGCGACGACTGCGGCAAGGAGCACTTCATCTTCGACCACGGCCAGGCCGAACGCGCCGCGCAGCGCCTGGGGGTGCCTTACCTCGGTGCGATCCCTCTCGAGGGCGCCATCCGAGAGGAGGGGGATGCGGGCGCTCCGGTCGTGGTGTCGCGGCCGGACGGCGCCGGCGCGCAGGCTCTGCGCAAGGTCGCAGCTGCCCTGGCCGCGCGGATATCCGTCCAGAGCTTCCGGCAGCTGCCGGTGATCAACGTCCGCTAAAGGCCCGGGACCTCGCGCTCCAGCTTCTGCCGGACTTCCAGGATGAATTCCGCGACAGCCGCGTCGTCCAGCTCAGGCTTCGCGGCGCGCAGGCGCTCGGCCGCCACGCCCGCGAGGTAGCTGGTCAGCGGCGCAAACCGCCGCTCCTGCGTGTGGGCCGCCACTCGCGCCAGCTCGAGCAGCTCTAACGCGACTTGTGAGTCGAGGGTTGGCTTGGCGATGTTTGCGCCGCGGCGCTGCGCGGCCTCGACCCAATCTTTGCCGAGGGCTTCGAAAAACTGGTTCATGGGTCAAAACACTAGCCGCGCGTCCGATCTCGCATCTTTTGATCCAGAGAACCCTTTGTCGTCGGGTTTATAGCTCTGTGACGGTGGGCTGGGAGTTCAGGCGGTCGACAACTTCCTTGAAGACCTCGTACGGCTGCGCGCCAAGGAGCAGGAACCGCCGCCCGAAGATGTGGGCTGGAATCGCATCGATGCCAACCGAGGAGGCGATGCGCCGGTTCTCGTCGATCACGTCCGCGTAGCGGTCCTCGGCGATTGCAACGCGAAGCTCCTCTGCGTCCAGCCCCGCCTCGACGCCGACGCGGACCAGGTCGTCCACGTCCTCGAGCCTGGCGGTGGCTTCCCAATGGGCCTTGAAGAGGGCGCGGTTCATCTCGTCGAACTTGCCGCGTTCGCGCGCGAATTCGGCGGCGCCGAGGGCGCGGCGAGAGTTGATGATCACGTCGCGCGAGTGCATCTCGAGGCCGACGCTGGCAGCGACCGACCGCATGTGGTCGCGCATGCGCTCCGAGCGAGCAGGGCCGAAGTAAACGTCGCGCGGAATGCCCTCCACCGGCGCTTCAGGATGCAGCTCGAAGGGCAGCCACGTCACCTGCACCAGGCCGTCGCGCTCGAGCTGCTCGACCCTGACCGAGTCGATGTAGCACCAGGGTCAAACGTAGTCGGAGAAGACCAAAAGGTCCGCAGGAGTCATTTGATCTGCCCTAAGCATCCCTTAATCAGCCAGTGGCAGAATGGTCTGGGAGTGGAGGGGCCCTACGGATGGGCCACCGGGGTCAGCACCGGAATTTCAGGAGGTAGTTATGGCAGACGCGAAGACCTTTGTTGTGAACGCGCCGGCGTGGATCGACATCTCGAGCACCGACCCCGCGGGCGCGCGCACGTTCTACTCGCAGCTGTTCGGCTGGAAAGCCGAGCCTGAAAAGGATCCCGCCGCTGGCGGCTACGCGATCGCGAGACAGGACGGCAAAGACGTGGCGGGTATTGGCGGGAAGCAGCCCGGCGACAACAGTCCATCCGCATGGAGCCTCTACATCGGCACTCGCGACGTGGACTCGCTGGCCAAGAAGGTTCAGGCCGAGGGCGGCCAGGTCATCGCCCCGCCGTTCGATGTCCTGGACTCTGGCCGCATGGCCGTGTTCCAGGACCCGTCGGGCGCCTTCATCGCGGCCTGGCAGCCGCAGACGATGAAAGGCTTCGACGTCCAGGGCAAACCCGGCACGTTCGCCTGGGCGGAGCTCAACTCGCGCGGCCTGGAGAAGGCCGAGCCGTTCTACAGGAAGATTTTCGGCTGGAGCGAGAAGACGAGCCCGATGGGTGAAGGCCTTGGTGACTACACGGAGTTCAAACTGAACGACGAGAGCATCCTCGGGGCTTTGGAGATGATGCCGATGGTGCCCAAGGAGGTTCCCTCGTACTGGCTCGTCTACTTCGCCGTCGACGATGTCGACAAGGCACACAAGAAGGCGGTCGAACTCGGCGGCAAGGAGATGCTCCCGCCACAGGACTACCCGGGCGGCCGCTACTCGATCGTGGCAGACCCGCAGGGCGCAGCCTTCGGGCTGATGAAGACCCAGCGCTAGAGTTTCGAACTGGCGAACCGGCGGGCCGAGCTTGGCCCGCCGGTTTATCTTTGCGGGGGGATGAGACGCGATCCCTTCGTCGAAAGGTGGCTCACCGGCAAGCCCGCCGAGCCGATCCTGCGCCGGGTGCGCGACGTGATCCTGTGGTCCGACAGCCGCATGACCGAGTACCTGAAGTACGGCACCGTGCAGTTCGCGTGCCACGGCGACCTCGCCAACTTCGTACAGCACGACAAGAAGTCGGTGAGCTTGATGTTCAACCGCGGGGCCAGAATTCCGGGTCGGTACCCGCACCTCGAAGGCACAGGACCGTCAGCGCGGTTCATGCGCTTCGCCGACGTGGACGAGGTCGTCGAACGCGAGGCAGAGCTCACGAGAATCGTCAAGGCGTGGTGCGAGATGATGGCGCCGAATCCGAAGACAAAGGTGTCGCCGGCTGACAGGAGAGTTCGACACTAGCGGTTCAGCATTCTGGCCAGCTCTTCGAAGCTCGTCTCCCAGCCCGTACTCGTGGCGGCACGACCTGGGGCGGCACGAGGGGCGCTGTGTCTGAGCGTGAACCCACCAGCGCGTGACTTCGTTGACGCCAGCGCCTCGAAGGCGCGCTCGGGAGGAGCCGCCACCTCGACGGCGGCGACTGCGCATTCGAGACATCTGCGACCGCGTGCGCCGACCCCTTGCTCGTCATCTCGCCTCCTTGACCAGACGCAGCAGCGCGCTCACTGGCTCGCGAAATCCAGCGCCTCTTGCGCCAGTGGCCCCCACCGTTTCTTCGAGGTAGAGGAGAGGACGAACCACTCACGCATGGGCTTGCCTTTGCCGGCGTCGAAATGCTTGCCTTCGCCCGCGTCGACGAGCTCCTCGACCCGGCCTCGGGGGAGTTTCAAGACGAGCTCTCCTCGCACCAGCATGGCGAAGATTCGGCCCTCGAACTTGAGCTGGCCGCTCGCGCCGAACGCCTTGCCCTCGGTGATCCTCGTCACGCCTCGCTTGGGCGAGAGCTTTCCGACCAGCGCTTCGTAACGGTCCGCGGGGGTCATGCCGCCTCGGCCAATGTTTGAGCCGGCACCACCGTGGCGCGCGAGCGTACGGCCAGCGCGGTGATCGCGCCCAGCAGGGACAGGCCGGCCACGACCGTGAGCGCCGGCCGGAATCCGGCCGCGAAGCCCGCAGCTGAGCCGAGATGGCCGTTGGCAGCGAACACAGCGGCCGCGATCGCGATCGCGAAGGCGGAACCGAAACGCTGCATCGTGCTGTTGACGCCGGAGGCCTTGCCCATCTCGTGTGGCTTGACTGCACTCATGACGACCGTCGGCGCGATGGGGAGGGCCAGCGAGATGCCGATCCCAGCCAGTAACAACGGCAGCACGAGCTGACCGTACTCGACGCCACTTGTCGCGCGCAAGGCAAACCAGGCCAACCCAACTCCCTGCAACAGCATGCCCGTAACGAGCACCGGGCGCCGTCCGATTCGGTCCGAAAGGAGTCCGGCCGCCGGTGCGATGAAGAGCGGCGTCGCGGTCCAGGGGAGGACACGCAACCCGGTGTCCAGCGGCGAGTAGCCAAGGGCGAACTGCATGTACTGGGCAACCAGAAAGGCCGCGGCGACGATCGTCCCCGACATCAGGAATGCGGTGACGTTGCCTGCGCTGAACGTGACGCTGCGGAACAGGTGCATCGGGAGCATCGGCTCCGCTACGCGCAGCTCCCACCAGACGAAGCCAGCGATGAGCAGGAATCCGACGTCGAGAGTCGCGAGAGCGGTGGAGCTGTTCCAACCTTCGTCGCCGGTGCGGATCAAGCCCCACACGATAGCTGTCGCTCCCACGGCGATCAGCGCGGTCGCGATGGGGTCAAGCCGCGTGGCCGGGCCTTTGCTCTCCGGCAGCCGCACAAGCGACAGGAGGATCGCGGCGAGGCCGATCGGCCCGTTGACCCAGAAGATCCAGTGCCAGTTCAGCCCTTGCGTGATCGCGCCGCCGACAAGCGGTCCGGCCGCGACCGCCAGGCCGCCGATGCCGCCCCAGATGCCGACGATGGTGCCTCGCCGCTCGGCGGGAAACGCGCCGGTAAGGATGGTGAGGCTGAGCGGCATGACCATGGCCGCGCCGAGGCCCTGCACCGCCCGCGCCGCGACCAGGATCTCGGCGCTCGGAGCGATCGCGCACGCGATCGAGGACAGCGTGAACACCGCCAGCCCGATCACGAACACCCGGCGGCGGCCCAATCGGTCGCCGAGGGCCGCGGCGGTGATGATGCCCGCGGCGTAGGTGAGGGTGAATGCGTTGACCGTCCACTCGAGCGTCGAGATGCCGCCTCCAAGATCGCGGTGCATTGCTGGCAGCGCAGTGACCACGACGAGGGAGTCGAGCGCAACCATGAAGAAGGCAACTGACGTCAGCAGCAGCGTCCAGATTCGGTGGGACATTGGCGAACCTCCAGCCCGATTGTTCGGCCCGGCTTCCCCGGGTCGCTGGTGATTCTCCATCAAGTACTTGAAAAAGTCAAGTACCAACTTGAAATGCCGTAGCGGGGGTGATAACGTGTAGGGCGTGCGATCTTACCAGCAGTACTGCGCGGTGGCCAACGCGCTGGACGTGGTCGGCGACAGATGGGTGCTCCTCATCGTCCGGGAGCTCCTGTCGGCCGGACCTTCCCGATACACCGACCTACTCAAGGGCCTACCCGGCATCGCCACCAACCTGCTCGCCGACCGCCTGAAAGAGATGGAGACGGCCGGAATCATCCGCGCATGGGCGGCGCCGCCACCCGTTGCGACCACGCTGTTCGAGCTGACCAAGCGGGGCCAGGCTTTGCGCCCGCTGCTCGAAGAGCTCGGCCGGTGGGGGGCGCCGCTGATGGGTCCACCTCAGCCTGGCACCGAATTCCGGAGTCACTGGCTCGTCTTTCCGCTCGATGCCTACCTCGAGGACAAGACTCCCGAACAGCCTTCGGTCGCGATCGAGCTTCGGACGGGGGATGAACCGATGGTGATCGAAACCGTGGAGGGCAAGGTTCGCACCCGACGAGGCACCGTGGAAACGCCGGACGCAGTTCTATCGGGGCGCCCTGGACTGATCCTGGGACTGATGTCAGGCCGGCTCGACATCAAGGAGGCGCGCCGGCGCGGCCTCGAGATCAAGGGCAACCAGAAGGCGCTGAGCCGCGTCGTCGGCTCGTGGGGCGCGTCAGGCTCCCACTAGGCGAAATATTCGTGCGCCACCTGGGCCGCGATCCGGGCATTGTTGATCACCAGGTCGACATTCAGATCCACAGACCGGCCGCCTGAGAGGTCGGCGATGCGACTCAGGAGCCGAGGCGTGAGGCCGGCGCCACCGGCGTCGGGGATCTCTGCGACAGCCCGCCGGACCATCTCCTCAGCGCCTTCTAGCTCCGCCGGTGGCGGGATGGCGATCACCACGCCCCGACCGCCCAGCTCCCATATGGCGTGCAGGGTTTGCGCCGCCTCGGTTGCACTGTCGACGCGCGCGCTGACAGCACATCCGCTCCGCCGCGTATAGAACGCCGGGAATTCGTCCGTGCCGTAACCGAGTACCGGCACGCTGAGGCTCTCCAGCCGCTCGAGCGTCAGCCGCAGGTCGAGGATGATCTTGGCCCCGGCGCAGAAGACGGCCACCGGCGCCCCGGCCATCTCGACCAGATCCGCAGACTGGTCCTCGGGGTGCCCCCGGTGAATCCCGCCGATGCCACCTGTGGCCATGAACCGGATTCCGGCCATCCGCGCGGCTCGCACCGTGGCCGCGACGGTGGTCGCTCCAACTGTGCG
>DATEGC010000045.1:0-2610 GCA_035280285.1 Candidatus Dormiibacterota bacterium | reverse complement strand
GAGGCGCGGCTGGCGCTGCAGAACGGCGCTCGCGAGCTTGACATGGTGATCGACATCGGGGCCCTCGTCTCCGGCCGCGACGCCTACGTGCAGCAGCAGATCGCGGACGTGGTGGAGGTCGCGGACGCGGAGGGTGCGCTGGTCAAAGTGATCCTCGAGAACGCCTACCTGACCGACGAGCAGAAGGTGCGGGGCTGCCACCTCGTCGAAGCGGCGGGAGCCGCCTTCGTCAAGACGTCGACTGGCTTCGCGACTACGGGGGCCACGATCGAGGACCTGAAGCTGATGCGCGCTTCGGTCTCCCCGCGGGTGCAGGTCAAAGCCGCGCACGGCATCCGGACGCTCGACGCGCTGCTCGAAGTGCTGGAGATTGGCGTGACGCGCGTGGGCGCGACGCAGACCGCGGCCATGCTCGACGAGTTCAAGGCCAGAAAAGCAGCGGCAGGTCAAGCTGCCGGGGCTCGGTCATGAGCCGCGTCGTCCGCATAGGCATGCTCGGCTCGGGTTTCGTGGCCGACTTCTACATGGACGGCTTGCGCGACGTGCCGGGGGCCGAGGTGGTGGCCAACTACTCCCGTTCCGAGGAACGCGCGAACGACTTCGGCCGCAGACATGGCGTGGCCCGCCAGTACACGACCATGGAAGACCTCTGCGCCGACCGAGAGGTCGAGCTCGTCGTCATCGCTCTGCCCAACCATCTGCACTTGCCCGCGGTCAAAGCAGCGAGCGTGGCGCGCAAGGCCGTGGTTTGCACCAAGCCCCTCGCGCGCAACTCGCACGAGGCCGCGGAGATGGTCCACGTCGCGCGCGACGCCGGCGTCATGCACGGCTACGCTGAGACGGAGGTCTTCTCGCCCGACGTGATGCGTGCCCGGCAGATGATCGAGAGCGGCGCGATCGGTGACCTGCTCACCGTGCGGGCGCGTGAGGCGCACTCCGGTCCGCATGCCCAGCATTTCTGGGACGCAGAAACGGCGGGCGGCGGCGCCCTGCTCGACATGGGCTGCCACACGATCGAGGCCGCGCGCTACTTCTTCGGCAAGGAGAACAAGATCAAGGACGTGTTCGCGTGGGGCGCCACGATGGTCCACAACGACCGGACCACGGGGGAGGATAACGCGGTGCTGCTGCTGCGCCTCGAGGACGGGCGCACCTCGCTGACCGAGGCCTCCTGGACCGCGAAAGGCGGCATGGAGCTGCGCAACGAGGTCTACGGAACAATGGGGCGCATCGTCACCGACACCAGTTCGACACGCGTCCGCGCGTTCATCCAGAAGTCCGCGGGCTACCTGATGGAGAAGGCGGACGCGGACGTCGGCTGGGTTTTCCCCATCCCCGACGAGGCGCGCGTCTACGGCTACCAGGAGGAGATGCGGCACTTCGTCGAGTGCTTCGTGAACGGCGAGCAGCCTCGCGAGGATTTCGTCGACGGCTACATCGTCAACTGCGTGCTCGACGCGGCCTACAAGTCGATGAAGAGCGGCCATTGGGAGCCCGTCCACGTCGACTCGAAGGTGACCGGCTAAGAATGCCCAATCCCGTCAGCTGGATCGACGCGGGCATCGTTCTGCTGCAGCGCGTACGTGACACGCAGGCCGACGCCATCGAACGGGCGAGCGCTATGTGCGCGAAGGCGATCGGGGACGGGGGTCTGGTCCACACATTCGGCAGCGGCCACTCCCGCATCCCGGTGGAGGAGATGTTTCCTCGCTACGGTTCATACCCGGGTTTCCACCCCATCGTCGAGCTTTCGATGACGTTCCACACACAGGTCGTCGGCGCCAACGGTCAGCGCCAGGCGATGTTCATTGAACGCACACTCGGCCTGGCGGAGGTGATCCTGGCGAACTTCCACTTCGGCGCGAGCGACGCGATGATCGTTTTCTCTGCGAGCGGCCTCGGTGCTGTGGCGGTGGAGATGGCTCGAGGGGCGCGCCGGCAGAGGCTGCCGGTCATCGCCGTCACCTCTGTCGCCCAGTCGAAGGCCGGCCAGGTCGAGGAGGGCGTTGGCGCGCGGCTGATGGACGAGGCGGACATCGTGATCGACCTGTGCACGCCGGCCGGCGACGCGCTGTGCCGCCTCGATGGTTTGCCCGAAACTCCGATCGGGCCCAGCTCCACGCTCGCGGCCGTGGCCGTGGCCGATTCGATCAAAGTCCGCACCGCCGAGCTCCTGCTGGCGAAAGGCAAGCTGCCGCCGGTGATCACGAGCGCCGCCGAGGTGGGCAAGCGCCGCTCGGACGAGCTTTTCGAGGCCGCGTATCGCGAGCACGCGCGGCGGGCGGCGCGCAGCCTCGCGACTTGACAGGGAGGTGAAAACTAGAGCAATAGGGGAGCGCAGATGGTGACTCGGCGAGGCCCGTTTGGGCCGCATGGAAAAGGAGGATGTCTATGACGAGTCATGAACGGCCACTGAGGGCCTGGCGTTTGATGGCGACGCTTATGGTCGCCGCCTTCGCCCTGGTCGCATGTGGCAACCAACCGAGTGGTGGCGGAGGCCCGACCAAGTACGTGGTCGGCGTGTCCAACACTCTGCAGGGCAACGGCTGGCGCGAGGAGATGATCTGCTCGATCAAGGCCCAGGCCAAGGTGTCGGGCGTGGTGTCCAAG
>DATEGC010000044.1:0-2818 GCA_035280285.1 Candidatus Dormiibacterota bacterium | reverse complement strand
CGCAGTCGCGCGCCTTCGAGGACGTGTTGGCGCGGCGGAAGATCCCCTACCGGCTGGTCGGCGGAATCCGGTTCTGGGAGCGGCGCGAGGTCAAAGACCTCGTTGCGTATCTACGCTTCTGTTTCAACCCGCAGGACGCGCTGAGCTTCGGCCGGATCGTGTCGGTGCCTTCGCGCAAGATCGGCGGCGTTACGGTCGAAGCGATCAACTCTTTCGCCCGCGAGGCCGCCGGGCGCGCGCAGGGCGCACTTCTGGACCAGACCGATATTCTCGCGATCCTTATGGATCCCGGCCGCGTGCCGGGCGTACCGAAGACCGCCATCGGGCCGCTGCATGGCTTCCGCGCCCAGGTCGAGTCGGTGCGAGCGACGATGGGCGTGCTGCGGCCGAGCGAGCTGGTCGACCACGTGATCGAAGTGATGGGCCTGCGGGCGCACTACCTGGACGGAACGCCTCAGGGCGAGGCGCGACTGGAGAACCTGAACGAGCTGCGCGGGCTCGCCGAGAGCTTCGACGATCGTGATCCCGCGCAGGGCCTCGAGGACTTTCTCGCCGAGGTCGCGCTTGTCTCCGACGTTGACGCGTACGACGAGAACGGGGAAGGCGCCACCCTGATCACGCTGCACATGGTCAAGGGCCTCGAGTTCCCTGTCGTGTTCATGGTTGGAATGGAAGAGGGCCTGCTCCCGCATCAGCGAGCGCTCGAGGAGCGGGAGGAAAACCCGACCCTGGTCGGCGCGACCACCGAGATGGCCGAGGAGCGGAGGCTCGCCTACGTGGGAATGACGCGCGCGAAGGAGCGCCTCTACCTGAGCTGCGCGTTTCGCCGACACCTGTACGGGCGATCGCAGCCGGCCTTCCCAAGCCGGTTCCTCACCGACATCCCGCAATCGCTGCTCGCCGCGCCGCGCGGGAGCGCACCCATCGCTCCGCCGCGACAGGGGTACAAGGAGCGGTACCTGGAGCGCCAGGTCGAGGCAGCGCCTGCGGCGCCGCCGGTGCAGCGTTTCGCGACCGGTGATCGGGTCAAGCATCCCGCGTTCGGAGCAGGCACCGTCGTCAAGAGCACCCTCACCCGGACCGACGAGGAGCTCGTCATAAAGTTCGACACGGCGGGGCTGAAGATCTTGAGCGGCATGCTGGCACCGCTCAGCAAATGAGCAAGCGCAAGCCCCGCCAGGTCGACCCTGCGGTGCGCGTCGAAGAGCTGCGTGAGCAGATTCGCCGCCACGAGCACGCGTACTACGTGCTCGACCAGCCTGAAGTGTCGGATGCCGAGTACGACGCAATGTTCCTGGAGCTGCGGCGAATCGAGGACGAGCGACCCGATCTCGTCAGCGCCGAATCGCCCACGCAGCGGGTAGGCGGCGAGGCGTCCGACCAGTTCGCCAAGGTCCGCCATCGCTCGCCGATGCTCAGCCTGCAGAACGCGTTCGACGAGGCCGAGATCCGGGCCTTCGACAAGCGCGTTCGCGCTGCCGTGGGTGACGCTGTCGTTTATTGCGCCGAGCTGAAGATCGACGGCCTTGCGATCAGCCTCACCTACTCGAAAGGTCGCCTGCAGAGGGCCGCCACGCGAGGCGACGGCACCGTAGGGGAAGACGTCACAGCCAACCTACGCACGATCCGCAGCGTGCCGCTCACGGTTACGCCGGGGAGAGGAATGCCTGACCTTTTCGAGGTGCGCGGCGAGGTGTACTTCCCGATCGCGGGCTTCGAGAAGCTGAACCGCGAGATGGAGTCGGCGGGAAAGCCGAGATTCGTCAACCCGCGCAACACGGCCGCGGGGAGCGTGCGCCAGATCGATCCCAACGTGACCGCGAGCCGCAACCTGCAGACCTTCATGTACATGCTCGACCCTGCCGGCCCGAACAGCTCGCAGTGGGATGTCCTCAACACGCTCGAGCAGATGGGTTTCCGGGTCAACCGGAACCGGCGCCGGCTGCCGTCGATCGACGACGTCATCGAGTACCACGCCGAGTGGCAGAGCCGGCGGCACGAGCTCGAGTACGAGATCGACGGGATGGTGGTCAAGGTAGACGGCTTCGGCCAGCAGCAGGAGCTCGGCTTCGTGGCCCGATCGCCGCGCTGGGCGATCGCTTTCAAATACGCACCCGAGCAGGCGGAGACGGTGGTGGAAGAGATCGTGTGTTATGTCGGGCGCACCGGCGTGCTGACACCGGTCGCTCACGTGAAGCCGGTCGTGGTCGGAGGCGTGACCGTTCGCAACATCACGATGCACAACGAAGCGCAGGTCAACGAGAAGGGCGTGTACGTCGGCGCGCGAGTCGTCATCCACCGCGCCGGCGAGGTGATCCCGGAGATCGTCGGCGTCAAGGACCCAAAGCCGGGGTGGAAGATGCCGGCCATGTGCCCGGTGTGTGGGGGGGAGGTGGTCCGCGAGGAGCCGTACATCGCGCACCGCTGCATCAATCCCTTCTGCGGCGCGCAGCGTCTCGAACGCCTGCGTCATTTCGCAGCCGTCATGGACATAGAGGGCCTGGGGTACGCGACGCTGACACAGGTGATCGAGCGAGGCGTGGTCGAAGACCCAAGCGACCTGTACCGGCTCACCACCGATCAGGTCAAAGAGCTCGAGGGTTTCGCCGACAGGTCGGCCCAGAACCTGGTCGATCGCATCGCGGCCAGCAGGCGTCCTGAGCTCGGGCGATTTCTATACGCGCTCGGCATCCCGCAGGTCGGCGAGGCCACGGCGCAGCTGCTGGCGAGCGATTTCGGATCGGTCGCAAGGCTGCGCGCGGCCGGCGAGGAGGCGCTGCGCCAGGTGGAAGGCATCGGCCCAAACATGGCAGGCGAA
>DATEGC010000043.1:0-7164 GCA_035280285.1 Candidatus Dormiibacterota bacterium | reverse complement strand
GGATTCGAGCAGAGGCTGACGCCGGACATCTACCCCGCGGGCATCCACTGGGTTCCCGACTGGAGGCTGCCGATGAGCGTGCACCTGCCCTGGTACCACGACATGAGCAGCGTGTTCGAGGCGGGCGTCACCGAGGCGACGTTGCAGATTGACTATGACGAAGAGGTCGCCTTCCGCTCGGTCAGGGCGATATACGACCTCGCGCGCTCGGGCGACGACCGGCCTTTTCTCCTCGTTGCGTCGTTCAGCCAACCCCACGATCCGTGGGAAGTGCAGGCCGAACACTGGAACCGGTACGAAGGCGTCGCCATCGATTCGCCGGCGGTGCCGCATATTCCCGACGACGGACTGGATCCACACAGCCGGCGCATTCGCGAGATGTGCGGAGGCATCGGCCTAGTCGTCCCTGAAGACAGCCTGTTGAGAGCGCGCCGCGCCCACTATGCCGCGATCAGCTACATCGACGACAAGGTGGGCCTTCTCCTGGAAGCGCTCGACCGGGTCGGCCTTCGCGATGACACGCTGGTCATCTTCATGGCCGACCACGGCGAGATGCTTGGCGAACGAGGCCTGTGGTACAAGATGACGTTCTTCGAGCCGTCGGTCACCGTGCCACTGATCGTCAGCGCGCCTGGCTTCAGCCCGCGACGGGTCCTCTCCAGCGTTTCGCTGCTCGACCTCACCCCTACCCTGCTGGACCTGGCTGGCGTCGGAAAGGCCGACTCTCTGGATGGATCGAGCCTCATGCCGCTCCTCGACGGCCGCCGGCGCGATGGCGCGGTCGTCAGCGAGTACCTCGCCGAGGGCGCCGTCGCACCAATCGTGATGATGCGTGAGGGCGACTTCAAGTTCGTCCACTCAGCGCCGGATCCTGACCAGCTGTTCGACCTTGCGTCCGATCCGCACGAGCTCACAAACCTCGCCGGGCTGCCTGCGCATGCGCAGCGCGTCACGTCGTTCCGAGCTGAGATTGCGCGGCGGTGGGACATGGCGAAACTGAATGCCAACGTACTGGCGAGCCAGCAGAGACGGGCGGTCGTCGCCGGGGCTCTTGCCCTTGGCGATCAAAAGACGTGGGACTTCGAGGAGGACGGCGGCGGGCCGGGCCGCTACGTGCGCGGCTCGGACTTCTGGTCGCCCTTCAAGCGCGCTCGGCTGCGCCGCGGTGAGACAACCACCCCACCCGGTTCTCGACCTTCGAGCACGTCGAGCACCGACAACACTGCGCGGCGGTAGACCTCGGTTTCGGACAGCGGGCTGTACCACGCCGAGTGGGGCGTGACGATTAGACGTCGGTGGCGTGGTGCGGGACTTTCGGGGGTCGGCGGCTCGACCGACAGCACGTCAAGGGCCGCGCCGCCGAGCGAGCCGGAGTCAAGCGCCGCGAGTAACGCGGCGTCATCGATCAGCCCGGCCCGGGCGGTGTTGATCATGAACGCGCCGCGTGGCAGCAGCGCCAGCTCTCGAGCCCCGAACATCCCGCGCGTCCGCCGCGTCAGCGGTACATGGATAGTGATTGCGTTGCATGACCGCAGCACATCCTCGAGCCTGCCGGAGTGCACACCCGCTGCCGCCAGGACGCTCGGGCTGACTGCGACGTCGTGGGCCCACACCTCCATGCCAAGCACCAGCGCCCGACTCGCTACGGCGCGGCCGATGCGACCGAAGCCGATGACCCCGAGCCGCACGTCGGCTGCACGCAGAAGCGGGCCCGCCGCGTGATCGTCCCAGCCGCCTTCGCGGACGTCGCGGTCGAGCACCACCACGCCTCGGACGAGGGCAAGAAGAAGCGCGATCGTGCTGTCCGCCATCTCGTCGACGCAGTAGTCGGGAACATTGCAGACCCAGATGCCGCGCCTCTCGGCCGCCGCGGTGTCGACGTGGTCGAAGCCGACGCTGCAAGTCGCGATGACCTTCAATGCCGGAAGCCGGCTCATATCGGCGTCGGAGATGGCGCTCCAGGCCAGCAAGGCCTCGATGTCACCACCTTCCCACGGGCGATTCGCGGGCTCGACGTTCGCTCCGGTCGGCCCGAGCAGCTCGCGCACCACGTCGAGAGGAAAGGGCGGCGTTTCGACCAGGACGCGGGTCACGCGGCGTAGACAAGGCGCTCGTGGAGCACGAGCGCCGCGGGACCGTCGACACCGAGAGCCCACATCAGGTCCGATTCGAGCCGCGCACGTGCGGTCGTACGCACCGGCCAGCCGCACGATGCAATCAAAGCTTCGAAGTCGGGCTGGATGAGGTCGACTCCGTGGGTTTTCTCGAACGAGCGTGTCTGGTACTCGCGCAGGATCCCGTATCCGCCGTCGTCGACCAGGAGCAGCTTCACTGCGAGATGGTTCTGGCGTGCCGTCATCAGCTCCGACAGGCCGTACATGAAGCCGCCGTCGCCCACCACTGCCAGGACGGTGCGGTCGGGCATGGCTGCCTTCGCACCGAGCGCGCCTGGCAAGGCGAATCCGAGCGTGCCGGAGCCGAGCGGATAGAGAAAAGTACGAGGCGCGGGCACAGGAAAATGAGCCGCCGCCAGGTAGCCCAGGATGGTCATGTCCCAGGCCGTGATCGCATCGCGTGGCAGCGCCGCCCGGATTGCGCGCAGTAGATCGACCTCCTGCGCGTTGGGCAACGCACGCGCGGTCCTCGCCCGAGTGGCGCCGTTGCCGCTTCGCCTTTTCAAGAGCGGGACAAGCGCACGAAGAGTGAGGCGGGCATCGCCCACAAGCGGCAGGGCCGGATAGGACACGCCGATGCGCGATGACTCGGCGTCGATCTGGACGAGGCGGCCGGCGAATCGCAGCCTGTATTGCGCGGTGGCCTCCGCGCCCAGCTGGGTGCCAACGCACAGCACAACCCCCGCCCGGCCGAGTAGATCCACGTAAGCCGCGTCATCGCAGGCAGAACCGGCGCTGAGCGGATGATCGGCGGGTATGGATCCCTTGCCCATGTAAGTCATGGCGACGGGGGCGTCGAGAATCTCGGCGACCTCCACCACCTCGTTCCAGGCGGCCGAGCGAATCACTCCGCCACCGGCCAAGATCACAGGATCGGGCAAGGTGGACAGGAGCTCCGCGACCTCTGCGAGAACGGATTGGCTCGGGGGCTCCGGCGCAGGCGCCTTGGTGTCAAGCCGGTTGGGAACCGGGATCGAGGTCGCGCCAGACAGCAGGTCAACCGGGATCTCGACGTAGGTCGGCCCGCTCGGCGGGGCGATCGCGTCGTGATAGGCCGCGGCGATCAGTCCGGGAATCTGCCGGGCGTCGAGGGCTCGGCTCACCGATTTGACGATCGGGCGAAACGATGCGGACTGGTCGGGCAGCTCATGGAGGAACCCGCGATTCTTGCCGACGAGATCGCTTGGTATCTGGCTGGCGATCGCCACGACCGGAAGGTGCGAGCTCGCAGCCTCCATCACTGCGGCCAGGGAGTTGAGTGCGCCGGGGCCGGTCGAGACGACCAGCGGCGACGGGCTTCCGGTGACGTGAGCCCAACCGCATGCCGCGAAGCCGGCGTTTAGCTCGGTGCGAAAACCGTACGTCCGAAGTGGGCTAGTCCTCAGCGCGTCCCAGACGGGCAGGGCGTGGATTCCGGGCAGGCCGAAGACTGCCTCAGCGCCTAGCGCTGTGAGGGATTCGACGACCAGGTGGCCGCCGATCCGCGTGCTTACGCGCATCGCAGCGATTATTAGGCCTATGCGCGCCGGCGTCTGCCACGAGTTCGGTCAGCCGCTCGTCGTCGAAGAGGTGGAGCTGAAACCCGCTTCGGCAGGCGAGGTCACCGTCCGCGTGGCCGCATGTGGCGTATGCCACAGCGACATCTCATTCATGGACGGCGCCTGGGGTGGCGGCCTGCCCGCCGTATTTGGCCATGAGGTGGCAGGCGTTGTGGACGGGGTCGGTGACGGGGTCGATTCGCTGAGGCGTGGTGACCACGTCGTCGTGACCCTGGTCCGCTCATGCGGGCGATGCTTTTTCTGCACCCACGGCCAGTTGACTCAGTGCAGCGGTGTATTCGCGATCGACGAGGTGGGGCCGCTGCGTCTTGCCGATGGTCGGCGCGCCAAGCAAGGCCTGCGCGTGGCCGGCTTCGCGGAAGCGGTCACCGTTCACGAGTCGCAGGTTGTCCGAATCCCGAACCACGTACCGCTCGAGAGCGCCTGCCTCCTTGCCTGCGCGGTCGCGACCGGCTACGGCTCGGTTCGGAACACGGCTGGTGTGCCGTCAGGATCGTCCGTTGCCGTGATCGGCGCCGGAGGCGTGGGCTTGAACGCGGTCCAGGGCGCAGTTCTCGCGGGCGCTGAGCCTGTGATCGCGGTCGACCTAGCTGATTCGCGCGTGACGGCAGCGCGAGCATTCGGCGCGCACGCGACAGTGAACAGCAAAGACGACGTTGCCGAACGCGTACGCGGCATGACTGGCGGGCGCGGGGCCGATTACACGTTCATCTGCACCGGAGCTGCCGACGCGGTCGAGCTGGCGTTTCGTGTGACGCGGCGCGGAGGCACGGTGGTGATCGTCGGCATCCCTGCCAGCGGGGTGGTGATGGCGTTCGATCCGGGCGAGATCGCCGACAAAGGACTTCGGCTGCTCGGAAGCAAGATGGGATCCATGCGGCCGGCGGTCGACGTCCCGGCGATGGTCGATCTCTACTGCGAAGGGGCGCTGAAGCTAGATGAGCTGGTTACCGGTCGCTTTCCGTTAGGCCAGCTAAACGAAGCGGTTTCAGCTTCGCGGCGCGGCGAAGGTCTTCGGAACGTGATCGTGTTCTGAGATGGCGCCCACGATCGCCTCGATCGAGACCTTCAGCAATCAGTTCGTCGCGCTAGTGCGCGTGACCGCGGACGACGGCGCCAGCGGCTGGGGCCAGACGGCGCCGTATCACGCCGACATCACCGCGCAGATCCTTCACCGCCAGGTGGCGCCCCATGCGCTCGGTCACGACGCTGACGGCATCGAAGGCCTGGTTGCCCTGATTCCGGAGCGCGAGCACAAGTTCCCCGGCTCCCATCTCTGTCGCGCCATGGCTGGGGTGGACACGGCGCTATGGGACATGCGAGGCAAACGCGCCGGGCGCGGCGTTTGCGAGCTGCTTGGCGGTGAACCGAGGCCGTACCCCGTCTACGCCTCGAGCATGCGGCGTGACATCTTGCCGGCGGATGAAGCCGAGAGGTTGCTGCGCCTTCGCGACAAGCACGGTTACGCTGCCTTCAAGTTCCGTATCGGCAAGGAGTGTGGCCATGACGAGGACGAGTGGCCGGGCCGAACGGAAACCGTCGTTCCAACTTTGCGGCGAGCGCTTGGCGATGATGCGGTGCTGATGGTCGATGCAAACAGCTGCTACACGCCCCAAAAGGCGATTCAGGTCGGGCGTTTTCTCGAGAGCAATGGTGTTGCCCATTTCGAGGAACCATGCCCGTACTGGGAGCTCGAATGGACGCGCAAGGTAAGTGAGGCGCTCGACATGGACGTTGCCGGCGGCGAGCAGGACTGCATGTTAGGCCAATGGCGGCGAATGATCGCCCTGCGGGCGGTTGACATCGTTCAGCCCGACGTGTGCTACATCGGAGGTATGACCCGAGCTCTCCAGGTGGCGGAGATGGCGCGCGAGGCCGGGCTGCTCTGCACAGCTCACTCGGCGAATCTTTCGATGGTCACCGTGTTCGCGCTCCATCTGGCAGGGGCGATTGCCAACGCGGGGCCGTTTGTCGAGTTCTCCATCGAGCCGACGGACTACTACCCGTGGCAAGAGGGTTTGTTCTCCCCCACCCTTGTCGCGCGTGACGGCAAGGTGTCGATCCCAAGCGGGCCTGGCTGGGGCGTCGAGCCGAATCCGGATTGGTTGGAGCGTGCGGATCGCATGATCAGCGCCCTGAGCTAGGCGTCAGGAGACTAGGCTCCTGCGAGCAGGTCGGCGATCGTGAAGTGTGAGGGGTCACTGGCAGGCTGAGCGCGATCAGTCCGATCATCAGCCGGACCAGTGAATAGAAGGACGCGAGGAGCACGAGCGGGCACCTTAAGGTGATCGGCCGTCCGGTGCCGCAACCATAAGAAGGTTGCCAGGCTATGCGAGCACGCGAAGATCGGCCCTCCCCTCCTGAACCGGAATGAATTTCTGCGCACCACAGGCAGGGAAGCCCTGACCGCGAAGCCGGTCAGGGCTTCCAATCGCCAGTACCCTACCGCGCGCGGGCTCGTTGGGCGAACCAGATCACCGACGGCAGCAACAGAGACAAGATCACGACGAACACGACAAGGTCCAGTTCACGCTTGCCAATGAGCACACCGAAGATCAGTGTGAACGCGACTGCCATCACGAGGACGTCGAGCGCCCACGTTCTGAAACTCATGGCCGAATCATCGAGCCTACTGTGCATCGCAAGAAGGCGATCAGAGCCAACGGCTCGATCGCGATCAGCGGCCAGTTGGGCGCAGGACCAAGAATGCGGCGTTCGGTGTCGATCGGAATCGCGACCACGGCCATGGTCGCCAGCGCCAGTCGTGCTGCATTGCTCGAGGTCAGGCGAGCCTTAACGTAACTCGCCATCACGTCCGTCCGTACGCGGCTGCGGCTTAAACGGAAATACAGCGAATCTGCATGCATCAGCAGTATCCCCAGCCGAAACCGCCCCACCAGTAAAAGTCGATGTGAACGCCACAGCTTGGAACGTATGGCCCGATCGCATTCCAGATCAACTCAGCCACGATGTAACCGATCACGGCGCCGCCAATAGCACAGGCGACGGCCAGCGCAAGACCGGGCGAACAGAGGACGGCGGCTGCCCCGCCGATCCCGGCCGTCCAGACCAAACCCCAAATGTTGTGAACATCCTGCTGGGTCAGGTAAAGACGAAAGCCGCCCCAAAACCAGGAGACCGAGACATCGGGCGAGAAACCGGTCTGTCCAGCCGTCGTGGGCTTGTTGATCTTCGCAATCGTCCCTTGAAGCCGCGGGTGAGCGGCCAGCCACGCCTTGGCCGCTGCCATCTGTTCTGGCGTCGGCGGTGGCAGCGCCGCGAACGCGGCTTGCGCCTCGGAGAGTGTGCCGACGATCGTGACCCCTGGCTGCGGCGATGGCGTGGCCGGTGAAGCAGCCAGGGCAGGCGCAACTGTCATGGGCATCACCAGACAGCAGGCCGCAGCTACGGCAAACCGAATCATGTGTCGA
>DATEGC010000042.1:0-19565 GCA_035280285.1 Candidatus Dormiibacterota bacterium | reverse complement strand
TCTTCAGCGACCAGGCGGTACACCTTCTTGTGCTCGAGGAAGAGGACAGGGTCGGGGTCGCGGATGGCCGACTTGAGGAGGCCGTGCGCGTCGGCGGGCATGCTAGGCACCACGACTTTCAGCCCGGGCACGTGGGCGTAGAAGGCCTCGATCGACTGCGAGTGGTAGAGGCCGCCGTGCACGCCTCCCCCAAAGGGAGCCCGAATCACGATCGGCACCGACCAGTCGCCGTTGGATCGGTAGCGCGTCCGCGCCGCTTCGCTGACGATCTGATCAAATGCGGTGTGGATGAAATCCGCAAACTGGATCTCCGCGATGGGGATCAGTCCGTTCAACGCCGCCCCGATCGCGACGCCGACTATCGAGGACTCGGCCAGGGGCGTGTCAAGCACGCGCGACTCGCCAAACCGGGCGTACAGGCCGTCGGTCGCGCCGAAGACCCCGCCCTTTCGGCCCACGTCCTCGCCCAGGACGAGGACCCGCTCGTCGCGCTCCATCTCCTCGGTGATGGCCGCGCGCACCGCCTCGATCATCCGCATCGACGGCATAAGGGAATTTTGGACCGCTGCCGGTTGATGGCGCGTTAGACTCAGGAAAAGGGGGGAGGTTCGTAATCACCTTCCTTGGAGGTACGTGCGATTTCGTTCTCGGCTGAGGTCAAGAACGAGATGGCGGGGCTTCTCCCGGCGCGGCCCTGCTGTCAGCTGAGCGAGCTGCTTGGCATCTACTACGGCTCACGCGGCCGCCTGTTGGGCAGCTCGCGCGGCCGGTCTGCGTATTTCTCGCTGCTGCGCAATGCGGTAGCGCGGACAGTGGTGAGACTGGGTCGCGCGGTGGGCCGCATGGAGGCCAAGTACCAGGCGGTCAAGACCCGCAAGAGGATGTCCTTCTTCATCGAGCTCTCGCTGCCGGACGATCTCGTTTCCGCCTTCACGCGGCCGCCAGTCCAGGCGATGCCCGACGCAGCGTGCGACCGCAAGGCGATGCTGCGCGGCCTGTTCCTCGGCTGCGGCTCGGTCAATGCACCAAACACCAGGTACCACCTGGAGTTCGTCGCGCCGACCGCGTCATGGGCCTCCGCGATTGCGCGCCTGTGCGAGTCGGCGGGCGTGAAGGCGGGGATCGTGGAGCGCAGCGGGCAGTCGGTGGTCTATGTCAAGGATGGGGACAGCGTGGTTCGACTGCTCTCGCTGATGGGCTCGAGCCGCGCAGTGATGGAGTTCGAGAACGTGCGCGTCGTGCGCCAGGTCAGCGGAGAGGTCAACCGGCGCCTGAACTTCGAGACCGCGAACATCGGCAAGACGGTCGGCTCCGGCTTGCGCCAGGCCGCGGCGATCGAGCAGCTCGAGGCCGAAGGCAAGATCGACCACCTGCCTCCCGCACTGCGCGAGATGGCGAAGTGGCGCAGCGCGAACCCGGAGCTGAACCTGAGCGAGCTGGCCGGCAAGATGAAGCTCTCCAAGTCAGCCGTCAACCACAGGCTTCGTCGCCTTCAGCAGCTGGCCCAGGCCAACCGCAGGGTGCGCTCCCATAACATTTAGGCCGACCCTCTCCTCTCCTCTCCGTCCACACACACATATATCAGGAGCTCGCCGCTATGGCAGTCAAGGTCGGCATCAACGGCTTCGGGCGCATCGGCCGCAACATCTATCGGGCCGCGTGGGCGCTGAAGCCTGACTTCGAGATCGTCGCCGTCAACGACATCGGCGACGCGCACACCTTCGCCCACCTGCTGAAGCACGACACCGCGCTGGGCACCTTCGGGCCCGCAGTGAAGGCGGAAGGCGACTCGATCCAGGTCAACGGCCAAGAGGTCAAGTTCCTGACCCAGAAGGACCCTGCTGAGCTGCCGTGGCGCGACCTCGGCGTGGATGTCGTCGTCGAATCGACCGGCCTCTTCACCGACGCCAACAAGGCGCGTGTGCACATCGACAAGGGTGGCGCGAAGAAGGTCATCATCTCCGCCCCCGCGACGCACCAGGACTACACCGTTGTGATGGGCGTCAACCACCAGGGCTACGACAGCGCGAAGCACAACGTCATCTCGAACGCAAGCTGCACGACCAACTGCTTCGTGCCGCTCGCCAAGGTGCTGCACGACTCGTTCGGGATCGAGCGCGGAATGATGACCACGATCCACGCGTATACCGCCGACCAGCGGCTGCAGGACCTTCCACACAAGGACCTGCGCCGAGCCAGGGCGGCGGCGGACAACATCATCCCGACCTCGACCGGCGCCAACAGGGCGGTGGCTGAAGTGCTGCCCGAGCTCTCGGGCAAGTTCGCGGGCATCTCGTTCCGCGTGCCGATCCTCGACGTCTCGGTTGTCGACCTCACCGTGCAGCTGAGCACGTCCACGACCGCGGAGGACATCAACGCCGCGTTCGAGGAGGCCGCCAGCGGAGACCTTCGCGGCATCCTGGCCGTCAGCCACGAGGAGCTTGTCTCCTCGGATTTCAAGAACGACCCGCACTCTTCGATCGTCGACGCCCCCTCGACCGCCGTCCTGGCCGGCGACTGGGCGAAGGTGGTGAGCTGGTACGACAACGAGTGGGGCTTCAGCTGCCGGATGGTCGACCTGATCACCTACATGGCGGAGCGGCTCTGAAAGCGTCGATCACCTCGGTCGACGTCGCCGGCAAAAGAGTTCTCGTCCGCGAGGACCTCAACGTCCCGATGTCAAACGGAACCATCACCGACGACACGCGCGTGCGCGCCGCGGCGCCGACCCTGCAGCATCTCGCTCAGCGCGGCGCGCGGGTGGTCGTGGTATCGCACCTCGGCCGGCCGAAGGACCGCGAGCCGGAGCTGTCGCTGCGTCCGGTGGCAGGAAACCTGGCCCGCTGCGTTGGCCGCGAGGTCGCGTTCGCGAATGACTGCGTAGGTGAGCCGGCGACCTCGGCGGTAGAGACGCTGCAGTCGGGGCACGTACTGCTGCTCGAGAACGTGCGCTATCACAAAGAGGACGAGGCCAACGACGTCGGTTTTGCCCGCCAGCTCGCGTCGCTCGGCGACGTTTTCGTCAACGACGCGTTCGCGGCCTCGCACCGCGCGCATGCTTCGGTGGTGGGCGTCGCCGCGTACCTACCGGCGTTTGCGGGCGAGCTGATGGAGGCCGAGCTGACGGCGCTGCACAAGGCGCTCGACGAGCCGCGCCGGCCGCTGGTGGCGGTGGTAGGCGGGGCCAAGGTCTCGACGAAGGTCGGCGTGCTGCGTCACCTGCTGGAAAAGGTCGACGTGCTCATCATCGGTGGCGCCATGGCGAACACGTTCTTCAAGGCGCGGGGCTGGCCGACCGGCACCGGCCTGGTCGAGGACACCGCATTGAAAGAGGCGCAGGAGGTGGCCGACCGGGCCGGCGACAAGCTGGTGCTGCCTGTCGATCTCGTGTGCGCGCGCAAGATGGAGGCCGGCGAGGCGCTACGCATCATGGATCCGGACAGGGTCGAGCCGGGCTGGATGGCGCTGGACATCGGACCTCGCTCGATCGCGCTTTTCGAAGACAGGCTGCGAGGAGCGGGGACCGTGATCTGGAACGGACCGGTTGGCGTTTCGGAGATCAAGGACTTCAGCGACGGCACGAAAGCGAGCGGCGAGGCGATCGCGCGTTCGGGCGCGTACACGCTGGTGGGAGGAGGCGATACGGTCGCGGCCATCGAATCGCTTGGGCTCGGCGGGCGCTTCTCCCACGTCTCGACCGGCGGCGGGGCGACGCTCGAGTACCTGGAAGGGAAAGAGCTGCCGGGCGTGGCGATCCTTCAAGAGGCCTGATGTCGTCTCGCCCGCCTGGGATGCCGCTTCTGGCGGCGAACTGGAAGATGAACCCGACCAACCTGGACGATGCGCTGGACCTCGCGCGCGGCATCCTGTCCGTGGCCCGCGGTCACGCCGACCGGGTGGAGGTCGTGATATGCCCGCCGTTTCCGTGGCTGGTCGGTGTGTCGGAGGTGCTCGACCAGTCGGCGGTCAGGCTTGGCGCCCAGGACTGCTTCTGGGAGATGTCCGGCGCTTACACGGGCGAGGTATCGCCGGCGATGCTGAGGGGCGTATGCCAGTGGGTCATCGTCGGCCACTCGGAGCGGCGACTTTACCTCGGCGAGACTGACGACATGATTGCGAAGAAGGTCCCGGTCGCGTTGTCTTCCGACCTGGGCGTGATTCTGTGCGTCGGAGAGTTGCTCGACCACTACGACGAAGGCCGGTCGGACGAGATTGTGGCGGGACAGGTCAGGTCGGACCTCGCCAACTGCTCCGCCGACGATTCCGCTCGTCTGGTCATCGCGTATGAACCCGTCTGGGCAATCGGAACCGGCAAGAACGCGGATCCGGAGCACGCCTACAAGACGATGCGGCTGATTCGGCGCATCGTTGGCGAGATGATCGGCGCCGGCGCGGCGCGCAAGGTGCGCATCCTTTATGGAGGGAGCGTCAACTCGAAGAATGTTCAGCAGTACGTGGAACTACCGCTGTGCGACGGGGCTCTGGTTGGTGGTGCCAGTCTCGATGCCTCCGAGTTCGCAAGCATCATCAAGGTGACGTCGGAGGTGTATGCACATCGCTAGCACGCTGATTCTCCTCCGCCACGGCGAGAGCACGTGGAACCTCGAGAACCTGTTCACCGGCTGGACCGACGTGCCGCTGAGCGAGCACGGCCACAAGGAGGCGGTCGACGCGGGACGTCTGATGCGCGACGCGGGACTACGGCCCAGCGTGGTGCACGAATCTCTCCTGCTGCGCGCCATCCAGACCACGCAGCTGGCGCTGGCCGAGATGGAGCTGTCGTGGATTCCCGTGCAGCGGAGCTGGCGGCTGAACGAGCGCCACTATGGCGCGCTGCAGGGTTTGAACAAGCAGCAGACGGCGGACAGGTACGGCGAGGAGAAGGTCAAGCTGTGGCGCCGGAGCTACGACGTGCGGCCGCCGGACCTCGACCCGAAGGACCAGCGACACCCGTCGCACGACCCCCGCTACGCAAACCTTCCGCCCGAGCTGCTGCCGTCCGCCGAATGCCTCAAGGATGTGGTCGAGCGGATGCTCCCTTACTGGTACGACGCGATCGTTCCGGACCTCCGGCTGTTTTCGTGCGTGCTGGTGTCGGCGCACGGCAATAGCCTGCGCGCGCTGGTCAAGCACCTGGACGGACTGGGCGATCAAGAGGTGGTCGAGTTGAACATCCCGACCGGCGTGCCGAGGGTGTACGAGCTCGACTCCGACCTCCGGCCGCGGTCTTGGCGCTACCTGGGCGACCCGCAGGAGGTGGAGAGGCGCGCCGCCGCGGTCGAAGCTCAAGCGTCCGGATCGAAATCTGGGTCGAAATCTTCGACCACTTAGACTGGTTTCCTACTCAGGAACTAATTCAACAAAGGGGGGTCCCTGAAATGGCTTTTGAGCTCCCGCCACTTCCGTATGCATACGACGCGCTCGAGCCGCACATCGACGCGATGACGATGCAGATCCACCACGACAAGCACCACGCTGCCTACGTGGCCAACGCCAACGCCGCGATCGAGAAGCATCCCGAGTGGGCCACGAAGACCGTCGAAGATATTCTCTGGAGCATCAACGACGTTCCCGAGGACATCCGCACCGCGCTCCGGAACAACGCCGGCGGCCACTCCAACCACTCGACCTTCTGGACGATCATGAAGCCTGGTGGCGGCGGCAACCCGAGCGGCCGGATCGCGGACGCGCTGAAGAACACTTTCGGGAGCTACGACGCGTTCAAGGAGCAGCTTGCGAAGGCAGCCGTCGGCCAGTTCGGCAGCGGATGGGCGTGGCTCGTCGTGGACAGGGCGGGCAAGCTCTCGGTCAAGTCGTATCCCAATCAGGACAGCCCCTACATGGAAGGCCTCACGCCGATATTCGGTGTCGACGTGTGGGAGCACGCCTACTATCTGAAATACCAGAACCGGCGCGCGGACTACGTGGCCGCGTGGTTCAACACGTTGGACTGGGAGACGATCAACGCGCGGTTCGGCTCGGTGTGGGCCTAGGGCGCAGCCACTAGGTAAAATCGACCGGTTCCCATGTCTATCGCCAGGTTCCAGAACGCGCTCGTCATCGCGGAAGCGATCCTCGCGGTGCTCCTGATGGCGGGCATCCTCATTCAGACACCGAAGGCGTCGGGCCTTGGCGGCACCATCGGCGGAGGCGGTGACGGGCTCGGCGGCGGCTACCGCACGCGCCGCGGACTGGAGCGCCAGATCTACTGGACGACGTGGGTCCTGGTCGTGGCCTTTCTCATCTGTTCGATCGGCAACGTCTGGGTGGTAACTCACGCCAAGTAAAGGGTTTGCGGCCGCCGCGATTGCGGCGGTGCTGGCAGTCGCCGCATGCCAGCCGGTCGCCACCGTGCCGAAGCCCGCTCGTGGCGGAACCGCGATCGAAGCCCTCGTCGGCCAGCCGACCGTACTCAACCCTTTGTTCGAGGCGAACGAGAGCACGCGCGATGTCGACAGCCTGATCTACCAGGGCCTGACCAGCGTCGATTCGCAACAGAACGTCGTCGGTGTTCTGGCCTCGGACTGGTCGGTCTCGGCCGACCACCTGACATACACGTTCAACATGCGCGACAACGTGAAGTGGGCGGACGGTCAGCCGTTCGGCGCCGGTGACGTGCTGTTCACGTTCCATGTCCTGCAGGACCTCGAATACACACAGCCGGGCGCCGAGGTGTGGAGGCAGGTGGGCGTCGCGGCCGGTGGGCCGGGCCAGGTCGTGTTCACCCTGCGCGCGCCCGAGGCGTCGTTCCCGCTGACGCTCCGGGTCGGGATCATCCCCGAGCACGTCTTCGCTGGCCTGGCGCCGGCCCAGATCGCATCGAGCCAGTACAGCGGCGTGCGCGCCTTCGGCACCGGGCCGTTTCGCGTCGGGGCGATCAACCAGCTGGCGATCACGCTCGACCGCAACCCGAACGCGGTGCCCTCGCCCTACCTCGACCACCTCGTGCTGCGCACCTATCCGGCCACCGACCCGCAGCTGGCGATCCGGGCGGTCCTCACCGGCGCGGCCGACCTGGTCGGGGGAATCCAGCCGCAGGAAGTGGGCACGCTCCTAGGGCGGACCGACCTGATGGTGCAGGAAAGCCGCATGTTCACGAACTCGTTCGTGACCTTCAATGCGGAGGGAGAGAACAAGACATTCTTCGGCGACGCGAAGGTCCGCCTCGCGCTGGTGCAGGCGGTGGACCGGCAGCGACTGATTTCCGATGTTCTCGCGGGTCGCGCCGACGCGGACCCGAACCCGATCCCGACGGCCGGCTGGGCGTATTCGGCTGCGGCCGGCGCTTTGCACCCGTATGACTCCATCGGCGCCGCTCGCGCCCTGGACCAGGCGGGATGGGTTCCGGACGCCACCACCAAGGTGCGGTCGAAGAAGGGTGTGGCCTTCCACATCCAGTTGGTGGCGGCGGACTCGTACCCCAACCAGCAAGTCGCGAACGGGATCGCCCGCCAGCTGGCCGAGGTCGGGATCCAGGTTGACGTCAAGGCGCTGCCCGCGTCGAAGCTGCTGCACGACTACTTGCTCAGCCACACGTACCAGATGGCCCTGATCTCGGTCGACGTGGGACCGGATCCTGACCAGTACTGGCTGTGGCACTCGAGCACGGCGAGCGGGTCTTTGAACTTCGCCTACCAGCGAGGGTGGGGTTTGATCGACAAGGACCTGGAGGACGGGCGCGCCGCGGTCGATCCTCCGTCGCGGCTCGCCGCGTACATCGACTTTCAGATGGTCATGGCGGACGTGGCGCCGGCGATCTTCCTCTACGCGGGGCGGTACCAGTACGCGGTTTCGCAGCGCGTGCACGGGGTGCATCTCAACATGGCGATCGAGCCGTACGACAGGTTCCAGTACGTGACCGACTGGTACGTGAACACGACTGGCTAGACACGCGGCGCGCCGGAATCGTTCCGGTGCCGGCACCGCCACGTTAGTGCACGAGAAAATGCGCGTGTGGATCTGGCGTTGAAGGATCGGCGCGCGCTGGTGACCGCGGCGAGCAAGGGATTGGGTCGGGCGTGCGCCGCGGCATTGGGCGCGGAGGGGGCTCGGGTGTACATCTCCTCGCGCGATCCGAAAGCGATCGAGGCGACGGGGCGAGCGATCGACGCGGCGGGGTGGTACGCGGCCGACCTGTCGAATGCCGGCGAACCCGAGGCGCTGGTCAACGCCGCGGTCGACACGCTCGGTAGGTTGGACATCCTCGTGGTCAACGCGGGCGGGCCGCCGGCGGGGACGTTTGAGAGCATCGCGCTCGAGGGGTGGGAGGCGGCGGTGGATCTCACGCTGATGAGCGCGGTGCGGCTGGTGAAGTCTGCGCTGCCGCATCTCAAGCTGTCGGACCAGGGACGGATCGTCTTCATCACGTCGATCTCGGTCCGCCAGCCGATCCGTCTGCTGGTCCTGTCCAACTCGCTGCGCGCAGCCGTCACAGGCCTCGCCAAGACGCTCTCATCCGAGCTCGCGCCTGAGCGCATCACCGTCAACTGTGTCGCCCCCGACGCCATCCGCACGGACGCCCTGCGCCGGCTCGGTGACCTGGGAGCGATGGAGGCCCGCGCGCCGATGAAGAGGCTGGGGGAACCGGACGAGGTCGGCGCGGCGTGTGCGTTTCTATGCTCGAGGCAAGCGGGATATGTCACCGGGCAGACGCTCGGCATTGACGGCGGTTCACTCCTCGGCGTCCACTAGGATTCAGTCCGAAGTGAGCACAGCGATTCGTTTTGCGGAAAGGATGTCGCGCCTCGGCACCGAGGGTGCTTTTGAGGTCCTTGCCCGGGCGCGGAAGCTCGAGGCTGAAGGCAAGAAGATCGTTCACCTGGAGATCGGCGAGCCGGACTTTGCCACGCCCGACAACATCGTCGAGGCCGCGATCGGTGCAATGCAGAACGGCTACACGCACTACACACCAGCGAGCGGAATCTTCGAGGCGCGCGAGGCGGTGGCCGGCTTCGTCACTCGCATGCTGAAGGCACCGGTCGATCCATACGATGTCGTGCTCGTGCCGGGGTCGAAGAATGTGCTCCTGTTCACGCTGCTGGCGTGCGTGGAGCCAGGCGATGAAGTCATCCTGCCGGATCCCGGCTATCCCGCATACGCGTCACAGGTCAGCTTCATCGGCGCGATACCAAAGCCCGTGACACTGCGCGAAGAGAGCGGCTTCCGCATGGACCTCGACGAGCTCGCGTCGCTGGTCACGCCGAAGACACGCATGATGATCATCAACACGCCGCAAAACCCGACTGGCGGCGTGCTGACCGAAGAAGACGTCGACTTCGTGTGCGATCTGGCACAGAAGCACGACCTGCTCGTGGTCTCGGACGAGATCTACAGCCAGCTCGTGTACGGGTTCCACCATGTGTCGCCGCTTTCGCGACCGGGCATGCGGGAGCGGACCGTGCTGATGGACGGGCTCTCCAAGTCATATGCGATGACGGGCTGGAGGCTCGGTTACGCAGTCGCGCCGCGAGTCCTTGCGCAGAAGCTCGACACATTGATGATCAACTCTTCGTCGTGCGCCGCCGCGTTTACGCAGGTCGCCGCGATCGAAGCGCTCGGATCGCCCGAATCGGAGAACGCGGTGCACCGGATGGTGAAGGTGTTCGAACACCGCCGCGACTTAGTCGTCGACGGGCTCAACGACATCGCGGGTGTTCGATGCCACCGCCCGCAGGGCTCCTTCTACGTCTTCCCGAACATCCAGGGCACCGGCTTCGACGAGCACGACCTGGCCGGCCGGCTGCTGAACGAAGCCGGCGTGGCCGTGCTGCCTGGAACAGCTTTCGGCCCCGCGGGCAGGGGCTTCATCCGTCTCGCCTACACGCAGTCAGAGGACGAGTTGAAGCTCGGCCTGCAGCGCATCAAGGAGTTCATCGCCGCACACAAGGCGTAAGGTTCTGGCATGCCTGACGGGCTACTCCGTCTGACCGAACCGCTGGTCAGAGAGGGCGGTCGCCTGCGTCCGGCAACGTGGGAGGAGGCACTGACGCGGGCCGCGGCGGGGTTCGAGGCGGCTCGCGCAAAGGGACCACAGGCGTTCGGCATGTTCAGCTGCTCGAAGACGACCAACGAGATGAACTTCATGGCCCAGAAGTTCACGCGTGTGGTCATGCACAGCAACAACATCGACAGCTGCAACCGGACTTGACACGCACCTAGCGTCGCCGGTCTGGCGACAGTGTTCGGAGCGGGCGGCGGGACCTCGTCCTACCGCGAGGCTGAGGACACCAACCTGATCATCCTGTGGGGCTCCAATGCCCGCGAGACGCACCCTATCTTCTTCCACCACGTGCTGCGCGGGGTGCGCAACGGCGCGCTCCTCTACGCGGTGGACCCGCGCCGGACAAGCTCCGCGGAGTGGGCAGACGTGTGGCTCGGAATCGACGTCGGCAGCGACATCGCGCTGGCCAACGCGATGGCCCGCGTGATCATCCACTCGGGCCTGGCGCACGCGGAGTTCATCGGGCGCGCGACCACTGGCTACGAAGAGTTCGCGAAGTGCGTCGAGGAGTACACGCTGGAAAGAGCCGAGGCCGAGACCGGAGTGCCCGCGGCGGCGATCAGGGATGTTGCGCTCGAGTATGCGCGGGCGGAGCGCGGCATGATCTGCTGGACGCTCGGCATCACCGAGCACCACAACGCCGTCGACAACGTGCTCGCGTTGATCAATCTCGCGTTGCTCACGGGCAAGGTGGGTCGCTACGGCTGCGGGCTCAACCCGCTGCGCGGACAGAACAACGTGCAGGGCGGCGGGGACATGGGTGCGATCCCCGCGCGGATGCCGGGCTTCCAGGACCTCGAGGACCCTGCCATTCACGAAAAGTTCGCCACGGCCTGGGGCGGTGCGCGGTTCCCGCACAGGAAGGGCTGGCACCTGAGCGAGATGTTCGAGGCCATGGAGCGCGGCGAGCTGCGTGCTGTGTACATCGTCGGCGAGAACCCGGCCCGCAGCGAGGCCGACCAGACCCGCGCCGTGCGCTTGCTCGACGGGTTGGACCACCTCGTAGTGCAGGACATCTTCCTGACTCAGACCGCGGAGCTCGCGGACGTAGTCCTGCCGGCGGCCGCAGGATGGGCGGAGTCAGAAGGCACGGTCACCAACAGCGAGCGCCGCGTGCAGCGGGTGCGCCGCGCGCTCGAACCGCCGCCGGGCGCGCGAGATGACATCGACATCATCTGCGACATCGCGGATCGGCTCGGTGTCGCTTGGGGTCATCCCACTGCGGAACAGGTGTGGGACGAGTGCCGCCGTCTCTCGCCGATGCACGCGGGCATGAAGTACGCGCGCCTCGACGAGCTGGGAGGGATCCAGTGGCCGTGCCCAGACGAGTCGCATCCTGGGACCCAGTTCCTGCATGCCAGGTTGTGGAAGGACCCGGTCGAGGGGCCGCGCGCCCCGTTTCACGCGGTTGAGCACGATCCGCCGGTGGACCGCCTGACCGGCGAGTTCCCGATCCGGCTGACCACCGGCCGCAGGCTCGACTCGTTCAACACGGGTGTGCAGACCGGCGAGTACACGTCCCCGCTGCGCTCGGGTGAGGCGCTGCTCATCTCGCCCGAGGACGGCAAGCAGCTGGGCGTCGAGGACGGCGAATGCGTTCGCGCCAGCTCGCGCCGCGGGTCGGTCGAGGTGAATGTGCGCTTGGAGCCGTCGCTGAGACCGGGGCTCGCCTTCATGACACTGCACTTCCCGGACCAGGTCGCGACGAATGTGCTGACGATCGACGCGACCGATCCGAAGTCCGGCACGGCGGAGTTCAAGGCCAGCGCGATACGGATCGACAAGATCCCCGCACCAGCCGCGACCTAGGTGGATATCCGTACCACCGGCGGCCCAGCCACCGCCGAGGAGATGGCCGCAGTCGACGGCCTGCTGGGCGAACCACAGCCGGTACACCACCACCTCGCCTTCGGCGGTCGGATTGCGCGGGCGCAGCGCCACATGCTGCTGCCGGTGCTGCACGCGATACAGGACCGGATGGGGTGGGTGAGCCGCGGCGCGCTCGAATATGCCTGCCGACGGCTGTCCATCCCTCCGGCCGAGGCATACGGCGTGGTCAGCTTCTATGCGCGGTTCACGCTCGAGCCTGGCGCCGGCGTCACCGTGCACGCCTGCGACGACATCGCGTGCATGCTCGCGGGCGCGAGCGTCGAAGAAGGGGCGCGCCGGGTGCCCTGCCTCGGCCTGTGCGATCGGGCGCCGGCGACGCTCGTCGAGCGCGTCGGGACGACGCACGAAGAGACACCAACCCCACCGCGCGAGCCGCCGAGGCCGCAGGGCCAACTGCTGCGGCGGGTGGGCCTTGTCGACCCACTGAGCATCGACAGCTATCGGCGGCACGGCGGCTTCGTCGCGCTGCATCGCGCGAGGGAGATTGGGCCCGAAGCGGTCATCCGGGAGGTGACCGAGGCCAGGCTGCTCGGACGCGGCGGCGCCGCGTTTCCGACCGGACGCAAGTGGGAGTCGGTGGCGAAGGAGCCGGCCCTCCCTCACTACCTCGTCTGCAACGCCGACGAGTCAGAGCCTGGAACGTTCAAGGACCGCGTCCTCATGGAGAACGATCCGTTCGGCCTCGTGGAGGCGATGGCGATCGCCGCGTTCACCACCGGATGTGAGAAGGCGTTCGTGTATGTGCGAGCGGAGTATCCGCTGGCTCGAGCACGCATAGAGCGCGCTGTCGCTGAAGCCCGCGCGCAGGGCGTCATCGACCTCGACATCGAGGTGAGGCGCGGTGCGGGCGCGTACATCTGCGGCGAGGAGACCGCCCTGTTCAACTCCATCGAGGGCCGGAGGGGAGAGCCCCGCAACAAGCCCCCGTTCCCCGTTCAGTTCGGTCTGTTCGGCAAGCCGACGCTCGTCAACAACGTGGAGACGCTGGTCAACGTGCTCGACATCGTCAACGGCGATTTCGCAAACACGCGACTGTTCTGCGTGTCCGGGCAGGTGATGTCGCCGGGCGTCTACGAGGTCCCGATGGGGACGCCCCTACGCGACTTAATCGACCGGGCCGGCGGCCTGTATCCCGGCCGGACGCTGCAGGCGGTTCTGCTCGGCGGGGCGGCCGGATCGTTCGTCACGCCCGCGCAGCTGGACGTGCCGCTTAGCTTCGAGGGGGTGCGGGGGATCGGCGCGACGCTCGGGTCTGGGGCGGTGATCGTCTTCGACGACACCGCAGACATGAAGCAGGTCCTGCTGCGCATCGCGCGCTTCTTCCGCGACGAGTCGTGCGGTCAGTGCGTGCCGTGCCGCGTGGGCACGAAACGCCAGGAGGAGATCCTCGAGCGAATGCTGCACAGCAGGGATGCACGCGCCGATGTGATTCTGCTCGGCGACATCGCACAGGCGATGCGCGACGCGTCGATCTGCGGCCTCGGACAGACGGCCGCGAACGCGATCGCGTCAGGTCTCGCGCAGCTTGAGGTGCTCAATGACTGACGTCATGCTCACGATCGACGGGCGCGAGGTCCAGGCCCGTGAGGGCTCGACCATTCTGGACGCGTGCCGGCGGATGAGCATCGACACGCCGACCCTGTGCCAGCTCGACAACCTCACCCCGGTCAACGTCTGCCGGGTCTGCGTGGTCGAGCTAGAAGGTTCGCGCGTGCTGGTGCCGGCGTGCTCGCGCAAGGTCGAGGCGGGGATGAAGATCGCAACCGACTCCGAGCGCGTGAGGCACAGCCGGCGCCTCGTCCTCGAGCTGCTGGCTTCGTCGGTCGACATGTCGCTGACGTCTCCGCAGGTGCACGGATGGATGGAGCGATACGGAGCAGCTCCGTCGCGATTTGGCGCCGTCGCCACGGTCGCCCAGCCACCGAAAATCGACAATGAGCTGTACGTCCGCGACTACTCGCGGTGCATTCTCTGCTACAAGTGCGTGGAGGCGTGCGGGGTCGACGCGCAGAACACTTTTGCCATCGCGGTCGCAGGGCGCGGCTTTGACGCGCACATCTCGACCGAGTTCGACGTGCAGCTGCCCGACTCGGCGTGCGTGTACTGCGGCAACTGCATCGGCGTGTGCCCCACGGGCGCGCTCATGTTCAAGAGCGAGCACGACATGCGCGCCGCGGGCACGTGGGACGAATCGCGGCAGACGGTGACGGAGACCGTGTGTCCCTACTGCGGCGTCGGGTGCGTGCTCGAGCTGCACGTCCAGGACAACTCGATCGTGAGGGTCAGCTCACCGCTCGACAACAGCGTCACAGCGGGACACCTGTGCGTCAAGGGACGCTTCGGATTTCAGTTCGTGCAGCGTCGCCGGACGTAAGCCAAAAAGAAAGAGGCCGGACAAAAATCCCCGGCCCCTTGCCGTAAGCGACGTCAGTCGTCAGTCTTTTTCTTTGCCGTCTGACTCGTGCTCGTGTGAGCTCGAACTCGTCTGCTTGGTCTCCGTCGGCGCGGCGCCGGCGGTTTCGTGTTCGGTTTCGTTGTCGCCGGTCTCCTCGGTCTGGTCGTCGGCGTCGTTGTCGACCTCGGTCTCAGCGGGTTCCTGGGCCTCGGGCGTCTCGGTCGGTTCAGGCTTCTCGGTCGGCTCGGTGCGCGCGCCGGTGGCCTCGTCGTCCAACGTGGCCGAGTGCACGCCGATGAATTTCGACAGCGAAAGGCCGGTGTGCGCGGAGGCTCCCACACCTGCCATCAGCAACGTTGCCGCCACCGCTCCCACGACAAGCAGGACTGGTCTTTTCATGTGATTGGAAACGCTCGACTCGGCTGAAGTCGGAAGGGCTAGTGGTCGCCTTCCCCTCGAGGCAAGTCGGACGGCTCGGGCGAAACTCCAGGTTCGGGAGATTCTTTCGGCTCTGGCCGGTTCGACGGTTCGGTCCGCTGGGCTGGTGGCGCAGAGCTCGCGTGCACGGGTCCGTCGGTCTGAGCATCAGCAGGCGGCGCCTGGTGCTGCTCGGGCGCCGGCGACGCCGCCGGCTCCGAATGGATGGTGGTGACCACGCGCTCGGTCCAGACCACCGGGTTCGTGCTGCCGGTGGCGACGGTCGCCGTGAGGGCGACCAATCCGGCCACGCTGATCACCAGCGCCACCGGGGCGAAGCGCCATCCGGCGACACGCCGCCGCTGCGTGGTCGCGTAACGGGGCGGGGACCATCTGGGCTGGATGCGGTCCAGCTCCAGGCGCAGCCGGTGCGCGAAGCCCGGGCCGAGCGGGTCCTCAGTCTTCGACATATGACTCACGTTGATCTGAAGTGAACGCGGGAGGTGCGCCAAGTGAGAAGGACGGCGCGAGCGCGGCACGCAGCCGCTCGCCGGCCTGGTGCAGCCGGGTGCCGATGGTGCGCTCCGAAACCCCGAGGGCGGCGGCGATCTCCCTGTTGTTGTAGCCGTGGTAGTGGCGAAGCACGATGGCCGCGGCGAGTTTGGGTGGCAGCGACCGCAGGGCCGTCAGGAGGTCGGGCCGGGTGGCCACGTCGGCAGGGTCGGCAGGTGGCGCGGGCCGGCCGAGGCGTCGCAAGACCTCTCCGACGCGGCGCAGCCTCTCGCTGCGGCGGTAGGAGATGGCGCTGTTGACCGCGATGCGGTGGACCCACGCCTCGGCCGGGGCATCGGGCCGCCAGCGGCTCCAGGCCTGGAACGCCTGGACGAACGCGTCCTGGGCGCAGTCCTCCGCGGCTTCGGAGTCGGACAGGATCGCAGCCACGGTGCGATAGACGCGGGGATACGAGGTCCGGTAGAGGCGGTCGAAGTCCTCTCTCGATCCGGGTCGGTAGTCGTCCCCCGGCTCCGGCACGTAATGAATAACGGGTGGGGATACTCTTGAAGTCATGCCCATCGTCTGGACCCAGCAGCCAGAAGCCAACAGGCTACTGGAGACCCACCCCCTCGCGCTCCTCATAGGAATGGTCCTCGACCAGCAGGTCAAGATGGAGAAAGCATTCGGCGGGCCGTACGAGCTGCAGCAGCGACTGGGACGACTGGACGCGCGCGAGATCGCGGCCATGGACCCGGAGCGCCTTGACGCTGTGTTCCGACAGCGTCCGGCGCTGCATCGCTTTCCGGGCAGCATGGCCCGACGCGTGCAGGCGATGTGCGCCGCCGTCGACAAGGACTACAGCGGGGACGCCGGAGCGGTGTGGCGCGACGCTCGGACCGGCGACGAGCTCGCCGCGCGGATCGGCAAACTGCCCGGCTTTGGGGATATGAAGACGAAGATCCTCATCGCGGTGCTGGCGAAGAAGTTCGACATCAGGCCGCCAGGCTGGGAGAAGCACGCCGCGACGTGGCACTCTGTCGCCGACGTCGAGTCGGAGGAGTCAATGGCCCACGCCCGCGAGGTCAAGCGCCAGATGAAAGAGAAATCGAACGCGAAAGTGAAGGCTCGATCCTGACGGTCTGATAACCTTTGGCCTCCGGCCCAGCCAGAGAGAGTTGGGCGGACGCCGGGCGCGCGCGGCGCACGACTAGATGAGACGAGATGAGAGGTTGTCCATGAAAGACTGCACCCCCACCCGAGAGGATGCTCGGGCTCTGGCCCCCAATCACGCGCTGATCCCGGTCTACCGCGAGGTGCTGGCCGACATGCTCACCCCTGTCCGCGCGTACACGCTGCTGTGCCCGCCCGGTGAGCCAGGATTCCTGCTCGAGAGCGTCGAGGGCGGTGAGCGGTTGGCGCGCTTCTCGTTCATCGGCGTCCAGGCAAGGCCGCTCGAGCTTGGCGAGGGAAACCCGCTGGATGCGCTGGCGTCGGTCGCGGCCGAGGAGACGGCGCCGGTGCGCGGAATCCCCCGCTTTCACGGCGGGGCTGTCGGGTACCTGGGCTACGAGACGGCGCGGCATTTCGAGCGCCTGCCGCTCGCCAAAGGCGCGCCTCCGCCCATGCCCGAGAGCGCCTTCGTGCGCGCCGAGGACCTGGCGGTCTTCGACCACGTCACCCGCCGGCTGCAGCTGCTGACGATCCACCGCCCGGACCGCGAGGACTACGACGCGGCGGTGGCCCGCATCGACGCGATGGAGAAGCGCCTGGCGGGCGACCCGATACCTGCGCCGCCGCACGGCGTTGATGGCGCGCGTTGGGTGCCCAACGTGACAAAGGGCCAGTTCCACGCGATGGTGGATGCGGCGCGCGAGTACATCATGAGCGGCGACGCATTTCAGATCGTGCCGTCGCAGCGGTTCCAGAAGCCGCTCGCAGCGAGCCCCTTTGACGTCTATCGCTGCCTGCGCGCGATCAACCCGTCGCCGTACATGTTCTTCCTGGCCCTCGGCGGTGACCGGCACATCGTCGGCACCTCACCCGAGAAGCTCGTGCAGGTCGAGGGCCGGCGCGTCGAGACCAGGCCGCTCGCCGGCACGCGCCGGCGCGGCGCCGACCCGGCGGAGGACAAGCGACTCGAGAAGGAGCTCCTCAGTGACCTGAAGGAGCGCGCCGAGCACGTGATGCTCGTCGACCTCGGCCGCAACGACGTTGGCCGCGTCGCGAAACCGGGAACGGTATCGGTCGATCGCCTGATGGAGATCGAGCGCTACTCGCACGTGATGCACATCTCGTCGACGGTGAGCGGCCAGCTGCGCGAGGGGAAGACGTCGCTCGACGCGCTGCGCGCCGCCTTCCCCGCGGGCACGGTGTCGGGCGCGCCGAAGATCCGGGCCATGGAGGTGATCGCCGAGCTGGAGCCGGAACAGCGGGGCGTGTACGCCGGCTCGCTCGGCTATGTCAGCTTCGGCGGCAACATGGACATGGCCATCACGCTGCGCACCGTCGTCATCGCGGAGGGAGTCGCGTACGTGCAGGCGGGTTGCGGCGTGGTCGCGGATTCGAAGCCCGAGCGCGAGTTCGAGGAGACGCTCGAGAAGGCGGGGGCGATGTTCAAGGCCATCGAGATGGCGGAGGGCATGTAGGTGGCGACGCTTGCGATGATCGACAACTACGACTCCTTCACCTACAACCTCGTGCAGTACATGGCCGAGCTCGGCGCGGAGCCGGAGGTGTTCCGCAACGACGCAGTCACAGTCGACGAGCTGGCGAAGTTCGATGGCATCGTGATCTCGCCCGGACCCGGGACACCCGACGACGCCGGCGTCTCCAACGACGCGATCCGCGCGCTGAGCGGGAAGGTAGCGATTCTTGGCGTATGTCTCGGGCACCAGTGCATCGGGCAGGTGTTCGGCGGCGATGTCGTGCGCAACGAGCCTGCGCACGGCAAGACCTCGTGGATTCATCACGACAACTCGGGCGTGCTCGCGGGCATCAGCGAGCCGTTCGAGGCGACGCGCTACCACTCGCTGATCGTCAAGCGGTCGAGCGTGCCACCGGATCTCGTCGTGACGGCGTGGACGCACGATGGTGTCGTGATGGGACTGCGTCACGTCAAGCACCCGACATATGGCGTGCAGTTCCACCCTGAGTCGGTGCTGACCAGGGAAGGCAAGAAGATCCTGGGGAACTTCGTGCGCCGGGCCGCGAAGGTGTACGCGTGATCGAAGCGATCGCCAGGCTCGTCAAGTGCGAGAACCTCAGCGAGGGCGAGGCGTCAGCGGCTTTCGAGGTGATCATCCGCGGCGACGCGACGCCATCGCAGATAGCCGGCTTCCTGATCGCGCTGCGAATGAAGGGCGAAACGGCGGAGGAAATCGCCGGCTTCGCGCGCACGGCTCGGGCGATGGCGACGCCGATCCAGGTCGAGGGTGCGCTTCTCGACACGTGCGGCACCGGCGGCGACGGCCTCGCGACCTTCAATATCTCGACCCTGGCGGCGATCGTCGCCGCCTCGTGCGGCGCCCGGGTTGCCAAGCACGGCAACCGCGCAGCGTCGTCGCTGTGCGGCTCGGCGGACGTGCTGGAGCAGCTCGGCGTCAAGATCGACCTCGCTCCCGATGGCGTGGCCCGGTGCATCAACGAGATAGGCATCGGCTTCCTGTTCGCGCCCGTTTTTCACCCTTCGTTTCGTTTCGCCGGGGCGACGCGCCGCGACCTGGGCCTGCGCACGGTTTTCAACGTGCTCGGGCCGCTCTGCAACCCCGCGGGCGCGAAATACCAGGCGCTCGGCGTGGCGGACGGGACCCTGGCGGCCAAGATGGCCGACGTCCTGCTGCGCCTGGGGGTCGAGCGCGCGATCGTCTTCCACGCGGCGGACGGGATGGACGAGCTGTCGGTGGCGTCGCCTTCGTTCGTGATCGAGATCGACGGACAGAGAAAGGAATACGAGCTCGATCCCGGCGAGCTGGGCTTGACAAAGGCGCCGCTGGAGTCGATGCGCGGCGGCGGGCCCGAGGAGAACGCGCGCCTCGCACGGGAGGTGCTGAGCGGGGCCAAGGGCGCGCGCCGCGACGTCGTCCTGCTCAACGCGGCGGCCGCCCTGCGCGCCGCCGGCCTGGCCCGAGACTGGAAGGAAGGCCTCGGCCTGGCGGCGGAAGGGATCGACTCGGGCCGCGCCGGCGAGGTTCTGCAACGGTGGGCCAGAATCTCTCAGGAGTGACTGAGGATCTCCTACAGCGTCTCGTCCTGGAAGCCCGGCAGGACCTTCAGCGGCGGCGGTACCTCATGGATTCGAGCCGGTTCGAGGAAGTCGTCGCGGCGTACGCGCCGAAGGACTTCCTGGGCACGCTGCGCCGGCCCGGTCTG
>DATEGC010000041.1:0-6409 GCA_035280285.1 Candidatus Dormiibacterota bacterium | reverse complement strand
GTGTGCCGGCTCCAGGGCCATGACGTGGTCGAGGCCGGGACGGGAGCGCAGGCGATCGAGCTCGGCCGAAGCGCGCAGCCGGACCTGGTGCTGGTCGACTGGGTGCTGCCGGACATCAGCGGGACCGAGGTGATCCGCGAGTTGCGGCGGCATGGCGTCGTCGCCCCGATGGTCATGCTCACCGGTCGCTCCACCAAGATGGACGAGGTCGTAGGCCTCGAGGTGGGAGCGGACGACTACATCACCAAGCCCTTCGACTCCCGTATCCTGGCCGCGCGCATCAATGCGCACCTCAGGCGGTCGTCTCTTGCTGAAACCGGGGGCGGCCGAGAAGGGGTATTGAGCATCGGCGCTCTGCAGATCGACAATGGCGCCCGCCGCGTGAAGGTCGGCGAGGACGAGATCACCCTGACGATGACGGAGTTCAACCTGCTGGCCGTGCTGGCCGCCAACCCTGAGCGCGTGCTCACCCGCGCGCAGCTGCGCGACAAGGTGTGGGGCTACCCGCACGACCTGGACGATCACTCGGTCGATCCGCACGTGCAGCGCCTCCGGCGCAAGCTGTCGGAACGATCCAACACGGGCGTGCTCCTGGAGGCGGTGCCCGGTCTCGGCTATCGGCTGTCGGTCAGGGGCGCTTGACCGAAGACATCGATCTCTTTGGCCCTGTAGCCAAAGACCTCGCAAACATCGAGGCCGCCCTCCGGGAAGAAATCGAGTCGGACCCGGCTGAGGTTGCGCGCCCGATGGCCGACCTGTTCGAGGCCGGCGGCAAACGATTGCGCCCGGCGCTGGTGCTGCTCGCCGGCATGTGTGGCAGCTACGACGTGGAGCGATTGACGCCGGCTGCGATGGCTGTGGAGCTAACCCACGCCGCGACGCTGGTGCACGACGACGTAATCGACCGCTCACCGACACGACGCGGCCGCCCCACGGTCGCCGCCATGCTCGGTGACGAGCCCGCTCTCGTGATCGGTGACTTCTACTTCGCGAAGGCATACGAATTCGCGGCTCGAACCAAGTCGCCCGAGGTCGTGGTAATCCTCGCTGACGCGGTGATGGGCATCTGCGTCGGCGAAGTTCGGCAGCAAGCGCTCCGCTACCACTACGCCAGCAATGTCGGCGAGTACATGCGCCTGATCGAGGCGAAGACCGCGCTGCTGCTCGCCGCCTGCTGTCACATCGGAGCCCTGCTCGGCGGTCTTGACGAGGCGCAGGCCGTCGCTCTCACCGGATATGGACGCTCGCTCGGTCTCGCCTTTCAGATCGCGGACGACGTCCTTGATTACACGGGCACTGAAGATGAGATCGGCAAACCAATCGGACACGACATCGCTGAGGGATTCGCGACGCTTCCATTGATGCTCGCGTCGATCAACGTCGAAGGCAATCTCCGGCTCAATGCCGGCCAGGCACAGCGAATCGTCGATGAAGTTCGCAAGAGCAAAGGGCCGCAGATGGCGCTCGAACAGGCTCGTCATCATGCGGATTCAGCACGCGAAACACTGAAAGCACTGGCACCAAGCGAGGCGACCTCCGCGCTCGCGTCGCTTGCCGACTACGTGGTCAGCCGAAAGCTCTAATCTGTCTCCCCATGTCCCGGCTGGGGATGGGCGTGGTGGCATGAACAGGGTCAGGCTCGTCGGTGTGGGACCAGGTCATCCAGGTCTGGCCACTCTGCAGGCAGTCGAGGCGATCAGAGGCGCCGACGTCATTCGCAATTGCGATGGCTGCGGCACCGGCCTGCTGCACCTCGCGCCGCCCAACGCGGACATCGCGCCGCTCGAATCCGTTGATGAAGTCGTGCGCCTTGCTCGCCACGGCCGTAAGGTCACCGTGCTTTTTCCTGGCAACCCATATGCGTTCTCAAACGGCAGCGAGATAGCAGAGCGACTCGAGCGCGCGGGTGTTGACTTCGAGGCCATTCCCGGGCTGATCGTTGAGCTCGCCGCTCCGGTCATGAGCGGCATCCCGCTCACGATCGAGGGTCTGTCGGCGTCGATTGGATTCGGCCTGGTCACCGGCGGCGAGACAGTCGTCTTGCGACTCGCTTCGGGCTGGTGGGAATCCGGCATCACAGCGCTGCTGCAGAACGGCCGTCCGCCGGAGACACCGGCAGCGCTGATCCTGAATCCCGGCCAGCCCGGCCAGCACCGCGTCAGTGCCCCGCTGGGCGAGCTGGCGCGGAAGGCCGCGACCTATGGGCTGCGCGGCGACGCGCTGCTCGTGCTCGGGCCCGGTGTCGAGGTCTCGGAGCGGCTGGACACCCTGTCCAAGCGGCCGCTGCACGGGCGCCGGATCCTGATCACGCGCGCGCGGCACCAGGTCGATCCGTTTCGACGCGAGCTCGTGGACCTGGGCGCGGCGGTGGTCGAGATTCCGACCCTGGAGATTCAGCGCCTGCCCACCGATGACCGCGTGCTCACCGCGATCAAAAACCTCGACCGGACGGCGCTGGTGATCTTCGCTTCCGCCAACGCGGTCGACATCTTTTTCCAGATGCTCCTTTCCACAGGTCTCGACTCGCGGGCCCTGCACAATTCGAAGCTCTGCGCGATCGGACAGGAAACGGCCGACGCGCTGGGCAACCACGGGTTGCATCCCGAGCTCGTCACTTCCGAATACACGGCGGAGGGACTCGCCAACGCGCTCGAAGGTTGGGAGATGAAGGGCATGCGCGTGCTGGTGCCGCGTGCGGAGGTCGCCCGCGACGCTCTACCATCGCTGCTTGCAAATCGAGGTGCTGAAGTCCAGATCTTGCCCGTCTATCGTGCGATGTGCCCGGTCGAGGCCGGGCCTGCGCTGCTCCGGCTCTTCGACGGTGAAGGCGTGGACGTGATCACGTTTACCAGCTCGTCCACTGTCTACAACTTCGTCCGCGCGTTTCCTGAAGACCGGCTCCCGGCGATCCTGGGCGACGCCGAGATCGCCTGCATGGGCCCGGTGACGGCGGACAGCGCGCGCAAGCTGGGCCTCGACGTCTCGATCGTGGCCCGTGAGTACACGACGCACGGCCTCGTGCAGGCCATCGCCGAAGCGACCGCGCGAAAGTGAGCCAGCCGCGGCCGCCCCGGCGCCCGGGGCCGGTCGAGCCGGACGACATCGATGCCGCGACTCCACGTGGCCTTCAGGCCTGGCTGGCGTTGCTGGTCATGGCTGTCCTGCTCGCGGCGGTCATCGGCTCGGGACTGCTGATCAAGCACGCCATCGACCCGTTTGTGCCGTCGGCGCTGGGGAACTGCGTGACCTCGACGCAGATCGCCACCCACGAGTTCATCAGCCGGCAGCCAATGTGCATTATGGCGTCGCAAAAGTTGGAGGCTACCCTCACCACGTCGCAGGGTGACATCGTGATCCAGCTTCATCCTGAAGTCGCGCCGATCACCGTCAACAACTTCGTCGTACTCGCGATTCATGGCTACTACAACGGGCTCGTCTTCTGGAAGGCCGAGGACTGGGTCGTGCAGGGAGGTGATCCGCGCGGCGACGGCCGCGGCGGACCCGGCTACAACCTGCCCGACGAGCCCAGCGCCACGCCGTGGGAGAGCGGCGCGGTCGGCATGGCTCGGGTGCCGGGCGGCGCGATCAACGGAAGCCAGTTCTTCATCCAGAAGGCTGCGTGGCCGGGCTCTGGGCCTACCGCCGTCTACAACCGCTTCGCTACGGTCACCTCGGGAATGGACAAGGTCCAGATCCTGTCGGTGAGTGACACGATCGTCTCGGTCACGATCAAGGTCTCTTGACGGCGCTCTGAGCTACGGCTTACAAACCGGGGTCTATAATCGGCTCAAATGCCATTTCACCCGCTCTGGCTGATCGTCATTCTCGCCGTGGTACTGATCATCTTTGGGCCGGGTCGGCTGCCCGAGCTCGGCGGGGCCGTGGGCAAGGCGATGCGGGAGTTCCGCAAGGCCACAAGCGAGCTCACGAACGAAGTCACCTCCGCCGTGCAGCCCAAGTCAGAACCGCCGGCCGGCACCTCCGCGGCTGCGAGCGAGAGCACCGCCAAGGGCTCGACGTCCGAGGCTAGTCCCTCCAAGAACTAGGGCTCGCAGGTGGCCCTTCTAGACAGGGTCCTGCAGCGCGGACCTCGACCCAGTCCTCCGGTCGAGGAGCAGCGCATGTCGGTGATCGAGCACCTCGAAGCGCTGCGGCGCATGCTCATCATCTCGCTGATTGCTTGGGGACTGGCGACGATCGTCGCGGTCTTTGCCTCCGGTCACGTCATCACGTTTCTTGTCACGCGATCCGGACTCGGCCACGCCATATACCTGCAGCCGGGTGGGGGCGTGCTCCTACAGCTGAAGGTTGCGCTTTACATCGGGATCGTGCTCGCGTCGCCGGTCATCATTCAGCAGATCTGGTGGTTCGTCAGTCCGGGCCTTCACCCCCGCGAGCGCAGGTTTGTCCTGCCTCTCGTCGTCGCGACGATCGCCTTCTTCGCCCTTGGCGTCACGACGGCAATGTTTGCGCTGCCGCTCTACATCCACATTCTGAATTCGCTCACGCCGGCGGACGTCACATACCTCCCCGACATCAGTGAGCTTGTCAGTTTTGTCCTGATCATGGTTCTCGGTTTCGGCCTGGTCTTCGAGCTTCCGGTCGTGCTCTTCGTGCTTGGCATGCTCCGAATCATCAACACGAAGTGGCTGTACAAGCGCAGGCCGTACTGGTTCCTGGCGCTTGGGATCCTGGCCAACTTTCTGACCCCTGGCGTGGATCCGCTGACCCCTATGATCGTGTTCATTCCGCTCTATCTTTTCTTCGAGGCGACAGCGCTATTACTGAAACTTCTCGGACGATAGCCGGCACGGCGGCGCGCCGCGACGGGCGCGTGCCCGACCAACTGCGCCCGGTCAAGATCGAGCTCGGAGTCAACGTGCACGCGGAGGGTTCGTGCCTGATCGAGATGGGTCGCACGCGGGTGTGGATCACCGCGAGCGTCGAGGATCGCGTGCCTATGCACCGCCGGGGCAGCGGCCAGGGTTGGATCACGGCAGAGTACTCGATGCTGCCTCGCGCCACGCATGACCGCGGAGCCCGCGAGGCGATCCAGGGCAGGCTCGGCGGCCGCACACACGAGATCCAGCGCCTGATCGGGCGCTCGCTGCGAGCCGCAGTCGACATGAGCAAGATCGGCGAACGGACCATCACCCTCGACTGTGACGTGCTCCAGGCCGATGGCGGCACTCGGACGGCGTCGATCACGGGCGCGTTTGTTGCCCTGTACGTGGCGATCAAGCGGATGAAAGACGCGCGGATGATCGCCGAGGTTCCCGTGCGCCAACACCTCGCTGCCGTGAGCTGCGGGATTGTCGACGGCGCTGCCGTGCTGGACCTCGATTACGGCGAGGACTTCCAGGCCTCGACCGATCTCAACTGCGTGATGACCGAGGACGGGCGGTTGGTCGAGCTGCAGGCCACGGCCGAGGGTGCACCCTATACGCGAGCCGACCTCGACGCGATGCTCGCACTGGCTTTCAAGGGCATCAAGGAGCTGATCGTCGCGCAGAAGCGCGCGCTTGCTGCGCTCTGAGTAACCGTCCGCGACTGGTCATCGCCTCCGGCAACGCGGGCAAGCTCCGCGAGTATCGGGACCTCCTGTCATCAGCTGGCGTCGAACTGATCGCGTTCGACACTGAGATCGACGAGGCGGGGGAGACCTATGCAGAGAACGCGCGGCTGAAGGCCGAGGCCGCGCGGGACAAATCCAGCCTGCCCTCGCTGGGCGATGATTCGGGGCTTGAGGTCGATGTACTAAGCGGCTTCCCGGGCATTCGGTCGGCGCGCCTGGGGGCGACTCAGAAGGAGCGCACGGCCGAGCTGCTGCGGCGGCTCGAGGGCGTTCGGCGGCCGTGGACGGCGCGATTCGTATGCGTGATCGCGCTTGCTGCTCCGGGACGTGAGGTGCGGTTGTTCGAAGGCGAGTGTCGGGGCGAGGTGGTGCCGGAGTGGCGAGGCGAGGCAGGGTTCGGCTACGACCCTATCTTCCTGGTGCCAGGAACGGGCAAGACCTTTGGCGAAATGGAGCCGCGGGAGAAGCGCAAATACAGCCACCGTGCGGCCGCCGCGCGCGCGATGCTAGAGTCGGGCGCGCTGCGAGAGCTGTCTGCTTGAATCGTTCCGCGCGGGCGGTAGCTTAGCTCGGTAAAGCGCCTGGTTTGGGACCAGGAGACCGAGAGTTCAAATCTCTCCCGCCCGACCAGGTCCGTGTGTCCCACCCCCCGATTTCTTGCGCATGCAAGCCGACGTGTCTCGTAGGATCGTGCTGGCAGGCCGTCTACCCGGGCGTCAGCGCCGGCGGGTAGAGGATGCCCCGGAGGGTCGAATGACCGCTACCTCGGATTGTCGCCAGCTCGTGTCGTTGTTTCTCGTCGCCCGTCAGGACCCTGACGCCAATGCGATGGAT
>DATEGC010000040.1:0-6182 GCA_035280285.1 Candidatus Dormiibacterota bacterium | reverse complement strand
GGGGCCGAGGTGGTGGAGGTCAAGAGCGGGTCGAAGACGCTGAAGGACGCGACCACGGAGGCGATCCGCGACTGGGTGACCAACGTGCGGACGACGCACTACATCATCGGCTCTGTCGTGGGGCCGCACCCGTATCCGGAGATGGTGCGCGACCTGCAGCGGGTGATCGGCGACGAGGCGCGCGACCAGTACCTTTCGCTGGACGGCAAGCTGCCCGATGTTGTGGTCGCCTGCGTGGGCGGCGGCTCGAACGCGATCGGGATCTTCACCGCGTTCCTCGACGACAAGGACGTGTCGCTGGTCGGCGTCGAGGCGGCGGGGAAGGGCATCAAGACTGGCGAGCACGCCGCGTCCCTGGTCGGCGGCCGGCCCGGCGTGCTGCACGGCACCTACTCCTACGTGCTGCAGGACGGCGACGGGCAGATCCTGCCGACGCATTCGATCTCCGCCGGGCTCGACTATCCCGGCGTCGGACCGGAGCATGCGTTCCTGCGCGACATCGAGCGCGTCGAGTACGTGGCGGTGACGGACAAGGACGCGCTGGCCGCGTTCAGGTTGTGCACTCGGCTCGAGGGCATCATGCCGGCGCTCGAGCCGGCGCACGCGATCCATCACGCCGGGGCGATCGCGAAGGAGCTGGGGCCAGGCGGGCGGATCCTGGTCTGCCTGTCGGGCCGCGGCGACAAGGATATGGACTCGGTCGATGGTGGCTGAAGCCGGGCGTGCGCAGGGCGCTCTCTCAAACAAGTCGCGTTTGGAAAACTCGCTCCGGGCGAAGGGCGACCTGAAGCTCGTCGTCTACATGATGGCCGGCTTTCCGACCAAGAAGAGGTCGATCGACGTGGGTAGGAGGCTGGCCTCGTCCGGCGTCGCCGCGCTGGAGATCGGCATCCCGCACTCCGACCCCCTGGCCGACGGACCGATGATCCAGCGCGCCGGCCAGGTCGCGCTCGAGCACGGGATGACGGTCCCAGGCGCCCTCGAGGTGTGCGAGGCGGTCGCGAAGGAGGGTGTGCCGGTGGTGCTGATGACCTACATCAACCCCGTGCTGGCGTTCGACCCGCGCAAGTTCGCGGCCGCCGCGGCTCAGGCCGGTGCAGCGGGCGTGATCGTGCCCGACCTTCCGATCGAAGAGGCGGAGCCGGTCGCGGGCTGGTTGCGTTCGGCGTCGCTGGATACGGTCTTCATGGTCGCGCCGACCACGCCGCCAGACCGCATCGCGGCGATCGCCTCCCACTCGAGCGGGTTCGTCTACTGCGTGACGGTGACAGGGATCACCGGCGCGCGCAAAGAGCTCCCCGCCGGCATGAACGAGCTGCTGAAAAACGTGAAGCTGCGCACCACTCTGCCGGTCGCGGCAGGGTTCGGCATCTCACGCCAGGAGCACATGAAGGCGCTGCGCGGTCACGCCGACGCGGCGGTCGTAGGCAGTGCCATAGTGGACGAGATCGAGCGCGGTGGAGACGGCGTCGTGCTGGTCAGGGAGCTGCTCAAAGCTTGCCGGTAAGGGGGATCCGCGGCGCGACGACCGCAACCGCGAACACAGCCGAGGCGATCATGGAGGCGACCGAGGAGCTGCTGCACGAGCTCGTCAACCTGAACGACCTCGACCCGAACGAGGTCGCGTCAGCGTTCTTCACGACCACCCCGGACCTGAACGCCGAGTTTCCCGCCCACGCCGCCCGCCGCCTCGGGTGGCTCGGCACGCCCATGCTGTGCGGACATGACATGCAGGTGAAGCAGCCCAACCCACGAGGCGTGCCGATGTGCATCCGCGTCCTGCTCATGTACAACACGCCGCGGCCGCAGTCGGCGATGAGGTTCGCCTACCTGCGGGGCGCCGAAGCCATCCAGGCGGACCTCGATTATTTGAAGAGCTCGCCGAACCAATGATCATCGTGATGTCACACACCGCGACGCAGACCGAGATCGACGCCGTGGTCGAGCGGATCGACGAGATCGGGCTGAAGGCAGAGCTCTCGCACGGCGAGGAACGGACCGTCATCGGGGTGATCGGCGGCAACGCGTACGCCTACAAAGACGCGTTCTCGCACCTGGGCGGGATCCAGGAGATCATCCCCATCACCAAACCGTTCAAGCTTGCGAGCCGCGAGTTCCGGCGCACCGACACGGTCGTCGACGTGGGCGGGGTGAAGATTGGCAACGACGAGGTCGTGGTCATGGCCGGACCATGCTCAGTCGAGGGCGAGGAGATGCTCCTCGAGACCGCGCGCCACGTCGCGAAACAGGGCGCGAAGATGCTGCGCGGAGGAGCTTTCAAGCCGCGCACGTCGCCGTATTCGTTCCAGGGTCTGGGCGAGGCGGCGCTCAAGATGATGGCGCTCGCGCGCGCCGAGACAGGTTTGAAAGTCGTGACCGAGGTCGTGTCGCCAGGCGACGTGGCCCTGGTCGCGAAGTACGCGGACATCCTCCAGCTGGGCACGCGGAACATGCAGAACTACGCATTGCTGCAGGAGGCAGGGCGAGCGGGCAAGCCGGTGCTGCTGAAGCGCGGCATGTCATCGACGATCGAGGAATGGCTGCTCGCCGCGGAGTACATCCTGTCGCAGGGCAACCGCGACGTGATCCTGTGCGAGCGCGGCATCCGCACCTTCGAAACGGCGACGCGCTTTACCCTCGACCTCAACGCGGTGCCTCTGGTGCGCGAGCTGTCGCACCTGCCGGTCATCGTCGACCCGTCGCAGGCGACCGGCAAGTGGTCCCTGGTGAGCCCGATGTCGCTGGCCGCGGTCGCCGCCGGCGCGAACGGACTGATCATCGAAGTGCATCCGATGCCGAACCAGGCCCTGTCCGACGGGGCGCAGTCGCTGGACTTCGCGGCCTTCGACCGCTTGATGACCGACCTCCGGCGGCTGCTCGGCGCGATGCAGAAGCAGCTGGCTTAGGGGTTCGCCGTGCCCACAGTCGCGGTGGTGGGCCTGGGTCTGATGGGCGCGTCGTTCGCGCTCGCCTTGAAAAAGGCCCGCCCGGAACTCGTGCTGGTGGGCAACGACCCCAACCCGATCGTGGTCCGCAAGGCTCTCGAGCGCGACATCGTTTCCGCAGCGGACACGGACCCGGCCGTGATCTCCATGGCGGATGAGCTGGTCGTCGTGGCCGCTCCGATCAGCGCGCTGCGGGAGGTGTTCGCGAAGCTGGCGGCGGGCGCGGAGGGCAGGCTGATCACGGACATGGCTTCGACCAAGGCCGACGTGATGGAGTGGGCGGCGGCTGAAGGCCTCGATTTCGTCGGCGGACACCCGATGTGCGGCAAGGAGGTGTCGGGTATCGACCATGCGGACCCGACGATGTTCGAGCACGCGCCGTGGGTGCTCACACGCGAACAGCCTCGGATCGCGGCACTTGTCGAGGCTGTGGGGGCGCACCCGGTGGTGATCGACGCCGTCACGCACGACCGGCTGATGGCAGGGGTGAGCCACGCGGCTTTCCTGCTTTCGGTGGGCTACGTTCTGGCTCTGTCTCATCGGAAGGACTGGCCGGAAGCTTCGCCGCTGGCAGCGGGCGGATTTCGCGACATGAGCCGGCTGGCGGCGGGCGAGCCCGACCTGTATGCGGGTGTCGTGCGGACGAATCGCCTGAACATCCTCGAGGTGCTGGATCAGATCAGCGGCGAGCTCGCGCGACTGCGGAGGCACATCGAGGCGGACGACCCGCGGCTGATCGAGCTGTTCGAAGAGGCGCGCGCGGTCCGCGAGCGCTGGGCGAAACGGCATTGATCGCGACCGTGAGACCGGCGCACAGGCTTCAGGGCTCGATCCGGGTGCCCGGCGACAAGTCGATCTCCCACCGCGCCCTCATGCTCGGGGCGATCGCCCGCGGCGACAGCCACGTGCGCGGCCTGTCGCGCGGCGCCGACGTGCGCTCGACAGCGGATTGTCTGCGCGCGCTGGGGGTGGGGATCGAGGACTCGCGTATCGCCGGCGGTGGCATGCGCGGCCTGCGGGCGGCGGCTGGACCCCTCGACTGCGGCAACTCGGGCACCACGATGCGCCTGCTCGCGGGCCTGCTGGCGGCGCAGGAATTTGAAAGCGAGCTGGTGGGTGACGAGTCGCTTTCGCGCCGGCCGATGGACCGAGTCGTCAAGCCGCTCCTCGACATGGGGGCGAAAGCTTCGTGGCCGCCGCTGCAGGTGGGCGGCGGGACAGGCCTGCGCGGAATCGAGTACGTAAGTCCGGTTCCAAGCGCCCAGGTCAAGTCGGCCATCCTGCTGGCCGGCCTGTACGCCGACGGCGTGACGGCGGTCGTCGAACCAGTGCGCACTCGCGACCACACCGAGGTCATGCTCGGCGCGATGGGCGCGGAGATAAAGGTCGACGGCCTGCGCGTCGAAACCCGGCCCGCCGAGGTGCTGCAGCCGCTGCGAATCGAGGTCCCGGGCGACTTCAGCGCGGCGGCCTTCTGGCTGGTGGCCGGTGGCATCGTCGGGAAGTCGGACGTGCGCCTCCTCGGGGTCGGCGTCAACCCGACCCGGACGGCGTTCGCCGACCTGCTGACCTCGATCGGGTTTCGCCTCCAGCCGTCGAATGCGCGTTTCGAGGCGAACGAGCCGGTCGCGGACATCGTGGTCCATCCCGCGGACGAGCTTCGCATTCTGCATGTAAACGGCACCGCCGCCGCGGAGATGATCGACGAGCTGCCGCTGCTCGCGGTGGTGGCCACCCAGATCGCAGGCACAAGCGTGATCGCGGGGGCACGCGAGCTGCGCGTCAAGGAGTCCGACCGAATCGCGGCCATGGAAGAAGGACTGGCCGCGATGGGCGCCGACATCGGGGCCCGGGACGATGGCTGGATCATCAACGGGCCGCGCCGGCTCGAAGGCGCGCGCGTCGACTCGCGCGGCGATCACCGTGTCGCGATGGCCCTGGCCGTCGCCGCGCTCATCGCCGACGGCAAGACCGAGATCGAAGCCGCGGAGTGCGTCGAGATCTCGTATCCCGACTTCTTCGACCATCTCGAATACCTGTGCTGAAAGTCCGTTGCGAGATCGACATCGACGTCGACGCGTTCGAGCTGTACGAGCTCGAGGTCACGCCGCCCCGCGACGACTTCGAGCTCGAGGTGAAGCGCGCGATGCTGGCGGCGCGGAATGGGGAGGTTCGCGCGACTGCCCCCGCGCGCGAGCTCTTCCGGCGGTTTGGCACCGACCCGACGCGCATGCGCCCGTCGTCAGAGGCTCTGCTGCGACGGATCAAGAAGGGCGAGCCGCTGCCGCGCGTCAACTCGCTCGTCGACGTCGCCAACGCGCTGTCGGTGCAGCTGCAGGTCCCGGTCGGGCTGTACGACCTGGACAAGGTGAAGGGCGACGAGCTGGTGATCCGGCTGGGGAAGGCCGGCGAGACATATGAAGGCATCGGCAAAGAACGCGTCAACGTCGCAGGTCGCATTTGCGTTGCCGACGCGGAAGGTCCGTGCGGGAACCCGAGCGCGGACTCGGCGCGGACGATGATCACGACCGCGACCGAGCACGCGGCGTGGATCTATTTCCTGCCGGTCGAGGCCGACGACATCGACCGGACGGCGGAGCTCGTCGCCGTCTTCGGGCGGGGCCTGTTGCGCGTGGTGGCATGAGGGTCGCGACCGAGCAGGTGCTCTGCGTGCGGCGCGAGGACGTCTTTCCCGACGGGGCGTGGCACGGATTCGTCACTGACAACCTGGATCGATACCAGTCGTTGATCCGCGAGCGCTACATATTCATGCCTCGGGCCGACGTCGAGGACGACCCAAGCTTCCAGCAGATCATCCCGTACGTCGTCTTCCGTCACCGAGACCGCTACTTCCTCACGCATCGATTGCGCGCCTCGTCCGAGAAGCGGCTGCGCAAGCAGTACTCGCTAGGCATCGGCGGCCACATAAACCCGGGTGACCTGCGGTCCGGCGACCCGATCCTCGACGGTCTCAAGCGAGAGTGGGAAGAGGAGGTCGTGTACGACGGTCATTTCGAAGCCGGGCTGCTCGGTTTGTTGAACGACGAGTCGGCGCCGGTCTCGAAGGTTCACCTCGGAGTCGTGTTTCTCGTCGACGGCGACACCGCGAACATCGCCATCCGTGAGACCAAGAAGCTCGGCGGTGAGCTGCTGACCCTGGAGGAGATGCGAAGGCTCTATCTGCAGATGGAGTCGTGGTCGCAGATCGTCTACGACCGGCTCGCCGGTTGAGATACG